>JAEZJW010000038.1 GCA_023415595.1 Bacillota bacterium
TTGAAGGGACTATTAAAGAAGTTGTACGGGTACTAAAACCATCAGGGAAATTGTTTGCAAGTGTGCTTCATCCATGTTTTAACGGAAATTATAATGATGGAATTGGACGACAGGGGGAAGGAATTAATCGACAGGTAGTAGTGAAAAATTACTTTTCTCCATCTCAATGGGAAGCTCCTTTGCCAAATGGCAAAACTTCGGTTATTTGGAGACATAGGACACTTGAGGAATATATTAAAGTTTTTGTACAAAATGGATTGACAATAGTAGATTTAAACGAACCTCAACCATCAAAAGCGCAAGCAGAAATATCAACCTCTATTGCATGGCTACAAAAGATACCACTGTTTTTATTTTGGGAATTAATAAAGTAAATTTGCATGAGATACTATGAAGTACTGCGATAATATACGCATACACCATCATATAACAATATGTTCCCAGACTCCCCACAGCCCAAGTGCAGGCACTCGGTGTCCGGGTTGCAAAATTTCAGAACTGCCAGTTACATGCGGACACCTTAAGGCTCTGGGGTGTCGGGAACACGAGACGTTAGGCGATAGAATTACTAATTGGAGGTTAAACAAATGATATGGTATTTGATGAATGCTTTTATAGATAAAGTCAAAATAAATGAAATGAGGAAGTGGAAAGATTTAAGTCTTAGAGTAAGAATATCTTTATTGAGCTTGATTATTACAGGATTAATTTTTCTATTTAGTGGTATCTTTTATTCAAAGTATCCAAGTATAAACGGTGTTTTATTACTTCTTTTTATTATAGCTTTTATTATTCTATACATATTTGTTCGGAAAGATAATATAAAAAATTATATTAACGATTTGGATTGGTATTATGGAAAATTAGATATATTTCGTGGTTTATTAAAAGAAGATAATTTTAATTTATATACCAAGGATAAGATAAAATTATTAATTGAGCTTTATAGTGAAAAGTTGCCGAGATTACAGATAAGCAAATCTCTTTTTAAACCTCTAATAACTATTTTCTCAAGTATGATTATTCCAATTATTGTTTATGGTTTTAAATTATATTCTGATTCTATAGGAATAGATTTCATGGTGTATATATTAGCGTTTGCTATTGCATTTATTTTATATTTACTTGGAATTTATTATATCCTAAGACATACGATAATTAAATTACTGGATAGCCAGTATTATGTTATAAATAACATGATTGCTATGTTGAATGATATCATATTAAAAGATTTCACAACATAGCGTACTCGTAATTCCATCGCCTAACAATATGTTCCCAGACACCCCACAGCCTAAGTGCAAGCACCCGGTGTCCGGGATCAGGAGCCTATTAATATCAGTTACGAGCGGACACCTTAAGGCTCTGGGGTGTCGGGAACACGAGACGTTAGGCGCAATATCTATTAGGGTAGGGCTCTGTAGCTGCATTAATTTATGGTTGTCTGCAATACGATTTGAGAATGATATAGTTAGTAGGGTGGGAATTTTATGGACATTACATATAGAAATGCAACAATTATTGATCTGGATTTTTTAGTAGAAAGCAGACTTGATTTTATACATATTTCATCTGTTGATGAAAACTACGAGTTAATAAAAAGGAATTTATATTTATATTTCGAAAATAGTTTAGAAGCAAAGCAGTGTGATATTGTATTAGCAGAATCTAATTCATCGGTAATTGGCACGGGAATTATTTTTTATTACAATTCGGTTCCTTCTTTCTTCAATCCATGGGGGAAAAACGCTTATATTACAAGTATGTTTGTAAAAGAGGAGTACAGGCGTCGTGGAATTGCTTCCACTATTTTAGATGAACTGATTAAAATCGCTCAACATAAAGAATATCATATAATCATTTTACAAGAGTCAGATATGGGAAGACCTCTTTATGAAAAGTTCGGATTTCATGAAGGGAAAAAAGGCATGATTTTAAAGTTTTAGTTGGAAGATAATTAATCATCGTGATGATTATGAAAACTCGTTTTTAGATACTGCGCCTAACAATCTGTTCCCAGACACCCCATAACCTAAGTGCAAGCACCCGGTGTCCAGGCTGCATAGATTTAGAACTGCCAGTTATTGAACGGACAACTTAAGGCTCTGGGGAGTCGGGAACACGAGACGTTATTAGAAAT
This sequence comes from Bacillota bacterium, assembly GCA_023415595.1. Lineage (GTDB taxonomy): Bacteria > Bacillota > Clostridia > Lachnospirales > Lachnospiraceae > Mobilitalea. The sequence goes on from JAEZJW010000038.1 coordinate 2,141, forward strand.
CAAAAGCTAATGTTTTTAAACACAATGTAATTTGACTTTTTATATTTATTGGATAAAAGAGGAGACACAAATGAAATCAATACTACTTATTTACAAAACGAAAACGGGATTTACTAAACAATATGCAGATTGGATCGCTGAAGATATCTTATGTAAAACAGTTTCTTTTGAAAAGGTGAAAACATGTGATATAAATGACCACGATGTTATCATTTATGGGGCGGGAATGCATGCTGGACATATACTTGGAATTAATGAGTTTAAGAAGAAAGTTACTGGCCTACTTAACAAGAAAGTAGTGATTTTTGCTACAGGAGCAGCCCCTCATAAAGATGAGATAATAACCGAAATAAAAAAGAATAATTTTACTGAAAACGAGAGAGAAAGTGTAATGTTTTTTTATTTTGAAAGTGGTATTAATTATGATAAGATGGGAATTGCTGACAAAACAATCATGAAAATATATAGTAATGTATTAAAATTAATAAACAATAAATCTGAAATAGAAACGGGAACAAGCATGGCTATATTAACATCATATGATCATTCTAGTAAAGAGAATACTAAATCGTTGGTTACTTATTTAAAAGAGCTTCTCAATGAATTGGATTAGATGTCGATTCGTTGTTTATGGCTAGTGGTTTATGCCGCTTTTGACTTCTGATAACAATATATTTCCGCCATCCCACAGCCTAAGTGCAAGCACCTGGCGTCCGCATTAGCCAATCGCGCGAGCGCTCATGGCATTAGCGGACACCTTAAAGCTCTGTGACGGCGGAAATAAGTAACGTTAGGTGCCATATCAATGTGAGTTGTGCTCTGTAGCTTTAATTTTGATTTTATATCCTAATGTGTAACATTGAAACAATTGGAGATGTTAGCGTGAAAAGAAAATATTTTTTTGTATGTTTATCAATAATTTGTTTACTTTATACGAATCAAGTTTATGCAAGCAGAGAATATGCTCCTGCAACCATTCCACCTGTAATATATAAAGACATTAAAATAGTTGCAGAAAATAGTTCATTAGATAATATGGGTGTTGTGCAGGCCTTTAATATTAATACAAATAAACTAATATGGAGTAAAAAAGTTTATACTATAAAAATCAACCCTCATATTGAAAAAGATACACAAATGGTATTTATTAAAGAAATGATGATTGAAAATAATAAACTTGTTATAATCGATGAGAACTTCAAGAGGTATATATTAGACCCCAACACAGGCAATGATTTTAATAAAAGACATAAATGGCTAATAATAATTATTTTGATATCTGTAACCGTTATTATATATATAGTCTTTAAACAATATACGAAGATAAAAAGAAGACAATAAATTTAAGCATGATTATGTATGAGAATGACATTCTTAAGATATATAATTAGTAGTTATTTATATGATACGGCATATAACAATATGTTCCCAGTCACCCCACAGCCTAAGTGCAGCCTTAACAAGTTAAGGTTTGCACCCAGTGTCCGGGCTAGTTATTCCCGACAGGCAGCATTGAGCGGACACCTTAAGGCTCTGGGGTGTCGGGAACACGAGACGTTATGTGAAATGGGGAGTTTCTAACAATATACGTTCGAGAAAACTTAGATACCTGAAAGGAACTGAATATAATGCACTCAAATTATTGGAATGACAGAGTTGAATGGCTAAAGGCTATTCGAACAGGTTGGTTTAATGAAGATTACATTCAGTTTCTGGTTGATAAGGTATGGAATATTCATAAACCTGTTAATATCATAGATTTTGGTTGTGGGTTTGGCTATGTTGGATTAATGTTGTTACCCATTTTACCTAAGGGAAGTACATACACAGGTATTGATATATCAGAAAATCTGATTAATGAAGCCCAAAGAATATTCAAGGATTCTGGCTTTGAAACATCCTTTATACAAGAAGATTTATGCAATTATCACCCAGTATGCAAATATGATATCGCCATTTCGCAAGCGGTATTAAGGCATATTCCTAATGCAAAACCTATCTTAAATAAAATGATAGAATCCGTTCTGTCAGATGGTTTAGTTATCTGTATGGAAACCGATATGGAATTAGAGAAGGCGGGTTTATATTTTAAAGATCTGAATTATGATGAACTTGGAATAACATCACTTATGCGAAAGCTTTGGAAAACAGAAATCGCCAATGGTGGAAGAGATTATAGGTTTGCTATTAAAATCCCGTTTATCATGCAAGAACTTAACTTGAAAAACGTGGGAGTTAGAATGAGTGATAGTGTTTATTTTATTAATCCAAGTAGTTCTAGCTATATAAAGGAATTTAATACATTTTCTTCTGCCTGGGGATGGGATAAATCTTTAGCAGATGATGATAGAGATGATTTTGTTAACTCACTTATAAACAAAGGGCTCGATGAAAATGAAGCAGAAACATATTTTAGAGGAGAGCAGAAAATCAGGGGATATATGTCATCTAAAAATACTGCTTCTATAGTCAAAGCACCATGCACATTAATTTCATTTGGTACTAAGTGAAAATTATATATGTCATGATTTATAGGGCTCCCCACTTCACATAACAATATGTTCCCAGACACCCCATAGCCTAAGGGCAACCTTAACAAGTTAAGGCTTGCACCCGGTGTCCGGGCTAGTAGTACCGACTGATAGCATTGATCGGACACTCAAAGGATTGAAATATGGCATAAATATCTGTTATAATGCAAATTTTTCAGATCCAGCAAAGGCTGTCGCTGATCAAGGAGCTCAGTTGCTATTATTGCCGGCGCAGAATATGATACGGCGCGAAAACGCTGAAAAATGGAAGTACAAACAAACCGCTCATGACTGGTGGTTTGATTACCATAGATATCCCTGTAGTTTTACAGGGACAGTAATCGGTGAGATTTCGAAAATTCGGCTATGTCACAACATATTATTATAAACAGAACAATTATTTCCATAAATATGGAAAATAGGATTTTATAAGGAGAAATAAAGTATGAAAAAAACAGCTGTTACAATTATGCTTATAATAGCCCTTCCTTTAATGGGTTGTTCTATGATTCATAAAAAAGACAATAGCAACGCTTCAAAAATAACAAATATCCAAACATCAGAAGCTAAAACTGATAAAGGAATTAAAAACACAACACCAACCCGAACAGTGACACCAAAAGCGACCGTAGCACCAACTCCCAAACCACAAATTGATATTAAATATTCTGCTGATGATTTTGATTATAGCGCTGGTGGATCAGTTGACCTTACACTTAATGAAAGTTCTGATAAAAAAACATTAACAGTAACTTCAGAAGATTTATTAAATGTTGATGATGGGAATAAGCCAATAAAGATAACTCTAGATATTAATGGTTCTCAGGTTGAGTTTAAGAGTGATTGGAATGACGGGATACAAGTTTCTGTAGCAGACTTTGATAAATCAGATAATTTAATAGATGTTTATATCACAGAATGCGGAACTGATATATCCTGCAGTACATATATTTACAAATACGATGGATATGACATTTTTTACTACGACCAGTTTATTCATGACTTTGAAGGCTTCTTATATGATGAGAATGGATATATCTATTATTCACTTAACAACGGGGAGAAAATGGAAATTAATAAATACTATGATTATAATGGTAAATGTAAAGATATAAATGATGCAAACCTAAAAGATAGATTAACTGGGGTTATAAAAAAGGAGGCATCATGGAACTAAATGATTTGTGGGAGCAGCGTATAAAAGACAGCGGCGCAGATTTTGTATATTTTGTTGACATTTCAATGTTACCCGCAGATATTATAGAAGGGTACTCTTGTGCAATTCTCTTTGGAAAAGCACTATCGAGGGAGTATATTAGTACACTAAGAGCCGGTCAAGATCCAAAACGGAAAGAGGTTTTTAACATCGAACACAAGATGGATGCTCTTTCTGAAAAAATAGCTGGCTTGCTAGAAACAGAGGGATACAAAAGTATTGCCAAGTTGAAAACAGGGCGTTTACCGCATAAAACTGTCGCGCTCAGGACTGGATTGGGGTTTATCGGCAAAAACAATCTGTTAGTTACTAACCAGTACGGCTGTGCACTGATGCTCGGGAAAGTCTTAACCACCGCTCCCTTTACAACCATGAGTAAAATACCAATGGAACCGCAATGCGGCGACTGCAATATCTGCGTAAATATTTGTCCGACTGAAGCCTTGCTAGGAAAAACATGGAGCGTCGCGACTACCCGCGATGAAATCATGACTAGAAAGCTTTGTATCTTATGCCTAAAATGCATGGTCTGGTGCCCGTATACCATGGAATACATAAAATGAGCTTAATTAGTTAAGTATCAAAAATGGCTCTGCAAGGGGATTATCACAAAAGGAGAATGGGAAAATGATTGAGTTTAAAGAGATTTCATTGGAAGTTATGGAAGAATGTGCTTTGCTGTATGTTGAAACTTTTAATTCAGAGCCATGGAACGATAAGTGGGAGTTTGATACCGCTTATAATAGACTCAAAGACATTTACTATACTCCTGGTTTTTACGGACTTGCTGCTGTTGAGGATGGCATCATAGTCGCCGCTGTATTCGGATGTACAGAATACTGGTATGAAGGAAAAACATATGATCTAAAGGAAATGTTTGTGAAGAATGGGATGCGCGGAAATGGTATTGGAAGCAAGTTACTGGATACTCTTAACACATGTTTACTTGACAAAGGCGTGAGCTTTGCACATCTTTTTACAGCAGAAGGCGATATGACTGAAAAGTTTTATAATAAGAATGGTTATAAGAGAATCGACGGAATGATAATGATGTCTGGAAGTATCATCTCCCAATCAATCTGAATTGACGAAATAGACTAGTCCCAATTGTGGTGGCGTAATTTCATCACATGACGCAGTGTGCAGTGAATGTAAAGAGAAGTGCTTATAGGAGAACTGGAATGAGGAAGAAGGATTATCATAAGGAAAGGTTAAGTTTTCTTCGTAAAGCAGCTATCGCATCAGCATCTGCAACCAGTCGGAGGAATACGATTCATAATGTAACAGAGGTTGAGATATCTGTTCCCAGAAGCTTAATGCGTGAATATCAAAGTAAAGGCAAGGAAGCGATATCCTTTACCGGTTATATTGCAAAATGCTTTGCAGATACCATTACCAAGTATCCTCACTTCAATTCGTTTATTGCCGGCCGCAATATCATCTATATCAATGATATTGTTATCAGTATCCTGGTGGAGCGTGAAATCAATCATGAGATCGTACCGGAACCTCTGGTCATACATAATTGCGGTAATAAAAGCCTTCTGGATATTCATTCGGAAATCAGGGGGGCGCAAAGGGACTCTGGTCAGAACAAGCATCTGGGGCAGCTGTCAGGGAATTCCTGGTTCCGTTATATTCCGGGCCCTTTCCTAAGAGCCTTTGTCAGAATTGCTGATAAGAATAAAAAAATGGGTACGAAATACGGTAAGCTGGCGATCACCTCAGTCGGTATGTATGCGAAATACCCTATCTGGCTTATTCCACATGGCAGTGCCACTGTGCTGTTATCCATCGGAAGCATTCATAATAAGCCGGTCTTAATCAATGATAAGGTTGAAAACAGAGAACATCTTAATCTAACCGTATCCTTTGATCATGATCTCATCGATGGTGCCCCTGCTGCCAGATTCATGAATGATCTGATCAGTGAAATCAGCAGTGGCCATAGCATAGCTGAGCTTCTACTTCTTTAGGATACCTGATATCCTAAAGAAGTAAATACCTAAGGGGATGAATATATGGTAAAACAAGCTGAGGAATTTGAGATACCGTTCATAGAAGATATTCTGCTGGATGCGGTATACTGGATGGAGAAGAACGGTCTGCAGAATCTATGGAATGAATCAAATGTAAAGTGGAGCAATTTGCGTAATTCTTATAAAATTACCGATTTTTATATCTCATATCAGAACGGTGAACCGGCTGCCTGTATGGCATTAACGGATTATGATCCAATCCATTGGCCTGATATTCCGAAAGGGGAGTCTCTCTATCTGCATAAGCTGGCTGTGAAGCGGGAATATGCAGGAAAAGGATGCTCTAGGGAACTTATTGATTTTGCGAAGGCTCTGTCATATAAGAATGCTATCTCCTCCATCCGTCTGAACTGTAACGGGCAACGGACTAAGTTGAGAGAGGTTTATGAAAAGGAAGGATTTATCTGTGAAGAGGAAAAGACCCTTTCAGATAAATACGTAATTGCCTTATATATTCACAGGACTGATAATAGTAATCTTCTCACTTAACCTTACGCTTCGGGCATCGTATTCTTCTTAATTGGTATTGTGTTTTTAGTACAGGGCTTTAAGGAACAGAGGAACACCCCTGATAAAAAGGCATAATATGCCGTTACAATCCTAACTATTTTCATATTAAGGAGGAAGTTGATCAATGAAGGTTGGATTTATCGGATATGGAAGCATGGGTAGTATGTTGCTCCATCAGATGCTCTTCACAAAAGCGTTGGAACCGGAGGATATTATCGTATATAACCGGACAGCGACTAAATTAGCTCTGCTCAGCGAGAACTATCCTGCTGTTGAAATTGCTACCGGGGTGAATGAGGTCGCGCTGAAAGCAAAGTGCATTTTCCTCTGTACGAAGGCTCCTGATACGCTTCAGATACTGGAGGAAATTAGGGGATGCATAGCACCGGATACCCATATAATCTCCATCTCCGGGGCAATTAAAGCGAAGGATATCCATCAGCGTACCGGAGCTATGGTAAGTAAGTTGATTCCCGCCGTCACCTCTGAGGTGCTGGACGGCGTATCTCTTATTTATCATGAAGCTGAGGTTCATAAGGAAAAGGCTGAATATGTGGAAAACCTGATCCGAAAAATCAGTCAGGTTAAAATATTGCCAGTGGATGATTTTGCACTGATTACGGAAGTCACCAGCTGCGGTCCCGGCCTGATTGCCGGAATGTTCCGGGAATTACTCGAATCAGCTGTAAGACACTCTGACATCTATAACAGAGATGAGCTACAGGAGCTTTTGATCAGGACTTTATATGGGACTGCCAAGTTATTTCTTGAGAAGGGACTCACTTTTAATGAAACCATCTCGCGAGTAGCTGTAAAAGGTGGTATTACTGAAGAAGGAATTCGGGTATTTGAAAAGTACCTGCCCGATGTATTCGATGAAGCCTTTGATCACATGCTGGAGAAGAGAAAAGCTGCTGATAAGAAGGTTGAAGGACACAGTTTATGAATAATGAGGAGTATCAGGCATGAAATTATACTTCATAAGGCACGGACAGACTGATTGGAATATCGCGGGGAAGATTCAGGGAAGTACTGACACCGAGCTGAATTCTACCGGAATCCGGCAGGCGGAAGAAATGAGCAGGCAGGTGCTGGAATCTCATATCCACATCTCAAGGATTTATACCAGCCGCCAGAAAAGAGCTCTTAAGACTGCACAGATTCTTAGTGATACAGTAAAGGTGGATTACGAAATTGCAGAAGGCTTGGAGGAGATGAACCTGGGGGCTTGGGAGGGATTGACCTGGGATGAGGTGAAAGCTAAATTTCCTGCCGAATATGAGGAATGGTATCACAATCGCAGGGATACCAGACCTCCGAACGCAGAATCCTATCAGGATATGCTGAACCGTGTATTAGCCGCTCTACATAATATCATACAGAAGAATGAACAGGATGTGGCGATCGTCACTCATAGTGCGGTCATTATGTGTCTGCAATGCCTGATTACCGATACTCCTTTTCATAAGATGGGTAGTTTTAAGACGGAAAACGCTAGTTTTGCGGAGATAAATAGCACAATGTTGGTTAAATATTGTAACATTCCGTAAGCTCACTAAATATACCCGGCAAAATTGATTGAAAAATGAAAAGCCTTAAAAAAGTCTGAAATGCTATGTAGCTGTATGTTTATATGTACTATGAGGTGATCTCTATGAAACAAAAATTCACATCTTCATTACTATGTTTGCTGCTCCTATTGTCCATAGCATTGTCCGGATGCCGAGGGAAGGAAAATGATACCCCGTACTCTCCTACCGGGACTCCGAAGGAAAGTGTTATCCTGAGTTCTCCGACAGCGACTCCGAAGGAAATTCCATCGGAAGCTGTCAACCCTAAGGAAGATGATACTGCTACTAATATGGAATCTCATGAGTCTAAACCTGATACTGATCCGAAGGTGATTCAAATTTGGACCAGCTACGGCAATGATATGCATTTTGCCATGCTTAAGTTCAAAGAACTTTATCCGGATTTCGGTTTCGAAATTAATATATCTGATTATTCTTTAAGTGAAATCAGCTATAATAGAGTTCTTGATCCGGCTCTAGGCAGCGGGGAAGCGGATGTTCCAGATATCTATGTTTCATTATCCCCTGATGCAGTGAAGTACATAAAAGGCGAAAAGTACCCTTATGCTGCTACCTATGAAGATCTCGGCCTTCCTGTTGATACCCTCTTACAGGAAGCTTCGATTGCAGATTATATGGTTGATTATGGTACGAACCCTGAAGGTAAGCTGGTTGCCCTTGGATACCAGTCAACCGCAGCGGCATTTCTATATCGCAGGTCCATCGCGAAGGAGGTATGGGGAACTGACGAGCCAAAAATCATACGGGATACCATCGGTCCAGGTTGGGATAAGTTCTTTGAAGCCGCCGAAGCCTTAAAATCGAAAGGCTATGGTATCTGTTCGGGTCATGAAGATTTATGGCATGCTATTAGGAGCAGTTCCGATCAGGCATGGATTGTCGATGGCAAGCTTTATATCGATCCGAATAGGGAAGCCTTCCTGGACCTTTCTAAGAGGATGATAGATAATCAGTATACAAATAACACTAGAATGTGGCGGGAGGAATGGTTTGGTGATATGCAGGATGCCGGTGATAAGAAAATCTTTGGTTTCTTTGCTCCCTCCTGGCTCATAAGCTATGTTGTCAAAAATAACTGTGGAGGTGAAGCTGTTGGCAACGGCACCTTCGGTGACTGGGCAGTGTGTGAACCTCCCGCCGGCTTCTTCTGGAGTGGGACTTATGTCTTTGCCAACAAAGATACCAAATATAAGGAGGCTGTCGGTGAGATCATCAAGTGGATGACTCTGGATACCTCTGAGACAGGGTTCCAATATCTCTGGGCTAACGGTATCATGAATAATGGTATCAGGGATACAGTCCCTTCCGAAACGGTTATGGAGAAATCGGACGGCTCCCTGGATATCCTTGGTGGGCAGAATCAGTTCGATGTCTACATTCCGGCAGCTAAGTATGCGAACGGAAATCAGGCAACACAATATGATGATGAGATAGATTTCCATTGGTTAAATGAAGTTTACGAATATATCTCCGGTAATAAAACACGGGAGCAAGCCATCGCAGACTTCAAGCAGGAGGTTGAAGAGCACCTCGGTTTTAAAGCGGAATAACACATCTGATGAAAGCAATGATTAATGAAAGGGGTAAATGATGAATAGTGAATTTGAAAGACACTTTTGTTGGGTCAGAGAAATGATAAATCAGAATCTGGATAGTGAATACCATGGTGAACCACTTGACTACGAGATACTTCAAACAATGAAAAGCACCTGGACAGCTGATCACGGCCTAGAAATGCTGAAAGAACTGGATGAGAACTACGGGGATGCCGCTAAGCATGCGGTTACAGAATTTATGAAGCCAAATCTACAGAGAGACTGGGCAGCAATTGGTAAAAATGAAGCCCACGAAGGAACAGAAATCGAGGATTTTATTCGAGTTCTCTGGGAGCCTCTAAAGAAATCAGGTTTTGAATTTGATCGTAAGAACAACGGCAGTATTACCCAGTTTACCGTAACACGGTGCCCGGTTTTTGAATTTGCCGAAAAAACAGGAATGCATGAGTGGTTTTATCATATGTCATGTATGACTGATTTCTTTACTACCCCATCCTTTAGCGACAAAATCGGTTTTATTAGAACGAAATCTTTGATGCAAGGGGATGAGTATTGTAATCATTCCTATTATTATAAGGACTCTATTGCAGACGATATGCGCTTAGGCTAGTTAGACGGTATACTGCTAAAGGACAGAGAATTAGAATAGGGGTGCTACGATCATGAGAAAAGTTAAGATAAAAAAATTGCTCCATAGCTTATTCATCATATTGTTATTCAGTATTATTTTATTTACCATTGGTCTAGTCATTGGAATAATAATAACTAATAATTCCACCAAAAAATTATATGATATCTTAACCTATGAAGGTATCCTGTTAATTGTTATCGGTATCTTTATGTCCATGAAAGGCAGTCCTTCAGGATCGAATTTAAGTGGAATTGGTAGTAAGAATGCACAGGGTATTTCCTTTATGAATTCAGAAGTCACGCGGATGGAAAGAGAAATTAATCCATATCATAAGAATTATTTTCAAAACCATATCAACCACTTTAATTTCTATAACCTGGTATTACTATTAAGCGGATTACTGATGATAGCTGCCAGCATAATGATGATATATTCATGATCCTTCTTCACAACACAAGAGATATTCAATAAGGTAACCGGAAATAAGTTAATATGCACCAACAGAATGGCATGTATCATTAGGTACATGCCATTCATCAATAAATTCTTATTATTTATACATAATATTTATATATTTGGTTTCTCTCTGCTCTTTCCTCAGGACTTAACCTCTGTGCATCAGCAATATCATAACCTCCAAAGCTATCATATAACCTTGCGGAAGGATCTATTTCTACATAGGTGCACCAAGGTAACCAGTGGTACTGACTTTGCAATGTCTGGCTGGTAAAATTACCACTTTCATGCCCAAGGCCCGGCATAATATATCCGCAGCTTCCATCCACATCACTGGATTGCCTGGTGTTTTTATGGATAAACTCGGCAAAGTCAAGATAATGCTGATCGTTAGTGATCACATATAGTCTGTAATAGGTATATGCACAGGCTGCCATATATACATCAGCCCCGCCTCCTATGGTGATGATACTCTGACCGCTTATGGAATATTTATTAAACGGATGTTTTGGCCAAATCGTTCGTACAGGGAAGCTCCAGGCATAGGTCCAGGTTTCCGTATAATCAGCAGCTGCAATTGCACCTTCCAACCATTTGTCCTCACCGGTGAGATCATACAGTGCAAGAAAACCGAACAAGGCATATATTCCAGCCTCTTTATCCTGGATATCAGAATTATCGCAGGTACCTCCACGGTATTCCAGATTTTTATATGCATTATCAAAGGACCAATCACCCGCCTTGATTGCCGCATCCTTATATCTTGTATCACCTGATACCAGATAGAATTGTACCAGGAAACGAATTATACTGGGCGTATTGGACTTTGAATTCATACGGATGGAATTGTCGGTATTATAGGAGCGGTAAAAACTGCCATCCTCATTCTGAATACCTACTATCCAGTCAGCGGTTTTCCTACAGAAATCATACCACGAAGGGCGCTCGTCACCTTTTCTTCTCATATAGACATAGGAGTCCAGAATAGCTTCGATACCGTCCGCCAGCATTCGAATATAATGAGGATATGGCTCAAAACCTTCTATATTCGGATTATAACACATATGAGGAAGACCTGTTTCAGTCATGGCTGTCCGTACCCAAAAATCAATGATACTGACCCCTTTTTGAAAGGCATCCTGCACCTTCTCCTGATCACCATATCGCAGAAGATGGTAACCGATGCCGGGTTGCTGACCTACAAAGCCAAATTGAAAGGATACACTGGAGATATCCATATCCGGCAGCTGGCAAGCAAAGGGTAAGCCATAGGAATCGCCATATTGTCTGGTATATTGATTCAGCATTTTCATACAGTTATGATAAAACAGCTTGTTATCCACCTCAAATAATTTGTCCCTTAACCGATCATAAGTCACCCGCCATATGTCTCGCATCATTGGCTGGAAGTCGTCATAATGACCAAAATGAATTGCGACAGAGTAATTCTGTTCAAAGCCTGCTTCAACCGGATGGTTAATACGCTGAAAAGTCTTAAGCTTATTATGATAATCAAGTCCGGAGTAATGCTTACCATTGATGGGCGGCAGTTGACCATCTGCACCGGGATATACATAATCAATGGATAACCCGTCAATCTGTGAATTCGTCTCCGTTCTTACTGCATAGCCGTAGTATAAATAGTTCAAGGTCTTTGGTTCAGGCTTACTCATGCCAATCGCTCCGGTGGTTATCGTAGGGTCCGTATAATTTTCAGAACGCATCAGATTATAATCGCGCATCGTAACGTCTGCCGCCCAGCGTGAAAGTGCTGCAGTCTCACCGGAAGTAATATTCTGCATTGCAAATACAGGTAAGGCATAACAGGTTTCCATACGCCAGAAATACTCACAATCAAGGTCTTTACCAAATGCCTGATCCGCTGCAAATTCATTTTGCTTGTACCAAACACCGGGGGCAAAGCAGTTATAATCACGGGGATTGTCTGATTCTGATGTAACAAAGGATACCTTCGTAGAAAATCCCAGGTCATCCGCAGCCTGTAACACTTTAACACTCCGTTGTACCCGAAATCCACTTTCGGTTACGGAATAGACATCTGAAAAGGAGAATTCTGAGCCTGAGGGCACGGTTAAGGTGCCTTCCGCTACAATTTCATCCCCCCTCTTCATAACCTTGCTATAGGACTTATCATAGAATTCACTAATGGCCATAACTGTCTTTACAGTAACAAACATCGGACGCTTATTATAGTACAGAATCTTGTTATTCTTTTGTATCACCAGCCCACCATCTTCAAATAATAACGTATAGTTGCTATACTCCAGCTTCATAACTAGCTCCTTTCCAAAACACCTTATTCCTCTTCTGCTATTAAGATCAATCACAGTAAACCATTTGGTATAGATTTAGAAACGGATACAATTTAGTATATCTCACTATGTTTATGCTTTATAAGAATTATTGTATTGTATTGTTCATATAGAGACAATGGTTTATACTATCATCTAAATGTTATAATTGATGGAGATTTGGTGGAGGATGAACATAATGGGCTAAAAAATAGAACTGCGAACGGACAGTGAAGTTACAAGGCGAATATTTATTTTGGGCTTTAATATATTGTAATGATTTGATGCCATAGGTGAAGTCATGAAGCATAATAAAAAATGGCAATTTATCGTTATACTAATTTTGTCAGGTATATTACTCTTTGAAATGATCTTTTATTTACAAAAAAAACACATCATACCAACTTTTAGTGTCAAGTCAACTACCAAATCCGAAATAAAAGACGAATTAATAATCGCTTTATTTATGGACAATATCATTGCAGATAGTAGTAAATTTTATGATAATTATTTTTCAGATGGATTAGAATATTTCAATTATGAATTTAAAATTAATGATATTAAAAAGCAGGGAGAACCAGTAAATATTTATATTACATTTAAAACTAAACCTGTGATTGGTGCACATTGGCCCGTTGGTGATGATGAGATAACATATAAAGTAGATGCATCTGGAAGTAAAACCTTGGAAAGCTTTACTCATATTAAATCGTATGAAATACCCCAATGGTTACAAAACACTATGATTAAACCTTACCCCGAAATTAAGAATTGATATATAAATATCTATAGTAAAAGAGCCACCATTTTATATAAATGGTAGCTCTCATAATAATTTACTAATTTATTACTTTATTTCCTAGCTCACTACTTAATTTCGTCTCAAAACATATATTGCTTATCTGCCTTCCCTTACTCTACCGTTACCGACTTAGCAAGATTCCTCGGCTTATCCAGGTCGATACCCTTGCCGACTGCCACATAATAGGATAACAGCTGCAGCGGAACAACTGCCAGTGAAGTCGTAAAATGCTGGTCTGTGACAGGGATCTTAAGCAGCATATTGCAAACCTTCGCAGCATCCTCATAGCCTTCATTGACTACTGCCAGAACATTCGCACCCCTGGACTGGACCTCTACGATATTGCTGACGGTCTTCTTATATAATTCCTCCTGCGTGAGCAGCGCTGTGACCAGCGTTCCCTCTTCAATCAGGGCAATCGGGCCATGCTTTAGCTCACCTGCCGGGTAAGCCTCAGAATGGATATAGGAGATTTCCTTCAGCTTCAGTGATCCTTCGAGTGCTGTTGTATAATCAATGCCGCGGCCGATGAAGAAGCTATCCTTCACAGCAACGAACTTGGATGCGATATATTGGATCTCAGGAACATTGTTATCTAAGATCTTCTGAATCTGATTAGGTAATTCCTGAAGCTTCATTAAGAGTGCTTCAAAGGTATCCTGCTTCAGCGTACCGCGGACCTTACCGAAATGCATCGCTAACAGGTACAGAGCGGACAGCTGGGTGGAATATGCCTTCGTGGTTGCTACGGCGATTTCCGGACCTGCCCAGGTGTACATGACATTATCTGCTTCTCTGGCAATGGAGCTGCCGACAACATTGATAATTCCCAGCACCTTGCAGCCCTGACGCTTCGCTTCGCGGAGAGCGGCGAGGGAATCTGCGGTTTCACCGGACTGGCTGATGATGATAGTCAGGCTATCCTCCATCAGGAGCGGATTACGGTAACGGAATTCGGATGCAAGATCTACTTCTACCGGTATCTTTGCCAGATCCTCGATAACGTATTTGCCGGTGATGCCTGTATGATAGGCAGATCCACAAGCTACGATGAATATCTTCTTCAGCTTCCGAATCTCCTCTTCGTTCATATGGAGCTCATCAATTACGATATCCTTCTCTCTTATTCTCGGACGGAGGGTATCTCTTACTGCCTTCGGCTGCTCGAAGATCTCCTTCAGCATGAAGTGCTCATAGCCACCTTTCTCTGCTGCGGTGATATCCCATTCCACCGTTGACATGACCTTCTCTACCGGTTCCAGATCCGAATTATAGAACTGAACGGACTTTCTGGTTAACCGTACGATCTCGCCATTCTCGATATAATATACATTTCTGGTATGTTTTAAAATTGCGGGAACATCGGATGCGATATAATTACCTTCCTCCGATACACCGACAATCAGAGGACTGTCTTTCCTTACTGCATAGAATTCGTCGGGCTGGTCATTGAAAATGATTCCTAAGGCATAGGAACCCTCCATCTTCGACATAACCTTAGCAATAGCAGCCATTGCATCCCCGTCATAATAATGATCCAACAGCTGAACCACTACCTCGGTATCTGTCTCGCTTTGGAACTGATAGCCCTTATCCATCAAGCTCTTCTTAATCTTAAGGTAATTCTCTATGATCCCGTTATGTACAACTGCAATTGATTCGTTCGTGTTGAAATGAGGATGGGAGTTCATATCGGAGGGTGCTCCGTGTGTCGCCCATCTGGTATGTCCTATCCCTAAGGTCCCAGTCAGGGTCTCCCCACCCTTAGTCAGGTCACTAAGGATCTTTAATCTGCCCTTACACTTTGTAACATGTATTTTAGACCCATCATTTACTGCCAGACCTGCCGAATCATAACCTCTGTATTCCAGCTTAGATAGTCCATCCAACAGAATGGGTGCCGCCTGTTTCCCGCCAATATAGCCAACAATTCCGCACATAACTATGTCTCCTTTTTTCTAATTATTCATAC
The DNA here is from genome assembly GCA_023415595.1 of Bacillota bacterium. GTDB lineage: Bacteria > Bacillota > Clostridia > Lachnospirales > Lachnospiraceae > Mobilitalea. Next base: position 17,758 of record JAEZJW010000038.1, read on the forward strand.
CCTTTATCGTATTCCCGATATCAAGGAAAATCAACTTGTCTCATCAAACATCTTTTGCCGATATATTATCACATTCTATCTGTCTTGTCACTAAGATACCATAGGAAAATCTACTCCTTGAACAGTAGTATAATCCTTAAGCACTTACTTCCGGTAAAATGCAGCCGCCTCCTGAAAGCTTCCGGTCAATGCATTCTGATTATTCATGGCCTTTACTCCATCTACCATACGCCGGACAAAGCCCTCCAGCTTCTCCATATACTCCTCCGTGGATATCTGACCGTCCGACACATAGTTAAGGCCCTTCTCCCAGCTCGCAGTCAGTTCCGCATTCAATAAGGATTTGATCGAAGCGTTTACCACCTCATAGATCAGTTCACCCTGAAGAGTCGGGGTAATCACCTGTGTCTTCTTAACCAGGTTGAGATAGGAAATCTTAATCAGTTTATTTAATATCTCAGCCCGGGTAGCACTGGTACCGATGCCGCTTCCCTTAATCTGAGCCCTTAGCTCCTCATCCTCAATCAGCTGCCCCGCATTCTCCATGGCTAGGATTAAGGTACCGGAGGTATACCTCTTAGGAGGTACTGTCTCCCCTTCTTTAATATTCAATGTTTTAACCGGCAGCAGACTTCCTTTTTTCAGATTCATGATGACCTGCATGAAGGCCTGATCCGAATTCTCCTCCTCGGTATTGTCCTCCGCTGCTTCCTTGCCTTCCGCTCCCTCTTTCTCTTCTGTGCTGCGGTCCTTCCTCTCCGAAGTATTGCCGAGCACCTTAAGATAGCCTTCCTTCTCAAGAACCCGAAAGGTCGCAAAGAAGCTTTCCTTCTTGATCTTGGCTGTTATATTTATTTTACGGTATTCCGCTGCAGGATAGAATATGCTTAAGAAACGCTTCACGATTGTCTCATAGACCCTGGCTGCGGTGGGTGATACACTACCCAGAGCGTTAAGCCCCTGTCCTGTTGGAATGATGGCATAGTGGTCCGTAATTTGGCTGTCATTGACATAGCGGGTTTTAGCAATATTCTTATAGGAGCCCTGCTCTAAAATCTCATCGGCGAATTCTCTGGCACTGTTAAGGCTTTGGAGTCCTTTTATGTTCTTATAGATCTCCTTGGCAACGGCTGTGGATAATACCCTGGCATCGGTTCTGGGGTAGGTCACCAGCTTCTTCTCATACAGCTCCTGCACGATCTTCAGAGTCTCATCGGGACTGATCTTGAATATTCTTGCACAGTCATTCTGAAGCTCCGCCAGATTATATAACAGAGGCGGGTTCTTATTCTCCTTCTTCTTCTCTATTTGGGTAATCTCTGCGAGCAGCTGTTGTTCCGGGGTCATAACCCCTGCCATCTGCGCCGGTAACAAGGTTTGCCCACCTTCGGATTGCTCAGATGAGGAACTATCCTTTCCGTTTCCGCTGCCTGTTACTGCTGCCCAGGAGCCATCCTCAGAAAGAACAGGAATATTCCCAGCCAGATCTGAGATTAATTTGATAGCGGAAGGCTTCTCTGAGAAGCCATTTTCCTTATATAGCAGTGGGGACAGATAATAATCCGAACCCTCCACTGCTCTGAATTCTGCATTGAAGCTCTTATCCTCAGCGGATAGCTGTGAAATCACCCGGTAGAAGGGGGTCTTCACAAAGCTTCGGATCTCCCTCTCCCTTCTGACCACCATACCGAGAACACAGGTCATAACCCTGCCCACGGAGATAGCGGACCACTGAGCAGAGTTTAAGAATTTCTGCACCTCATTCCCATATTTTAAGGTAAGGATTCTGGAGAAATTAATTCCCATCAGATAATCCTCCTTGGCACGCAGATATGCTGCCTCCGACAGGTTATCATAGGCTGACAGGGGTTTTGCTTCCTTAATTCCTCTGAGGATTTCCTCCTCCGTCTGGGAATCGATCCAGACTCTTTTACGGGTTTTAGAGACCGGAACCTTAGCGGCACGATCCACCAGTCGGTATATGTATTCTCCTTCTCGTCCGGAGTCCGTACAGACATAGATGGTATCAACATCCTTACGATTTAAGAGCTCCTTTACGATACTGAACTGCTTCTTTACATTCGGTATGACTTCATACAGAAATTCCTTCGGCAGGAACGGAAGCGTCTCCATGGTCCATTTCTTTAAGGAAGGGTTATAGACCTCCGGATAACTCATAGTGACTAAATGTCCCACACACCAGGTTACAATTGCATTTTCTGATTCTATATAACCGTCCTGCTTCATGCCGGAAATTTTCAGTGCTTTAGCAAATTCCGTAGCAACACTCGGTTTCTCTGCGATAAATAAACTTTTTGACATGTCTGACCAACTTTCTTACAAAGCTTTCTATTGCTTTTAAGCTTCTCTTATGAGGCTCCGGATGAACTCTTCTTAAGTTCATAGAATTGCAAAAATCCGGTTACTATAAGTATACCTTAAAAATTCGGATACGACAAACATTAATTCATCCGGGAATATAGAGAATATTCTCATTATTTTTATTGAATATTGATATGGTATCGTTTACAATAGATGTAGTATTGAAAACTACTTGAAGGTGTGATTAGGAGGAAGCCATGAAGGAATACCAAATTTTCAGTGACTCAGCTTGTGATTTACCGGAAAGCCTGATAAGGGAGCATCAGATTGGGCTAATACCGTTTTACGTAAGCTTTGACCAGGAAACCTATTATAAGGAAAGCATTGATATTACGAAAGAATCCTTTTATGAGACCCTCACTGCAAAGCATGTCTTTGCAACTACCTCCCTGCCCTCCGTACAGGATTATATTGGTGCCTTCCGTCCGGCTTTGAAGGCAGGCAATGATATCGTCTGCCTATGTCTTACCCAGAAGTTCAGCGGTTCCTATCAATCAGCCGTGAACGCAAAGCATATCCTGGAGGAGCAGTTTCCGAATGCAGCCATCCATATCATCGACAGTATTCAGGCTACCGGCGGTCAGGGTATCCTGCTGCTTCAGATGGCTGAAATGAAACGCGCCGGCCATTCCATCACGGAGGTTGTTGACACCACGAACAGGCTGAAGGCTACCGCACGTATCATGTTTACTGTTGACACCTTAGAATACCTGGCACATGGCAGAAGAATCGGTAAGGTAATCGCTTTGGCAAAGGATATGCTGGATTTAAAGCCTCTGATTCAGCTGAAGGAGGCAGAGCTTATTCCATATTCCAACATCCGGGGACGTAAGAAGTCATTGGATAAGGTATTTGAAATGGTAGCGGAATACTTCAAGGAATATAATGAGAATCCGGCGGATTATGATTTCTGCATCGCTAATACCACCACCCCGGCCGATGCTTTAGTCCTGCAGAAGCACATCGAGAAGTTTACCGGACGGAATATGATCTACCCCATCTTTCAGATTGGGGTTACCATCGGAACCTATACCGGGCCCGGTGCACTCGGGATCTGTTTTGTGAAGAAATATGACCGGATCTGATAAGGAGGGATATGATGTCGGCTAAGACAACCTATTACGAGAATTTAGCGGATAGTCTAATCGGTAAATTCAATAAGCGAGGAATCGAGGGATACTATTGTGAGAACGCAGACGAGGCTCTGCTCATGGCAAAGCGTTTTCTGACCCCCGGCTGCTCGATCTCCTGGGGAGGCTCGGAAACCCTGGAGGAGATCGGATTAATTGATTATCTGAAGGAATCTGATTACATACTATATGACCGGCATACAGCGAAAACACCTGAGGAATCTACTATGATGTACAGCAAGATCGTTACCGCCGACTATTTCTTCATGAGCTCCAATGCCATCACGTTGGATGGTCAGCTGGTGAATATCGACGGCAGAGGTAACCGGGTTGCCTGCCTGATTACCGGACCGAAGAATGTCATCATTATAGCCGGTATGAATAAAATAGTAACTGACGTAGATACCGGTATCGAACGCGTCCGCAATATGGCTGCTCCCCCGAACAACATCCGCTTAAATAAGAAGACCCCCTGTGCTGAGTCCGGCAAATGTGCGAACTGCCTCGTAGATGACTGCATCTGCTGCGAAATCGTCATCACCAGAAAATCGCAGATTCCCGGCCGTATCAAGGTTATCCTGGTCGGTGAGGAGCTGGGCTACTAAAATGGCACTATCTTAAAGAACGAATGAAAATGCATAAGAACTAATAATATATAGCAAGATAATAGAAAATCGATTTAAGAAAGGATGGTTATCATGTCAAAGGTTGATAATAATACTCCGATGGATCTGAGCACCTCCGTTACGGTTACGGTTGATGTAACGAAAATAGTGAAATATGTATGCTGTGCCGGTGTATTCATCGTAGGAATTATATTTGGAACGAAGTGCTGCCACAAAATGATGGAGGAAGGGTTCTTTAAGATCTGACCAGATTAGATACAATGGCTATATTTACGGTGCGCCTAAGTGGAGCCCCGGGAGTATTCCGGATATCATTTTCTGTAGTACTAAGCTGTGTTTTTTACTTGGACCTGTCTGCGGCGTGTATCGGCATCCGTGCCGTACACGCCTAAACTGTCCCTCCATGGACAGTTTGAGACAGTAACATAAAAATCCCAGCCAAGTACTACGACGAAATGATATAGTCATTCTCCCAGGGCTCCATCTTAGGCGCACCTGTCTACATAAGCTTAGTATATTTGACATGATTAACTGTTTCTGTCATAATTTCTAAATGAATTTCTAGCATGGCTTTTATGATGGGCAGCTTTGACTTCTTATTCATTAATTTCTTTATGTGGAATCAAATGTCGTTATTCACTGGCAGACGTTTCTGTTATATCTCCCTTGATTAAGGTGAAGCCCGCTTCTTTTTTGACGTGAAGCTCGTCCCTTACTATTTCACGGACGGATGCCCTTTTTAAGGATCTCATATATTCTATCAGGAATTCTATCTTCTTTTGCTCTCCCTGTAGCTCCGCCTCCACATTCTTATCCTTTGTATTCCGTACCCAACCGGTTAGCTTTAAGCGTTTTGATAACTCATAAATCTCTAGCCGAAAACCTATCTTCTGTACTCTTCCGATGAATGTAACTCTTTCTCTTAATGTAGGAGATGGCTGAAAAGTAGGTATTTTGATGTTCTTTACCTGGTTTATTACGTAGCCGTCTCTTATTTTCTTCAGATAATGAAGTAAGTTCAAACTAATACCTCCGTATTCAAATACTAGAACTGGCACTCAATTGTCTTCATCATTTCTGTAAAGCCGTTCCGTTCGTAGAACCTGATTGCATCCTCATTCTGCGGAAATACCTGCGTGCGGATAAATTCTGTACCATGTTCCTTGCCATATTCTTTGCTGGCTTCCATCAGCTTAGCACCAACACCTTGACTGCGAGATTTCTTTGTCACCACCAGATCTCCGATATATAAATTGCTCTGAGGTTTCAAGCAACTGATATTCTTGCTATTCTGAAGGAATAGTAATGAGAATCCTATCATATCATTCCCTTGTTCTGCAACAAGGATATCTGTATTAACTCCATGAATTAGATTAAGTAAATATTCATCGGTCCGATTGCTCATAATAAAATGTTCCGGCTGAAATCTAACAGCATCTTCATCCAATTCCCTATATAGGCTTCTAAGTTGCTCCAGATCCCTGTCATTTGCTTTACGGATTATCATTTCTATACCCTCCATATATGTGGTAATTCTATGTGAATTCATATATAATGTAACTATATTTACTGTTGCGGTATCTAAATAAGTATCACAAGGGAGACGAAATTAATGGACTGGATCAATCTGTACGGGCTGATTATTGTTATTCTTCTGCTGCTGCCCAATATCATCTACGCACTTAAAAATAAAGATGCCGAAAATAAATGCAAAAACAAAATTATGAATCTGATCGAGCAACTTGGCAGATACGGCTCCATGTTTTTAATGGTTTTTAATATCGGCATATATGAATATGGTCTCCGGTCCGACGGGGATTCTGCTATTTGGCTGATTGGCTCTGCCTTATTGCTATCGATATATTGGATGTTTTGGCTTGTCTATTTTAGAGCACCCGGCTTCTTCTGTGCTATGATGCTTGCCATCCACCCCAGTATCCTTATTGTTATTAATGGTTTTCTCTTAAGACAATGGCTGCTTGTGATCTCAGGTTGTGTCTTTTCTATCGGACATATCTATGTGACTTATCAGAACTACCGCAGGTAATGAATTTATCCAAGCTGATCTGATTCATAATCCATAACTCCTAATCTGTTATCATTCGTTTATAGTACCGAGATCGGGTAATACAGGTCGCACTCACAATAATGCTTGTTACATTTCGCATAATTGATATGTTCAAAGCGGAATATCTCGGGCAGGTGAAATTCCACTGTGGGCATCCAGTTATCGTTAACGAACTGCCACAGCCCTTTCAGCTTCTCTGCAGAGAGCTCCTCCGGACGATGTGGACCCATATAGGTAAATACTCCGTACTTGTGTGGCCTGATATGCTTCACTGTCATATTCGGACCCACAATGCTGTTCTGATTGATCTTGACCGAGGGCTGATAGCAGGTATAGGTACCGGGCTTCTTCGGCACAGTCGTGAAACCGATGTAGATGTCCTTATCCACCCGATTGATTACCTCCGGCCTTTTATAATAGAAGAAATCCACACCAAGCTTATTCGCCGTGAGCTCTCTTGCGTTCTCCTCGATATCAACCCGATATTCGACTCCGGCGATAGAGAAGGCCGGTAATACGGTGATGGATTTGAAGAACATCAGACCTTCACCGGAGCAGTTCATGAAGTCCGCATTAAATCTGTCCAGAATATTAAGGGGGCAGGGATTTCTCCTCCACTTTGCCGGAGTAATATTATATTCCTCCTTGAATACCCTTTGATAAGTCCTCTCCCATCCCAGGCAATATTTCGAAGCGATGAATTCAATACTGATATTGTGATTGATCAGATCGCCTAAGGACTGTGCAATCCGTCTCCTTCTGACATATTCCATCAGACCTGTCGAGGTAGCACCCTTCCATATCCTTAAGAGATGAAACTTGGAAAGGTTAACATTCTCCGAGATGTTATCCAGGTCCAAGTCCTTCAGCAGATTATTCTCGATATATTCCGTTGTTTTCTTGATTTTCTCCAACAGATAATTGTCCATGCAGCCCCCTGAATTTTTCTCCCGAATCGCTTCTGCAAAAGGGATATAGCAGTCTGTCGTATTGCTAATGTCAGCTGGTTTTCTTAAAACATTATAACATAAGGGAGTGCCTTTGCACGGAATAATTTAACAACAATCTCATCTTAGCAATTTCTGTCCTGTTTTATCCATGATATAGCAATTTCTGTCCTGTATTCTTCCTTCAGGAAGGTATAATGAAACCATTCATGCTGTAGCCATTCCCGCCTTCGTCCTCCGGCCGCTGCATGAAGGTTGCTGTTACTATGTATTGAAAGGATGGGAAAATGGATACAAACTTACAACCTTCTTTGAAAGAGAGATATCTGGCTGCTGCCGTAAGCTTTATCGATAAGATCAAGGCTGATCCGAATGTCGTAGCGGTCATCATTTGCGGAAGTCTTGCCTATGATCAGGTCTGGGAAAAGAGTGACATCGATATGACCGTAGTGGTCCGGGATCAGATGATCAAAAATGATTCCTACTGCATCATTGAAGATGATATCACGATTAATGTCGGTATTGCACCAAGAAGCTCCTTCAAACGATTTATGGAACGGTCAACCGGCGGTTCCTTTACGCAAGCTTATTTTGCTAAAGGCCAGATTGTCTATTCCACGGACGATAGCTTCAATGAATACTTTGAGGAGCTGAGAATGATTGGCAGTGACGATATTGCTCTGAATATTTTCTATGATACCTGCAGTCTGCTTTATGCCTATGAAAAGGCTACGAAATGGCTAACCGTGAAGAAGGATCCTGTGTATGCCCAATACTATCTTCTTCGTGCGGTTGAAAATATGGCTAGAATCGAAGTCTCTCTGCATGGCGATCCCCCAACCAGAGAAGTAATCCAACAGGCATTAAAGCTCAATCCGGAGACCATCACTCCTTATTACCAGAAGGCAATGTCCGGCCTCTATACGGAGGAAGAGCTGAAGACTTTGATTGACGGCATCGATGTCTATATGAAGAGGCATTTGGATGTCATCAAACAGCCGGTACTGGAGTATATGAAGGATCAGGAGCTGAAGACAGTAACCATGTTAGCGAAGTATTTCCATACAGAAGGCCATTATATCATCGGGCTTTTTGACTATCTGGCAGACCAGGGGGTTCTGGCGAAGGTTTCCCAGACAATCCGAATCACCCCTCGCGGTAAGAAGGCTGTTGAGGAAATCGGCTATCTCTATATTCCATAAAATCAGAGAGGAGTAATCATATGTCCGTACGTTCCAGTATCGAGATCTCCGGTGCAAAACAAAATAACTTGAAAAATATATCGGTCGAGATCCCAAGGGATAAGCTGACCGTAATTACCGGTGTATCCGGCTCCGGCAAGTCCTCCCTGGCCTTTGATGTCCTGTATGGGGAAGGTCAGAGGCGCTTCCTGGACTCAATCTCAAACTTTGCCAAGAGCCGCATCAGTCAGCTGAAGAAAGCTAAGGTTGATTATGTCCGCGGCCTGTCCCCTGTCATCGCCATCGAGCAGAAAAAAAGCAATAATAATCCACGGTCCACTGTCGGGACCGTTACTGATATCAACGATTACCTGAGACTCCTGTACTCAACAGCCGGTGTAGGCAGATGTCCTGTCTGTGAGCATCCGTTGGAACAGCTGTCTCCCGCGCAGATCGCCGAGCATATCTGTACCCTGCAAAACGGTACGGTAATTGAGCTTCGCGCACCCGTATATAAGGTCTTTGGGGAGGATTATAACTATACGTTCCAGAGCCTCCGGGAGAAAGGTTTTAAGAAGCTATTGGTGGATGGGGAACCCTTCTCTCTGTCGGATAAGCGGGAGCTGAATGAAGCAAAATCCTATCATATAGAGCTGATTATTGATCGTTTTACTCTGAAGAGTGATTCCTACATTCAGCTGACGAAATCCATCGAAGCTTCCATGCTTGCACTGGAGGAGGATTTCATGGTACAGGTGGAGGTCGTGGGCGGCGCACCTGCCTCCTTCTATGAGGGTTATGCATGTCCGGAGCATCATACCTTCTTATGTGAGATGCAGCCCTTCCATTTCTCCTTCAATACTCCCGTTAGTGCCTGCCACACCTGTCTCGGTGTCGGGATGTCCTATGTTGTCGAACCACGGTTCCTGGTAGTGGCTCCTGAGAAAAGCATCAATCGCGGAGCACTGAAGAATACGGTTTATAACATCAACGGGAAGGACAGCTACCGGGGCGTCATGCTATACAGTCTATCCCAGCAATATGACTTCAGCCTGGATACCCCGTTCAACGAGCTTCCGAATGAGATCCACGAGCTCTTGTTCTATGGATCGAAGGGGGAACTGGTTAAGATGATCCAGCCACCGGACTCCAAGAAGCGCAATTGGATCGTCGGCAGGGACGTACCCTTTGGTGGTTTTGTCCATGAATTTGAACACTGGTACCGTTCCTACATTCGCCGGACTTCCACGACGGAAGCCTTCGAGCCTTCGTTCATCAAGGAATGCATGATCGAGAAGATCTGTCCGGAATGCCACGGAGCCAGACTTAAGAAGCAACGTCTTCAGGTCACCGTCGGAGGTAAAAGCATTGATGAACTGAGTAAAATGCAGCTGCCGGAGCTATTGAATTTCATCGAAGCCCTGACCTTCGAAGAGAAGAACCGTGAGGTTGCGGCTACGATCGTACGGGAGTTATCCACGAGAATTAAGCTTTTAGTCGATATCGGGCTTCATTACATCAACCTCGGCAGAAGAAGTGATAGTATCTCCGGTGGTGAGATGCAGAGAATTAAGATGTCCACCCAGATCAGCAGTGAGTTGATGGGCATGCTCTATGTTATGGATGAACCGAGCATCGGTCTTCATCCGAGGGATTCCGGCAAGGTAATCGAGACCATGAAGAAGCTCAGGGACATCGGTAATACAGTAATTGTCGTTGAGCACGACCTGGAAACCATTCGGAGTGCGGACCATATCATCGAGATCGGTCCCGGACCCGGTATTCATGGAGGTAACGTCGTAGCCAGCGGTACCCTTGCGGATATTATGAAGGAGGATACCTCTGTCACAGGACAATATCTATCCGGTAAAGCTTCCATTCCTGTACCGAAGCAGCGCAGGAAGCTGGGGGATGAATTCCTGTCCATCCAGGGTGCCAGGGAAAACAATCTGAAGAACGTGGACCTGGATATCCCCCTTGGTGTATTCCTATGTATTACCGGTGTTTCCGGCTCAGGTAAGAGCTCTCTCATCAATGAGATTCTGTATAAGCAGCTGAAGATTGATAAGACCGGTGCCCGTATCGTTCCGGGAGTCCATGACTTTCTCTTCGGCTCGGAACAGATCAATAATGTAATCAATATCGATCAGACACCGATCGGCAGGAACTCTAAATCCAATCCGGCCACCTATATCGGAATCTATGATAAGATCAGAGAGCTATTCGCTGTTCAGCCGGAGGCCATCGATCGTGGCTATACCTCCCTGGACTTCTCTCTGACCCATGCCAACGGCTGCCGCTGTGAGCATTGTCAGGGCGATGGGATTATTGTCACCGACCTGCAGTTCATGGCAGATATTGAAACCATTTGCCCGATGTGTAAGGGAAGACGTTTTTCAGAGGAAGGTCTGGAGATCAAGTACCGTGGGAAGAGTATCTCAGATATCCTGGAGATGACTGTGGAGGAGTCTCTCATATTCTTTAAGGATCATTCCTATCTCAAGCATAAATTAGGTATAATGAATGAACTGGGTCTTGGTTACCTGTGCCTTGGACAGAGCTCCACTACTCTATCCGGAGGGGAAGCACAGCGTGTGAAGCTGGCCTATGAGCTGGCAAAGATCAAGAAGGGGGCTCACAACCTGTATATTCTCGATGAGCCTACGACCGGCCTCCACCTATCCGATATCGCTAAGCTTCTGGACTGCCTGAATAAGCTGGTGGACCAGGGACACTCCGTGATCGTGATTGAGCACCACCTGGATGTGATCAAATCAGCCGATTATATCATCGATCTGGGACCGGAAGGCGGTAACAAGGGCGGCTACATCGTAGCCGAAGGTACCCCGGAGCAGGTTGTAAAGGTACCTGACTCCTATACCGGAAAGTTCCTGCAAGAGGTATTGGTTTAGTCTGCACAAGAGGTCAAAAGAAGGTTTTCATATTACCCATGTACCTTCGTTCGTTATATAAAGTTACACTGATAATCTATATACTGGCTATATTAAAGTATCCGGTGACTCCTATATGCAGAAAGGTTAAGCATAGGGCGTTACCGGATACTATATTTCTAGCTACTCATGCTTCCGTATATTGCTTCGTATAAGGACAGACTTCGATGCATTTTCCACATAAGGTAATCTTCTTCTCCAGGGCTCTGGCAGCAATATCCCTTGCCTTCCTTCTGCAGGCCATAGCATCAAAGAACTCATCGCGGTCAAGCTCCGGGCTCCAGTTACGGCCGGAGATGGCTCCTCCGGGACAGGCCTCCGTACATAGCGTACAGCTTCCGCACTTAGGTGAAAGGATCTCCTTCGGATGCTCCACCGGTGCATCGGTCAGTACCGAAGTTAACCGGATTGCGGAACCGTAGGCTTCGGTAAGGAACAATGCGCTCTTTCCGATCCACCCGAGACCGGCTCTTACTGCTACTGTCTTATGGGGCAGGATCGTCCGGAAGATACCGAATTCCTTGATTGTCGCTAAGGTCTGCGGATATGCTTGGTAGCCCTGCTTCTCTATGTACTCTGCACATCGAAGAGCCAAATCATCCAATTGTTTATTCAGGCGGTGATAGGCATCGTAATATTCCATGGTGGGATAATCGCAGATCCCTCTGATAATCTCCTTCGGATAAGCCAGAGCAATCGATATTCCATAGGGATACTCCGGTATCTCATATGACTCAGAGATAGAATCCTCACTTCTCGGTCCTTCCAGGTCCACCACCTGATATAAGCCTTCCACCTTAGCAAATCCGACCAGAGATGCTCCGTTTTCCAGTAACAGGTTTTCTATTTCATGGTTCATGGGCTTCCTCCTACCTAATGTATCGTAATCTATCTGATATGTTAAACATATGCTATCTTGTATGGGTATATTTGTCAAGTCCGACCGTAAGAATCAATTCGTATCTTCAGGCGCTCATATGAATCATGTATGAATGAATACCAGTCTGGCAGGCTCACATTAATCATGCGTAAAGAATAATGCAGATCATCCAACTGTTAACAGTAACCGGGAGATCTGCATTATTTTATCTGATTATTCAAATTATGTTGTTCTGTACAATGGAATACTTTACCGCTTTTGTGCTTGTTCGCCACTCATCTTAGTTAATTAAGGGCTTTACCGGACGTGCTTCAATATATCCCCGATATCCCATCGGTGCCAGCTGGAAGCGGGGTGCTTCCTCCGGAGCCCACGCAAAACCATACAGGGAAGGATCATAGTGCCCGATGGCTTCCATCACTTCAGCGATCTCCTCCATGAAGTTATCGTCATCGTAGGGAGGCCCCTGGAATACCATCAGCTTACAAGGCGGGAGCTGTATGATCTCATATCCCTCCGGAGCATCCTTCGAATAGCTCACCGGTACCTCCACTCCCTGAACATAGGTCGAGGTACCGGGTGTGATCAGGTGCTTCGGCAGCCACATACCGATCGGCTCGTATAGGGCTTCCTTCACACTGGATAAGAATGCCCAGATATCACAGCCTACCTCCTCACAATATCCAAAATATTCTGTTGCCTGTCTGCCTCTCTTCAGTAACACCTTACGTTCCGGGCGATCAATAACCTGTGCAAATACCATTTTCGATAATTTCTTCTCACACATACTGTTCTCTCCTTTATTCAAGAATTGGTAGTAGTCTCGGATACTGTTCGGAAGAAAAAGCTGGATCGGAGGAGTCTCTTTGCTGTACTGTTTCGGTGAAAGTCCAAATTCCTTGGAGAATGCTCTGGTAAAGCCTTCATGGGAATCAAAGACGAAATCAAGCGCCACATCAATGATCTTATGTTCCTCATCCCTCAGTTTAAGCGCAGCCTTAGTCAATCGGACCGCCCGGATATAATCAAAGGGTGTCTTCCCGATCAGCTCCTTAAAAATCCTGGAGCTGTGCCAGGGAGAATAGCCGGCTGCTTCTGAGAGTTGTTTCAACGTAATTTTCTCATTGATATGGACTTCGATATACTTCTGCATTCTATCCGCTGCAGCGACAACCTCCGGTTCCATACTTTTGCCTCCTAATATCTGTTTTGCACTACCGTAAGAACAGTTTACTATATGGTTACGATTCTTTCTTGACTTGAATTGCTAAGTCAGCATATCTTCCAGATCCAAACTGAATTGGTACATATTAAGCATAACCTTCACATAACGTTCACGGTTTGTTAAAAATATGAACACATTTATAGGTTAAGATAGTTACATAAGTTAAACAAATCCAATTGCTTTCTACTAAATTTCATATAAATAATTTTCATGAAACTCCCCCTTTGATAAAGCCAACTGATACAGTTGGCTTTTCCTCTGTCCGTCCAACCATACAAAAAACCCCTGCTCCATGCCTCTATCATAAAATATCACAAGAAGCACAAAGCAGGGGTATTATAAATCTGACTTAGTATAACGGATATTTGTCCGTAAGGGTCTTCACCATCTTCATGGCTTTTTCTTTATTGGCATTCACGTCAGTGATCAGCAGGTGGATGGCATCCGCTACCACATCCATATCCTCTGCATTGAAACCTCTGGTCGTAACGGCTGCAGAGCCGAGACGGATACCGCTGGTTACAAACGGAGATGCCGGATCATTCGGGATCGCGTTTTTATTACAGGTGATGTTCGCTGCATCCAGAAGCTTCTCTGCGTCCTTACCGGTTACATTCATGTTCTGGAGATCTACCAGCATCAGATGATTATCGGTACCGCCGGATACGAGATTGAAGCCTCTCTTCATGAGACCCTTGGCCAGAGCTTGGGAGTTCTCGATAATCCTTCTTGCGTAATCCTTGAAGCTTGGATCGAGTGCTTCCTTGAAGCAGATTGCCTTCGCAGCAATCACATGCATCAGAGGTCCACCCTGGATACCGGGGAATACTGCCTTATTCAGTTTATACTCCTCTGCAAATTCCGCACTGGAGAGAATCATACCGCCTCTGGGTCCTCTTAAGGTCTTATGTGTGGTCGTAGTAGTTACATGGGCATAAGGAATCGGGCTCTCATGATAACCGGTTGCTACCAGACCGGCGATGTGGGCCATATCCACCATAAGGATTGCGCCAACTTCATCCGCAATTTCCCTGAATCTCTTGAAATCTATCTTTCTTGCATAGGCACTGGCGCCTGCAACGATTAATTTCGGTTTATTTTCGAGAGCGATATTACGAAGTGCCTCGTAATCGATAAAGCCCTGGTCGTCCACACCATAAGGAACGATCTTGTAATAGGCTCCGCTCATATTTACCGGGCTTCCGTGGGTTAAATGTCCGCCATGGGCCAGGTTCATACCCATAACAGTATCACCGGGCTTTAACAGTGCAAAGAAGACAGCCATGTTGGCCTGTGCACCGGAATGGGGCTGTACATTGGCATAGGTGCAGCCGAATAACTGCTTTGCGCGGTCAATTGCAAGATTCTCTGCGATGTCAACATATTCGCAGCCACCATAATACCTCTTGGCGGGATACCCCTCCGCGTATTTGTTCGTTTACTGGCTTCCCATCGCTGCCATAACTGCCTTGCTTACAAAGTTCTCTGAAGCAATCAGTTCGATATGGTCATTCTGCCTGCCGATCTCCAAGGAAATCGCATTGGCTAATTCGGGGTCAAATGACTTAACTTCATCAAAAGAGTACATTTTAATCCATTCCTTTCTCTGCAAATTCTAATAACACTTACTATATCACATTAAATTGATAAAGAAAAGTAACTTTATTAAAATCCCTCGATATTTATTCATAACAATCGCTAATCAGTTTTATAAGCTTTGATAAAGCTCCTCGATCATATCCTTATCCGGAAATCCTTCCGTGAAGGCAGCTGCACTGCCGGCAGCAACACCGAACTTAAGAGCGCTTTGATATTCCTCTGCGGTATAGTCCACCTTCAAGCCATCCTCCCCAGTCTTTATTAATCCATAGAGGAACCCTGCAACAAGAGCATCTCCGGCTCCGACAGAATTCAGGACCTTACCGCGAGGAGCCTTCTGCCTTGTTACCCCTCCCAGGGAATCTACTAACAGTGCCCCATCTCCAGCCAAGGAGACTAATACATTCTGTGCACCTTCCTCCTGAAGCTGTTTCGCACAAGCTATGATACCTTCCTCTGTGGTTAGATTCCTTCCAAACAGCCTGCTAAGTTCCTGCTGATTCGGTTTGATCAGAAAGGGTCTATACTTCAGGGTATTTCTCAGCAGCTGTCCTTCCGCATCCACGACCAGCTTCAGCCTTCTATCCGTCAGCCTGCCACAGATATCCGCGTAGATATCGTTCCTGTCCATCAACATACCGTAGTTGCCAGCGTTGATATCGATCCTATCTCTCGGCATACTGAAGTTATTAGTGCAGATATCATTCTTATCCCTCGACATACCGCAGTTATTAGTGTAAATATCGATACCGTGATTGCAGAGATCCGAATTGTCATTATACTTAAGCTTTCCCGGAGCACTTCCGGATAAAACAAGGGTGTCCCCATCCTGAATTCTCTCAAGCTTCCGGTACAGAAGCTCCAGATCAGGTACGCCGATAACAGGACCTTGTCCATTGATTTCTGTCTCAACCGACTGATCCGACTTCACTTTCACATTGATCCGTGATGTTCCCTCAGAAGCTGTAACAAAATCAAAGCAGATACCCATCTGATGAAGTCTATGTTCTATCTCTCTGCCCGTAAATCCGGCTGTAAATCCAAGGCATAAGCTATCAGCCCCGAGCTGCTTTAGTACAGCAGTGACGTTAATACCCTTCCCTCCGACATACAGCTCTTCGCTTTGTGTCCTATGTAAATTGCCAGGTTTCAAATCCGAGACCCGCACCACATAATCGAGGGACGGGTTTAACGTCATTGTATAAATCATGATTAACTCCAAACTATCCGTTTCCCTTATAGGAAATCCCGATTTCTCATAAGAAGCTTTTCAGGGTAATATCGGTATCAGTAGTTACAGATGATCCGGCCCGAAGCTCATCGGAAGAAGCTCCTCCAGGAAGAACATCAGATAATCCTCTTCTGATTTTGCCAGAATAACAAGGAATTTATTCGGATCAACAAACTCCCGCATTACCTGCCTGCAGACTCCGCAGGGCGGGATATAATCCATGATCATACCGTTCTTGCCTCCCACGATGGCAATCGCAGCGAAACGCTTCTCACCCTCACTGATTGCCTTGGAAAAGGCTGTTCTCTCCGCACAGATGGTCGGTCCTAAGGAAGCATTTTCAATATTGCACCCGGTATAAACCTTATGAGAAGCAGTCAGTAATGCGGCTCCAACCCAGAAATTCGAGTAGGGTGTATAAGCATTCTTCATGCCTTCCATGGCTTCTCGGATCAGGTTTTTGATCACGGATCGGCTGACCAGACTCTGTTTTCCGATCAGTTCCCCTTTCTCCTGACGTATAAGGCTGTTCATCGTTTCATTATCATTCTGCATGGTCTGACCTCCTTATAAATCACTTCGTTTCTAAAATATAGCTATGATCAGTATCATGACTCAAAATATAGCATTTTCTTAATAGCCGGAACCTTCCTGGTTTTTCGCCAGCTTAACGATCCTGCTGGTACCAAGTCTTGAAGCTCCAAGCCCAATGAACCGCTCTGCATCCTCGAAGGAAGAGATTCCTCCTGCCGCTTTGATCTTAACACTGCTGCTGACATGCTTGGCAAACAGTTCAACATCCTCAAAGGTTGCACCGCTCTTGGAGAAACCGGTAGAAGTCTTGATAAAATCAGCTCCGGATCTCGTGACAACATCACACATCTTAATCTTCTCTTCCTCTGTCAGAAGGCAGGTCTCAATGATGACCTTCAGAATCTTATCCCCACAGGCAGCCTTCAGCTGCTTGATCTCCTCAAGAATCTGGTCATATTCCTTATCCTTCACAAGGCCGAGATTGATTACCATATCAATCTCATCGGCTCCGTTCACAATAGCATCCTTGGTCTCATACACCTTGACAGCTGTTGTATTATATCCGTTAGGAAATCCGATTACTGTACAGACCTTCATTCTGTCTCCAACATATTGCTTCACTCTCTTCACGTAAGAGGGTGGTATGCAGACGGAGGCAACCTGATAGATGATGGCATCATCACAAATCTGCTTGATCTCCTCCCAGGTGGCTGTCTGTGTCAATAAAGTATGATCTACTTTTTCAAATATAAATGTCTTCTCCATATGTTCTTACCTACTTTTCTGTTTAATTACCAATCAGACATTCTAATCCCACCCACAGTTATTAAGGCCGAATAAAAACTGATTGGCTTATTTACTAATTCTATTTCTTATTGTTACTTAGGCGATTTCCAAAGCAATCTCCATCATATCCCGGAAGGTCAGCTGCCTGTCTTCCGAAGACAGGGATTCCCCGGTAAATACATGATCGGAAACTGTTAATATGCAGAGAGCCTTCTTTCCTGCCCTGGCAGCATTCATATAAAGTGCTGCAGCCTCCATCTCAACGGCCAGGATATTCATCTTCCTCCATAGGGAATTGGCATCCCTGTTATCATCATAGAAGGTATCTGAAGATAGAATATTACCCACCACAGTCTTGATATTCATCTTCTCTGCAGCTTCCACTGCCTTCCTGAGAAGACCAAAATCAGCGATCGGAGCATAGGTGCCGGGAAGCTTAAACTGCGCTGCATAATTTGAATTCGTGGATGCACCCATACCTATGACGATATCCCTCAGCTTAACGTTTTCAGCTATTCCACCTGCTGATCCGATCCGGATGATATTATCTACATCATAAAAATGATATAATTCATAGGAATAGATCCCAATAGACGGCATTCCCATGCCGCTACCCATGACTGTAACCTTCTTGCCTTTGAAGGTACCGGTATATCCATACATATTCCTTACTGTATTAAAACATGAAACATCCTTAAGATAGTTTTCTGCAATAAATTTCGCTCTAAGCGGATCTCCCGGCATTAGTACTGTTTTCGCAATATCTCCCGTTTTTGCTTCATTATGTGGGGTAGGTACACTCATTCTACTCCAACCTCCTTTATCATACTGTTTTCAATAGCACCTATTATTTTAACACTTTTACTATAAAAAGGCAATCCGGTTCAATGCCATACTATGGATTAATTATAGCATAATTTACACTTATTAAGTCCACCTTCGTTTATAATATCATGCATGAAAGCCGCAAAATTTATGCATTCGCTGAAGTATGAAGGAAATGCACAGTAAAATGTTAATATACGACATTGATTTCATATTTGAAAGTGTTATAATCACGATATTAGTGTTTTTCATATGACTGACTGGAGAATTACATATGCAAAATTTATTAAGTGTGAAAAGTATGCTAAAGCCGAAGCAAATTGCAGGAGAACTGCCCTCTACTTCGGCTGCTTATAAAAACTTCTATCGGATCGCCTGGCCCTCTGCCCTCGAAGCCCTGTTAGTCGGACTCGTCGGCTCCGTGGATACCATCATGGTAGGTACCCTGGGAAAGGGCGCCATTGCTGCAGTCGGAATAACCAATCAGCCAAAATTCATTCTTCTCGCCATGATTACCTCCTTAAACATCGGAATAACGGCAGTCATCGCCCGTAGGAAGGGGCAGTCCGATCAAAAAGGCGCTAATATGGTACTTCGTTCCGGAATTCTGCTCTGCACTATGATATCATTGCTGATGTCCTTCCTTGGTTTCATCTTTGCCCGTCCTATTCTGTTGCTAGCGGGCGCGGAAAGTTCCTATCTGTCGGATGCTATGGATTACTTCAGAATTATTATGCTCAGTATCCCTTTCCAATCCCTGAACCTGACGATCAATGCGGCGCAGCGGGGTTGTGGTAAAACGAAGATCTCCATGACCACGAATGTTGCCAGTAACATTATTAATATTATTTTTAATTATCTACTGATCAATGGGATCGGCTTCTTCCCCCGGCTGGGAGTAAAGGGAGCCGCCATTGCAACCGCCATGGGAGCTTGCGCCGCCTTCACAATTTCCCTGACCACACTGTTCCGTAAACAAAATTATCTAAGCTTCCATCAAAAGTCAGCCTGGTCCATCAGCAGAAGGACAACCGAGCCTGTGATCAAGGTCAGCAGCAGTGCCTTCGTGGAACAGGTTTTCATGAGAGTTGGTTTCCTTGCTTATGCAGCGATTATCGCCAGGCTCGGAACTACCGAATATGCGACCCATCTGATCTGCATGAATATCCTAAGCCTCTCCTTTGCCTTCGGGGATGGCTTATCCATCGCCGCCTCAGCACTTGTCGGGCAGAACCTGGGCTCCAATCGGCCGGATCTGTCGATCGTATACGGTAAGATTGGGCAGCGGATGGCCTTTCTGATCTCCAGCCTGATCTTCTTTATCTTCCTGTTCGGCAGAACCTTTCTGGTTTCCCTGTTCAGTACGGAAGAGGCTGTTGTGCTCCTGGGTGCCAATATTATGATTCTCGCTGCTCTCGGCACCCATGCGCAGACCTCACAGGTGGTCATGAGCGGCTGTCTGAGAGGTGCGGGAGATACAAGCTTTGTAGCAATTACTTCCTTCCTGAGCGTTGCCTTCATCCGCCCCTTATTAACTTATCTGCTGTGTTTCCCCGTTGGTCTGGGTCTGTATGGAGCCTGGATCGCACTGCTTGTAGACCAGGTATTCCGTGTAGTCACCAGCTTCAGAAGATTTTCCGGCGGAAAATGGTCTGCCATTAATCTATAGCGCAAATGAAATATATATATTTAATATAACGGAGAGATAGAGGAGAGGATGATCAATAGACCATCCTCTCCTCTATTTCTCCTGTCCTTCTGTCAACTGAATACCAGCCATAGGTCACCGTATGCCCTATGCCCGTATCTGCTTCATCGACAACAAATTCATATAGATGTATCAGATAATTATGTTCCCCCTCCAACCCTTCACTGATCAGGTAATAATCTGCGATATCCAGCTGATAGAAGTAGCTTTCACCATCTACTCTGATCACCTTACTGAAATTAGTCGCATATTTTGCTTTTACCCTGTCGAGTGCTTCCTGCTCGGTAAGAACCGATCGTTTTGTATGGGCCGTTTCTTCAGGGGACAGCGCCTTCCCATACTGTCCCTCAGCTTGTAGAATGGCTTCTGATTTCAGGATTGTCTCTGATACTGACCATACTCCTCCGTCAGCAGCTGTCAGCTTCACCCCATACTGATTGCATAGAATGAGCATAAGAATTAAAACCGTCCTGTAACTCAGCAAATTATGTCCCCCTCTCTTCCATGCCTATCTTAATTTTAGCATCGGTTTACATAATTTGCCAGTTATTTTGGACGGTAATAATCGACGATTTACTCGTAGTTTTTATTCTTTTTCTCTATTTCCATCTTAGCAAGGCTTGCTCTCTGGATGGAGGCCGTACCATAACGGTTTCGGATCCGGTCAATGGCCTCATCCAGCTTTGCCTTCTTCTCATCGGTTCCAAAGCTGAAGAGATTCATCTGCCGTTCCGAATCATCGGCTACGACCTTACTGGTCTGAAGCCCCAGATTGCGGATCGGTGACTGATCCCATAGCTCATCAAACAGGCTGCAGGCAGCCTTATGGATCTCATCGGTACTTTGAGTCGGACTGAGGAGTGTCATCTGATGTGAGGTATGGCGGAACATGGAATCCACGATACTGACGGATATCACATTCGCCATCATATTATCCTTCCGAAGTCTGGCTCCTACGGACTCTGCCAGAGTAAGGAGGATCATTTTCGCTGTGGACTCCTCCTCGACATCAAAGGAAATGGTCGTGGAGTTCCCATACCCCTTATTTTTGACTTCCTCCTGCGAGATTACAGAAGCATCAATCCCGTTGGCAAAGCTATGAATCACTTCACCATGCTTCTTCAAATGGGCTTTCAGGATCTCCACATCGGTCGCAGCCAGCTCTCCGATGGTTCTTATCCCCAGGGTATTCAGCTTATTCACGGTAGACCCGCCGACAAAGAACAGCTCCCCTACAGGCAGTCCCCACATCTTCTCCTGAATCTCCCAGGGAAAAAGCGTATGGACCATATCCGGCTTCTTAAAATCCGAGGCCATCTTTGCCAGGAGCTTATTCGAGGAAATTCCGATATTTACGGTAAACTTAAGCTCTTCCCGTATCCTGGTCCTTATCTTTTCGGCTGCTTCCAGTGGGGTACCGAATAAGGCTTCCATCCCGGTCATATCACAGAAGGCTTCATCTATGGAAGACTTCTCGACACAGGGAGAGTAATCCATCAGTATCCTGATAAAGGCTTCGGAATACTGGTGGTACAGGCCATGGCTCGGAGGTACGAGGGTAAGATTAGGACATTTCTTAAGTGCATCCACGATCGGTTCGCCTGTCTTCACGCCACATTGCTTCGCCAGGTTGGATTTCGCCAGGATTATCCCATGGCGTTTGCTCTTATCCCCAGCCACGGCTGAAGCGATACTCCTAAGATCCAGCTCCTCCCCGTTAGAAAGACGATGGACAGATTCCCAGCTTAAGAATGCATTATTCACATCAATATGAAAAATAACCTTGTCCATCGTTCTCCTCCAAACCGGTTATGAAAATAATTTACTTTTGCTTAATTTCATCATAGCAAAGCCTATTATGTCTGTAAAGAATGAAATCCTGCCCTCAATCATAAGGATGAATTCGACATGAGGGTGAAATTCAATTTCGGTAGCCGGGATCCAGAGCATAAGATTGGGCTGATGTCCCCGGGTTAGCCAAATGGTTCCCAGTTACAACAGCCCTGAATCTTATAAATGAATATTGTGAGAATGATCTATATCCTAAACAAATTAATC
Organism: Bacillota bacterium; assembly: GCA_023415595.1. Taxonomy (GTDB): domain Bacteria; phylum Bacillota; class Clostridia; order Lachnospirales; family Lachnospiraceae; genus Mobilitalea. Next base: position 39,889 of record JAEZJW010000038.1, read on the forward strand.
ATTAATGAGTTACTGCAGATGATTCTGATCCACATCCTGATTATTAGGATTCATCGGTTCAGAGGTGTTACCGGCTTTCCCGGACTGCTTCCTGTTCTTATGCTTCTTATAGCTTCTTCTGATCAGGATAAGACCAATCAGAACAACCACCAACCAAAACAGGATGTATGGAATATTCACCGCAAAACCTACTACGATATCCTTAAAGCCTTCACTGATATTATACATGGTATCAGAAAAGCCGGTCTTAATCCTGGTGAATACTGTATCCTTTACCTCTTCCTTCGGTGTCATCCGCTCTACTTCCTCAATATTGAGGGTTACTGTGCTGTACTCCACCTTATTATCATACATCCTGAGCTGGGACTCATAATTCTCCAGCTCGTACCGGATCGTGCTTAACCTGCTCTCAAGCGTCAGGATGTCCTCAAGGGTGCCCGTCTTACCAAGTAATTCATACAGCTTCTCCTGCTCAATCTTCAGTGCCTTGATGTGGCTCTCTGCATCCACATACTGCAAGGTCACATTCTCTGTCGCTTCTGATTTATTTACTACATTGGAGGCTTCGGAAACAATACCGACGAATTCATCCAGCTGGCTCTTCGGAATCCTTGCTATGATATAACCTCTGCGGAGTACATTGACATTATGATATCTCTTGCCACTGATGTTTGAGGTTTCGACATAGCCTTCAAGCCGCTTAATCTCATCATTGACAGCACTGATCAGCTCATCAAAATCCTGAGTCTCAATCTGCATCTCGATGCGGCGGATAATTTTCTCCATCGTCCCTGCATCGGGTACTCCGGAGGATACAGTAGAAGTATTCGCAATAGCACCTTTTTCTTCAACAGCAGACGCCGGCGCTTCCTGGGGCGCTGCCTGCACCATATCCCCATTGTCCTGCATGGATGAGCTGCCTGTAGCATAACCGTAGGATGCCTCATCAGCCTTTGAGATATTGTATTTTGCTTTCTCACTGTCGTATTCACTGGTTTCTTTTTTGCTGCAGGCAGTAATGCTGAGTACGAGTACCGCAGCCATGATCAGCGTAATTAATACTTTAAATCTCTTCATAAACTCCCCTCCTAATCATTGATAAAATACTTCTCCCATAGTATAGCTATGTTATGTTATTTATTATGATGAACTATCTTTCTGATTATTAGACGATTTTTGTCTCTTATGGGTTCCTTAATTAATTCTATTATTTTATTAATAATAGAATTAAGGAATTTACAGATCAGGTTCGTGAGAATCTCAGAACATCGGATCATTTATGGCCTGTTTACCAAGAAAAGCTGCACCGTTACTCCAACTCTAATACTGAATCGGAATATCCCGGTGCAGCCTTTTGATATTATTTAACTTAATTACGAACTCTTTGCTACTATTTTACGACTATTTTCACCAGTGGACCTCTGCCTGCCTTATTCGTCCCCCAGAGCTTAATCGCTGTGCCAGCCTTCTGCTTTGGAATCTTGATCGTGAAGTTCCCTTTATCATTAATGGTACCTTCATAGGTCTTCTTACCGATTTGTGCAAAGATTCTGGTTTGAGTTGCAGCCACCTTCTCCGGAGCATTCTTCAAAGACTCGGGCAGAGATTTTTCTGCTGAAGCATCCGTCTTAGTTTGGGAAGCTTCTTGATCACTGTCCGCCTTTGACTGAATAGATTCTACTGTCTTTCCCGTTTTTGCCGGATCAGCTGTAGTATCGCTGCCCGATTCGGTTTTTTCCGGAGCAGGAGCAACATAATCCAATAACTCTACTGTTCCGGTAATTTTCTTATCCCCTGCCTTAACAAGCTTCACTACCGGCGCATCCGGTGCCGCTTTAACAACCTGTGAATTGAGGATGTCACTGATACCGGCTTCATTGGAGGCTGTTACAGTGACAGCAACACCGGAAGCCGCTCGGTCGGTTTCAAAGGAGTAGATATATAAGCCCTTCTCCGGATCCTGTTTATAGTCCTTAGTGATATAAGCCTTGCCTCCTATGGTTAAGGTGACTTCACAATTCTTATCGGCCGCTACCTGTACCAGCTTATCCGCATTCGTAATGTCTTTTATCAGCACAGGAACTTCCGGTCTGCCCGCCAGTACGACTGTCCGGTTGGCCAGCAGAATTCTTCCCTCCATGAATCTGGTCATGACATAAACTTTCATGCCCGGTTCCAGCTTCTTCTCCAACTCAAGCCTATATCTGCTGAATTCATCTGTAGTCAGGGTATACAGAGTGTTTTTAAAGCTTTCTCCCTCTCCCTCACTGATTGCCAGGAATACGGTTCCGCCATCATAATAATCACCCGATATAATACTTGTTTTACTTGTAACTCTGCTAAGCGTCAGATTGGTGGAGGAAAGCTTTAGGTATTTCTCAATATCATTGACAGTTACAGCTGTTGCAAAGCTCTCTCTTGGAGCACCGTTCTTCACATCAGATGCCTTGACCGTCATTTGCTGCCCTGCCTTAAGCTGTTCATTAAGGTTAAATGAGAAATTTCCTTCTTTATCTGTCTTCGTTGTATAGGATTGATCACCGATTGTAAGCGTAATCGTAAATACTTTATTTGCAGCTCCCGGAACATTACCCGAAACCTGTTTCTCAATATTGCTGACCTCATAGACCATGGGTGCATTCGGTACCACTTCGGATACTTTTACCGTAGTAACCCGGCTGATTCTCGAAAGGTGGTCCAAGTTGTATAAGGTTATCGTTTTCCCCGCTTCCTGGGGAGGTACGATCATTGAGAAATAACCATTCTCATTCACTGTGAAGCTGGTCTCTATCACTTTCGCACTGGAATCGTAAATATCGATTGCATTCTGGTATAACGCTCTGCCTCCGCTCTCCGGTACATATACTATATCATCCACTATGGCAATGACAATGGCATCACTGTCATTCGTATCACCCTGGATATAATTCATATTATTGGATAAAGGAAGAATGTTGGGCTTGTTCGGACCGGTACGCTTTACCTGCACCCGGACCCTCTCACTCTCAAGGCCTTTGGCTGTATCCTTGATATATACATTTACAATAGAACCGGAGGGCTGGGAAGGTAATGCATAAGAAAACTTTCCGTCTGCTCCGACCTTTCCTTCATAGTTACCGGTATACGCTTCAAATACAATCGTAGTCTTCGGTTCAGCTTTACCGGATATCGCCGTCTTTCGGTTTGTATAGGAATCCACGGTTGGTTTAGAAAGCAGGTTTTCATTGAAGTTATCTATCACAAGCTTCTTAATTGCTTTATTCCCATGAATATCCTCGGCATAGATAGTATATGTCCCATTATCATAAACAGCGAAACGCTGATTGGTAATGGCTATACTTTTGGCGGCCGGCCAGATGGGATCCTTCAGATCATACTCCCCCTTCTGTACCCGGATTGCTTTAATCTCGGAGGCATCAGTTACCTGCAGCGCTACCTCAAAGGAGCTGGCTGTTGCGCTGGTGACTGCCGGAGCTGTAATTATAACCGGACTGATCTTATCCTTATCCTCCTGTTGATAGGAAGCAATATAATAACGGTATCCCTTCGCTTCAGTCAGATTGCTGTTATAATAAGGCGTTGCTTTTAACAATTCCTCGGCATAGGATGGTGTCTTCGTTATGAACTTATAACCGGAAGGCAAACTTACTCTCCAGTTATTATCCACCTGGGGCAGAATACTGCCGCAATGATAAGCCTGTTCCACATATTTGCCAAGTACGGACTGACTTCTGACAAATCCATTCAGGACCACCTGCTTCTCGACACCCTGGTTGGCTTCTACCGGAATCGTGATCTTATTCGTTGCCAATAGGAAAACCATATCATCCTTAACATCGGTTCCATTCACCTTCAGGCTCTTGACCCTACGGTTTTGGGTAATCCGGTTGCCGGAGAAATCATACCTTGCTTCTAAGGTTGGATCTATCACATAGTCTATTCCATCAAAGACAAAGAAGTTACTCCAGTCCTCCAGCCATTCCTCCTTGATCAGGGATTTTATTCCCTTCTCCTTCATCAGGGCGGACATTACCGGATCCTTCCAGTCCTTACCCTTGCTCAGTGTTTCATAGGCACTGGCTGTCCACTCCAGCCATTCCTTCAGCTGCTTTCCGGTTATCGTGTAAACATATAAATAATTATTATAAGGTTGGATCGTTGTAAGATCAGATTCAGTTATCTTATCCCTGATATTGATAAAATCATTGACAGAATTCACACCATAGCTTGCATAGGTGGAGGCTGCGATGATCGGGTAATTCTTATAGGCTGTTCCCGCATTGCTCGTAAAATTAATTGCATATTGGATCTTGGAATCATTCAGCAGCTGAATGGCTGTATTATCTCCCAGTAAGCCATACCAGTTCTGAATAACCGTATTCTTATCCAGCTCACCGATAATTTCTGTGGAATATTCAAGAAGCTTTGATTCCCAGCTGCCATAGAGTCCGGATAGCTTCTTATCCTCTTTCGTATTATCCGCAGTGACCTTACGGAGCTCCGATGTCCGGTCAACAATCTCTACTCCCTCTGCTGAAACCTCCAGAGTCAGATCCACAACGCCGATTGCCTTCCCGCGGTCCCCTGCCATTACTACGTTTTTACCGTTCATTAGATAGGTTTTCTTATCAACATTCGGAAGCTTATAGTAGGGAGACGTCATGTCCGTAGTAGGAAACAGGTTATGCTCATGCCCGCATACTACAACATCGATCTCCGGTATCTTCGTTAAAGCATAAGCCACATTCTTAAAATTCAGTTCCGGATTCTCCGGCCCAATTCCGGTATGGGACAGGGCTATGATGATATCCGCTCCCATTTCCTTAAGCTTAGCTGCCTTCGTCTTAGCATTTTGCACCATATCCTCTGTCTTCAGGATACCGGCATAGCTATGGGTTTTTGCGGTCAGGGTCGGTATCGTCTGTCCGATAATACCGATGGTGACTTCCGCAGTTTTGCCGGAGGCAGTCTTCATCTGCCTGGTAATCAGCATCGTATCGATAAACGGATAGCTCCCGGTCTTAGAGTCGGTAACATTGGAAACCACTGTAATATTCCTTAATCCGGAGCCATTCAGCTGCTTAAGGATATATTCATAGCCATAATCAAAATCATGATTGCCAAGCGTAATCGCATCATAACCGATCATAGCCATAGCCTGATAGATCGGCTGGATACTCGACTGGTCTTCAGAGAATATGTATTCTGTCGTATAGTCATATAACACATCCCCTGCATCCAGCGTGAAGGTATTCTCCCTGGGGAGCTCATTTCTGGTCCTGGTAATCAGGTCCATGACTCTGGCAAGACCGCCATTGTTATAATCCACTCCCAACTCATAGTCCTTACTGTTCAACTGTCCATGAAGATCGGTAGTGCCGATAATTCTGATATCAACGGTCTCTGCCTTCTGTACTGCGGCATCCGCTCTGACTGCCCGATCTCCTCCGTACCATAGTAAGCTTAATATTATTATCAATAAAGAGATTCCAACGGTAATATAGGTACCGGAAGAATGTCTTTTCTGTAGTAGCTTCTGAACTCTTTTTCTCTTCATTACTCTCACTCCTTGCCCGTAACTCCTGCAGCTTTAAATAAACACCAACGCTGGTAAATATGTGCTGCAGTCTTTACTAATATTAGTCAACATTGCCAGTTTTCACATCCTGGCTTAATATTAGGTAAATAATAAGGCAAAAGAATGGCAAATAGCTTAAGAAAAACTTACCATTGAGAGAACAAACAAAGAAAAGCTCATTAGACATTTGCATCAGTTGCAAAGGCCTCTGATCCCATTGGTGAAATTGTGACGTAAAGGCGCAGGACATCCTCACCGGTATTTATAACCTGTAAGCTTTCCTGCCCATCCACCTGCATTAACTCGCCCACCTGCAGCGAGGTCTCCTTGCCATTCGTGATAACCTTGGCATTTCCCTCCATGACCTGAAGGAAAAGGGTCGATTCCAGATGTGTGTGTCCCGGCAGTATTTCCCCTTTTGCTATGTTAAGAACAAAGGCAATCACATCATCACTTTTGAAAATCATACGCTTGGCAATTTTTCCTTCTGGCTCATGAAAATAATCGTTAAAAATATACTTGTTCATAAAATAATTCCTCCTTTAATATAAGCTTAAACTTTAATATACCCCAATTGGGAAAAGGCATTCCCGCATGCCGGCTTTTCATCTACCTCTTTGGTAATAACAAACCGCTCACTTAACGTGAGCGGTTTGTTATTACCAGGGAAGCAGGATTATGCCCTGCTCTCTGATTTTACTTCTTAAGTTCCTGGCTGCCGGTTACTTTACTTGTTTCATCCATCGAGAAAGTAGACTGTGCTTCCTCTGTAGTAAAATAAACATTTCCGTCTACAGTAGCATCAATCAGCTTAAAATTAGCCACAGCGATGTATAAGTCACCTTTAAAGGTGCCGTGTTGAATACTTGCTTCCGGACTGGTTACGGTTAACTTGGGAGCGGTCAAGGTATATCTGGCAGTAATCTTCCTGTTCTCATCCTGTGAGTACAGAGCAATTTTACGCTGAAGAAGTTCCTTCCCGATGTCATCCTTTTTACCGTTTTTGAACTCCCCTTCTACGAGAAGATCTTCATTCACAGTAAGATCACTTGTAATTGCTATAATCCAAGTCCCATCTTTGCTGATGGCTTTTTTAAATGCGTCTGCCGTATTAACAATTGAGGCACTGCTTATCGCATCCGGATCTTCTGTGTTTACCTGCCCGGACTTATTAGAACTGCATCCGGTCAAAGTGATTATCAGAAAAGAAAATAAGGTAAGTTTTATCAGAATTTTCATATATTTCTCCTTTTGTGATTTTTTACAAGCTCATTATATACCTTGGAAACACACAATGTTGTAGCCATAGCTACAATTCAGGAAAAATATTTGAATATTTTCTTATTCTTTATTCCACTGTTACCTTTATCTTCTTATACACACCATTTTGCGCATAAGCGTATACATAGCAGGTGCCCTTTGCATTTGCAGTAATCTTTCCCCTGATATTAACAGTTGCGATATTCTTGTTGGAGGTTTCATAACGAATAACTGTCGTATGCTCCTTCAGCTTCATGTCCTTCGGCAAAATCACCTGGCAGCTCAAGGTTTTGGATTTTCCAGTCTCCAGCATAACTGATGCTGTATCCGTTGTTACCTCGGTCGGATCAGCATAGGTCTTGCTCTCAGTAATTGAGTGTATTACCTTTGAGGTCATGATGATGACCTGCTCCCCGTCAATCAACCGGTAAGCCTTGACCTGGTACTTGTAATTGGTTCCTTGCTTCAGGTTCTTAACCGTGTAGCTTGTGGTATTAGCCGGAAGCTCTGTCAGCTTCATCATCTCTTCTCCACATTTTCCTCCGTAGATCAGATAACCATCCACATTTACAGCTCTCTTATAAGATAAAGTTTGTGAAGTTTTGTCCGCCTTAGCCTTCAACTGCAGATGGTGGAAATCCTGATAGGTCTGAATTCTGCTGATATCCTGATATGTCAGAGCATAGGTTGAGAATCTGTCCGTCTCAAAGGTAAACAGATGCTTGTCCGCATCATAGCTTCCTTCGATCCTGGTTACATGTCCATCATGAATCCGAACGACATAGAACGCTCTGTTTTTTGTTGCGTCCGTATTTCGGAGCTCCTCCGGTACCTCGAGACTGATACTGATTTTGCCGTTGGTCTCTGTAACCTTTGACTGTTCCTGATTGCCAATTTGCTTATACAGCGTCAGATCCACATACAATACGGAAATATCCGAAGCTCCGCTTCCTGTAGCTCCATTCTCCGCAGCCAGCTTATCCTGAATAAGCTTCTTCTCTTCCTCACTGACCGAGGCACTGATGTCTGTAACCTTCAATATAATCTTAGCGTTCTCTCCCTTAGCTACAATTTCCTGTTCCTCTGGAGTTAATACACTGGTCTTCAGTTCCTCATTGCTGTTGTTTAGATTCACTGCCGGAGCACCATCCTCCTGCTGTTTGTCCTTTTCCACTGTTCCCTCGGGTCTTTCCGGACTGGCAGGAGCGGGAGCAGGTGAACCTCCACCACCGCCTGGGGCAGAAGCACTATATGCGATAATTGTGATACTCTGATTGGCAGAGGCCAGTACCGTGCCCGCAGCCTTGACGCGCACCAGATAGGTGCCGGGGGCAAGGGTGGTAGTACCGGAGGCATTGCTCCAGGTACTGCCGGTGCTAGATTTGTATTCATGTAATGATGTCATAGGGATGCTGCCGTTTCCGCCAATGGTGTTCGGCTGCGTTGGAGTCAGAGCCGGAGTCGCTGCCTGTGTGACTGTTATGGTCTGCGCATCTGAATCTGTTGTAGTCGATCCGTTGCCCTTCTTCACTACTTGGATAGTGCAGGGAGTCAGGCCGGTCAGATTTAAATCCGCACCAGAGGTAATATCCGTCCAGGCTCCGCTGTCGATCTGATATTTCATCCCGTTAGTCACACCGGAGAGCGTGCCGGTATCCGGGCCTGTGGCAGTGAAGGTAGCGTTGGGTGTGGCCTCCT
>JAEZJW010000157.1 GCA_023415595.1 Bacillota bacterium
TATAATTAGCCATTACGGAATCCATCAGAACCGCATCAGAGCTTCCGGTTTCCAGATCCAGCAGCGCAGTGGTGTAATCTCCGAGACTGATTACCTCGCCGAGAGAATCCTTGAAGGCTTTGTTTTCCTCTGCATTTAAAGACTCTTCTGCGGAAGAACCGCTCTGAACCGCCAGCTTCTTGCCGGCCATATCTGCCATAGTCTTAATCTCACTGCCATTAACTACAACCAGGGAAATGCTGTTGTCCATATAAGGCGCAGACATGGTCAGGTTCTTTAAGCGTTCATCAGTAACAGAGAAGCCATTCCAGATGCAGTCGATATTCTTCGTATTCAGTTCCACTTCCTTCGTTTCCCAATCAACCGGCTGGAGTACCAGCTCCACACCCAGCTTTTCGCATACTGCGGTCGCCAGGTCAATATCGAAACCGACAATATTACCGGAATCATCACGGAAACCCATCGGTGCGAAGGAATCATCCAGACCAAGGACAAACTTCTTATTATCCTTTATGTACTTCAACGAGTTATCCTTACCGCCATCCTTGGAACCACAGGCAGTCAGACTTAGTACAGTAAGTGCTGCCACAAATAAAGCGATTATTCTTTTCTTCATATTATCCTCCTCTGACATATGGGAGTATTTATTCTCCCCATTTTTATTTTACCTTATTAGCACTTTACCATACTACCACAACAACGTATCCAATGCAACATATTTCTTTTAAGATTTTACAAGAAGTATTAATGCTGCACCGGCCTCCAGATCCCCGGGATTCACCTTACCGATCAGGGTTTTCGCATGAGCCATGTCGCGGGCACCTAAGCCCTCATATCGGAATACGTTGCCCTCCTCATCCACGCAGCCAACCTCAAGACCGGCAGCATTCCTCACATATCCGGCAGGGGTAATAGATCCGGTGTAGCTTTCCGTCCTTCCCGTGATCTCATATATTTTACCGGAAGGAGCAATTCGCCCAAGCCTTTGATATCCGAAGCTTCCTTCCTCACACAGCATAATCAGATTCTCGTTATTAATATAAGCTACCGGCAACTGGTTTCTGCTGCCTCCGGAATAGATGGTCCTTTCATAGTCAGACTTTACCGGTCTTAAGTCCGGATGTTCCGGGGACAAATGATCTATGTACTCCTGTCTGTAATCCGGCACGATATAGCTTCTCCCTTCTGAGAAACCACGGGTCTTATACTTGGTTCCGGTTTCAGTCCTGTGACGTGCTGCCGATAGTCCCTGTATGGTAACCTCAGCCTTGCTGCTTCTGCTCCTACTGATAACAAACGGACGGAAACCTCTATGCCCATAGATTCTCACCAGCAGCAGGGAAAGTCCTATGCCTGCCGCAAGGTAGATGATGGTTGCAACAAATAGAAAGGTGATCCCTTTCATGAATTCACCCGTTACCCTGATATATTGGAAATCCGTCAATACAGTCGCTATTGCAGGAAATAAAACGGTTGCCCAGAAAGCATGTTTCGTAACCTGGAGCAGCTTTTTACCGCCGAGCACGATCAGTAGAACAGCCATGCTTACTGCTTCTGCAGCATATAGCAGTACAATCGTCAGCAATACTCTCTTTACCTCATAGGGACCGTTCATCAAGGAATAATGATATAATATCCTGCCCTGGAAAAAAGCTATCACACCCTGTATCAACCATAGGAATAAAACCGTATTGATCATATTAACCTTATCCCGCTTCTTATATAATATACTCGTTATATTCTATAACCTCTGGGGTCAAAACATTATGAGATATTTATTTTTTTATAAATATTCATAAATGATCTTTATAAAAAATTTATACCTATATATATTTAGTAATCCAGGATTCCTGACGATATATCATGAAAAGTAACTAGGGTAGAACAAGGAACTGGGTACACAGCTATTACTGTGTACGGGAGAGAAATGATGCGCGAATATTCTGAGTTAATGGAGGAACTGAGGAAGAAATATCACATACCTGAAATGGAGTTCGGGGAAGTGATGAGACTTTTTTATGCCCTGAAACAGAAGAAAGGGGAAAGATTTGTCTCAGAAGGAGAAATTCCGGGTACCATGGCCTTTATAGTGAACGGCTTATACAAGTATTATTTCATCGATAAGACCGGAAATGAATGTATCAAGCATTTTGCCAAGGAAAAAGATTTTATGGCTTCCTATGCCAGCTTTATCGAACAAAAGCCTTCCAGCTATTATATCGAAGCACTGGAGCCTTCGGAACTGCTCGTCATAAAGTATGAGGATTATATCAGAATGATTGAACAGAATTTCAACTGGCAAAGTGTGGCCAGGAAATATGCCGAACACATGTATATCATGAAGGAGACTAGAGAAACCAGCCTGCTGAAGGATAGTGCTCCCCAGAGATATCTTCGTTTTATGAACGAGTATTCTGATATGATCGGCCGGATCAAACAGAAGGATATCGCCTCCTACTTAGGAATAGCTCCCGAGAGCCTGAGCAGATTAAAGATGAACGACTCCGGGACATCAATTATTGGGTAAGTCAGGGAATATCGGATAAAATATAATCCGGACATCTTCCATACGGTAAATGACCGTTAAGGAAAATGTCCGGATTTTTGATTATTATTCTGCCATATTCTATTCTCTGATTGTAAATAGTAATCTATTAGTAATATAAGACTACCCCAAAGATTGATTTCCTAACATATATCAATGAAATAAAGAGTTTATCACGTTAAAATAGAAAAATATACTGCTAAAGAATCTGCATAAAAGCTTATAAGATGTGTTGTATCATAATATACTCCTTAAGAGAAATCCTGTTTCATACAAGGTATCAGATGTGGATGCGTTTTGCTGATATCTAAGCATAGAGCAGGATTTCTTAATTATTATCACATCCATATAGGTATGGAGGGCGCGAACTATATAAATGTCAGGGATATGACAAATTACGGATTAAGATTCAAAGAATTGGACTCAGCCTCAGTAATAGAAGCCGATGGCATATCCATTCGTCTCAGTCAGAAAAAAATCGAGTTAAACAGTAAGGTATAGAAAAAGCTCTAGGCTCTATTTGATTATCGATTGTTCCTGGAATAAGGCTTCCATTTTATCTCTATATAACTGTATTCTGCTCTTATAATTTTCTTTGTAGTTAATACGTTGCTCTTCGGTCATATTCATAAATTCAATATATTCGAGTTCACATTTATCTAAAGTCGATCCACAATGGAAGCAGACAGCATCCGGTTTTCTGGATACCATTCGATAGTTATAACATTTTGGGCATATATAGATTCTCAGCATGTTATGTAGCCTCCTTATGTATATTGACAGTAAACATTATACTATTTTATGACTTCAATGTAAACCTTCAAATACACTTATCTCTCTATATGGAAAAATATTATAAACATTTTGTCATCCACTATTACCTGAAGGGCTGCTGACTGATCGTATAGGGCATAATTCTGCCAAGATAAGCAGCTATATTATCCAGATCGAGAAGATCCTTACTTCTCAAAGCAATATAAAACAATCCATTTTCAAAACCCGTATTGAACGTAAATCTCATGCCCTTTTCTTTCATATAGGCAAATAAAGTGTTATGTACCAATATTGTGAAGGCTTCGATGGTATTACCTGGTACCTCATGAATATAGAGCTCCTCTTCATAAGCATTATTGATCACCTGTACCGGAGTTTTCAGAGCTATATTTACTTTCTCATCCAGCCTTTGCAGTGAGGTAATGATGTAGTTGAACGCATTGGCATCATCTCCGCCCTTCAAAGAGATATCTTTAATCACTTGCTCCGTGACCTTGATTTTCTCCAGGGCTGTATAGATCGGATTGTCTACGATACTATCCTCTGCACTTTTTAATGCTTCTATTGAATTTTTTATATTTTCCTTCAGTTCAATGGCTCCCTTAAAATCATTCGTATAAAATATCGTCCTCTCCGATATCGTATCAAAGGGGAGCGTACCGGAATCCTTCTGCATGATGATAATCGCAGGCTTACGAATCGCATGCCGGAAGGCCAGTTCATACATGACATTCGCATTCAGATTTGTCAGATTCGCCACTACTAAATCCGCATTATAGATTTCCGCAATGACCTGGTTGGTAATCGAACCTGGCATGCTCATCCGATGAGATACATGAACTTCATACTTATCGTTAATTACAGGCACGATGCATTCATCAATCAGCCCATCGATATGCCTTCTGATCGGATCGGTTTCATTTCCGATCGGAGTAATGATGAAGCACACTTTTTTCTTTCTGTCCTGAACAAAATGATTTCCAATATCCATAAGGCTTGTCCCCTCCTTTCGATATTAATTTACCACTTTTTGTAAATTATTGCAATATGAATTTAGGTACTATGCTTCCCGCAGATATTTTCTGATCCCGCTATACCCAAAACCCAGGGTTAATTTATCAATCTCTGAGTCAGATAGCACCGAGGTCTTATGATCTAAGTTTTCCAACCGGTACCCCTGTTTAAGTATCACAAATCCAAAAACCCTCATCCTTAGGGCTTTTTGGGGACAGCCATATATACACCTTAAACATAAAGCGCATTTTCCGTCAAAAACCGGAGATTTACTCCTCATGGATATATTTCCTGTAGGGCAATTTCTCTGGCAGCTGCCACACCCATTACATTTCTCATTATAACGAATAAATCTGCCAACCAGCCTGCCACCTAATCTGGTCTTTTCAAGTTCGCCGAAGCAGGACAGCATCCGGTTGAATAAATTTGGTTTCGTCCTCCGAATTACTCCGGTTAATATCTCATGAATCATGTGTTCCACTTTGCGGGGGAGCACTTCAAGCAGACGAATCGATAGGCTTTCCGGAGTTTGCACCAGAATATTTGAAGGCATAACAATCATGTTCTCATATCTGGTCCGAAATCCTCTCTCCCTGAGTCTTCTGATTGCATGAAGTCTGCTGGCGAGATTAGGTGTCGTCTCACCACCGCCGGATACAGAGATGACAACCGCCGGAATTCCATTCCTTATCGGCAATTCCTTAATCAGCTCATAGACCGGTTCAGGTGCATTCAATGCATAGACCGGGAATAAAACCACCAACAGATCCGATTTAACAGCGGTATACTTATTACGATGGTCAATCTCATGCCGCCATACTTCCAAGCCGTTTTTCCGGAATCCTGACTCAAATTCATCAGCTACTCTTTTCGTCCCTCCGGTCCCAGTAAAATAAATTAGTTCAACCACCTTGGGTTTTCTGTATATCATAATAAGTTACCTCTATAGAGATATGTATTAGGAAATCAATTTCAATTATATTCATTCCTAATAAATAATTAACTGGATAATTATTACTATAAAATTACACCGAGTGGAAAATATATGGTTCGGTTTAGAATACACTTCTGAAATTCGGAATACTTACAATGAGTAAAAAAAGTGCTTAAACATAGAATATTCTATGTTTAAGCACTTTCTTCCGATATACGAGCAGCGCGTAGGGGAATCGAACCCCTGTTTCCGCCGTGAGAGGGCGGCGTCTTAACCGCTTGACCAACGCGCCATGTCTTAAGGACAATATTTATATTATACTATCCT
>JAEZJW010000089.1 GCA_023415595.1 Bacillota bacterium
GAAGGACTTGGCAAAATCATAAGCAACATAGGTTTTACCAACTCCTTTGGCTCCTGTTAGAAGAACAGGCCTGCAAGAAGGCTTCTGATTCCAATTAATTAACCCATCTATCACTTTTCTCTTCAAAGTTGTTACCCCTTATTGTCGTCTTAGTTTCTCTAATAATTCGGTAAAATAGTCAGGAATCGGTGCTGTAAATTCCATATATTCTTTCGTGGTCGGATGCAGAAAGCCCAAAACTCCGGCATGCAGAGCCTGTCCCTCCAACTTGAAGGGATCCTTCTCGGGGCCATATACCGTATCACCCAGAAGCGGATGACGGATGCTTGCCATATGGACTCTGATCTGATGGGTCCGGCCGGTTTCCAGAGAGCATTCGATGTGGGCATATCGTTTGCCGAGATTCTCAATCACACGGTAATTCGTAGCGGCATATTTGCCGTTTTTATGATTAATTGCCATCTTCTTGCGGTCCCGTTCATGCCTTCCGATCGGAGCTTCCACTCTTCCGCTTTCCTCCTGAAAGGTATGGTACACGATCGCCTGATATTTTCTGGTGATCGAATGGACCTTCAGCTGCTCCGCTACGAACTGATGGGCCTTATCGTTCTTACAAGCCACCATAACTCCGGTGGTATCCCTGTCAATGCGGTGAACGATTCCGGGCCGTAAGATCCCGTTAATCCCTGATAATTCACCCTGGCAATGATACAGCAGGGCATTCACCAGGGTACCTGAGGCATGTCCGGCAGCGGGATGGACTACCAGCCCTTTTTGCTTGTTTATAATAATGATGTCCGTATCCTCATAGAGAATATCAAGTGGAATATCTTCCGGGACGATTTCAGCCTCTTTCGGTTCGGGAAGGTATAAAGAGACAGACTGTCCTGTTTTCACCTTTAAATTGGCTTTAACGGGCTTTCCGGCCGCAAGTATATTACCTTCTTCAATTAATTTCTGTATATAGGACCGGGAAAGCTCAGTCAATACCTCGGACAGGTATTTATCGATGCGGATCCCGTTATACTCTTCACCAACAGTAAGTATGGTTTCCTGTCCCTCTTCCGACAGCTCTAGAGCCTCATCATCCTCGATAACCATAGCTTATTCGTCCTTTCCGGATCCGTCGTTATTGTCTGTCTTCTTCTTTCTACGGAATATCTCATCAATAAATGCCAGATCCTTTTCCTTGTAATAAAAGAGCACAAGAATTACCAATAAGGCACAGGAAACAGTCAGACACATATCCGCGAAGTTAAAGATAGGGAAATCGATCAGTTCAAAATAGATGAAATCCACAACATATCGTAAGGAGATCCGGTCAATGAAATTACCGATGGCTCCCGCCATGATAAAGATCCAGATCAGTCGGATCGGTGCATAGCGCCTTCCGGTGGGAATCTTCAGATAAAAGTAAGTTAACAGGAACATCAAAACGATGGTAAGGATGATCAGAAAGCTCATCTTTCCGCTTAAGATTCCCCATACCGCTCCATTGTTTTCATGGTATTGTAGCTTTAATACCTTAGGGATGATTGAAAATGGTCCTTGATCCTTTACTATGGTTTTTGCCCAATATTTTGATAACTGGTCCACCGCTATCAATAAAATAAATAACAGAAAATTTCCGATACGCTGCTTCATTGTTGCCTCCGCCTTAATCATTTAGTATTATTCTATATTAACCATTACATTATCAGCTATTTCAGGATATAGCTGATTGCTTCCAGAAGCTCTGACTTCGACACGCTGGGATCGATAAAAGCAGCTCCGATGCTTTGAAGGAGGATAAAACGAATCTTATCACCATCCATCTTCTTATCAAGCCTGGTTACTTCATAGACCTTCTCCGCTTCCAAACCGTTTATGCTTACCGGCTGATCAAAGCTACCAATCATATTTACAATATCCTCGTATTCTGCTTGGGAGAGATAACCCCGTCGGTAGGACAGATATCCTGCAGCCACCATGCCCAGAGAGACACACTCCCCATGGAACAGGGAGAAATCCTTTAACTTCTCAATCGAATGACCGATCGTATGTCCGAAATTTAAGAGCGCACGGTCTCCTAATTCCTTCGGATCCTTCTCAACCACTGCCTTCTTGATCAGGCAGCTTACCCGAATCATCTCTTTTAAGACCACCAGTTGCTTATGCCTGATTCCATCCCTGTTCGCCTTCAGCCATTCATAATAGCACTTATCCATGATAAGTCCATGCTTTATAATTTCCCCCATCCCGGAATAGAATTCACGGTCGGGCAGACTTAACAATGTTGAGAGGTTCATGTAGACCAGCTTCGGCTGATGGAAGGCACCTACCATATTCTTATAAGCCAGATAATCAACTCCGGTCTTACCGCCGATACTGGAATCCACCATCGCCAGCAAGGAAGTGGGTATCTGGAGAAACCGTATTCCGCGAAGATAGGTTGCTGCAGTAAAACCTGTCAGATCTCCTATGACTCCCCCACCCAAGGCGACTATTACATCATTGCGGTCAAAACCGGCACTGATCAGTCTGGAATAGCAGTCCTGAACCGTAGCCAGGTTCTTGCTTGCTTCTCCGGCAGGAAATTCATAGCTTATGACGCAGTCAGACAACAAACCGAAGATGGAAAGGCATTCCTCAAGGTAGTAACTGCCGACATTACTGTCAGTTACAATCATGAATTTACGGCCCTTCATTCCCCGCCCCTCTACAGCGGCTGCAAGGTTACCGAAATCCATCTCCAGCCTGATATCATAAGATGGCCTTTCCTCGTAATATATCGTTATCGGTTCATTTAAGAAGCCAGGTTCTTTCATCCTTTGATCCTCCATTCAATAAAAAGTGCATAACCACATCCTATAACCTAAAGACGAGGTTATGCTGCTCTTTTCATCAGAAACATTTATGTATTTTATCCTCAGTCAGTGTCAGGAATATAATCTGTTGCAGTAACGGAGCCGGCTGCTATATCTGGTCTAACAGATCAATGAATTCAAAACCGTCCTCCGTTTGAATGGACTGTTCCGTGGTTTCCTTCAGAAAATCGAACTGCTTCAGCTCTGTCTCCTCCGAATTCTCCTCAATCTGCTCAGATTCCTTTACAGGTGCACTAGCCTGCTCCTCCTGATACATAAAATCATTGGTATTGATCATGAAGCTCTCGCTGTTAATCAGCTTCAGCTGTGCATTCAGAAGGTTCTCGAACTGTATCTTAAAGAAATCGTACTGATGAATCAGATTCAGTGTCCTGTGCTCCAAAAGCTCAAGCTTTCTCTTGGCTAAGGCATGAATCTTATCGGCTTTGGCCCGGGCTTCCATCTCTATGGCCTCTGCCTCCCTGATTGCAGTCGCTTTGATATCCTGGGAGGTCTTCTCTGCAAGAATCAGGGCTTTCTGCAGGGTCTTTTCAATGGATTTGTAATATTGGAGGTTTTCATTCAGTTCCTGTGTTTTCTTCTTCAGGTCTTCATTTTCACCATATAAAAGCTCATAATCGGCAGAAAGCTCATTTATGAACTGTTCCATTTCCTTCTTATCAAATCCATGTCCGTTTTTCAGCTTATCACGCAGCTCCGATGGTGTAATCATTCCTACAACCTCCCCTATTCTTATCTGACGAAGCAATTCAATCGGCAGAATAAATCTATTCTCCATACAAATGTAGCTTCACCGAATATCTTCCCTTCTTCGTCTGGTAATCCGTTCCGCCATAGATAAACTTGCCATAGCCACGAACGGAAACGACATCCTTCTCCTTCAGCTGGTAGCTATTAGATAGTACCTCCCGGCTGTTGACGAATACCTTGCCGCCTTCGATTAATCCGGTCAGGCTGCTCCGGGAGCTTTTAAAGGCCACAGACAGAATACTGTCAAGCCTGACGGAGGATACGGTTCCCGTAATCTCCTTCAATTTCGGTTTATATTCAAAATCCTTGCCGGAAGTGATACCGGCTCGGATTGTTGTATGCTTCACTTTGCTTAACTGGTCTGTGATAAAGCTGCTGATCGTGTTCATACAGAACAGAAAGCCTTCATTTTCATGAATCAATATATCTCCGACCTTACTGCGGTCAATACCAAGATTCAGGATTGCACCCAGAAAATCACGATGAGTTAAGGCATCACTGAATTTTTGGTTCGCAGGTACCAGTCTGATGCAGGTAATCGGCCAATCCAGTTCCTCTGTATCCGTAATTGTTTCATCGCCACAAAAACAAAGTATTTTCCTCTCGGCGTCTTCAAAACCTCCGTAAGTAAAATACTTTATCTTCGGTAACTCCTGTTTCATGCTCACAAATATGCTCTGCTCATTCAGATTGAGAAAATCCGAGAAGATAATGCCTCCCCGAAGTTCCGCCGCTTGGGCAAGATCTTTAAAGCGTCTGCGTAAAATCTGTTCGTCTTTGTCCATACCCTGGTTAGAATTTAGATTGGAAAGTGGGCGGTTCAAAGCCTCTTTCCTGAATTAAATCAAGGTAATCACCTGAGATGTCTACAGTATCGGGGGATACGATAAAGATACAGCTGGAGATACGATGCAGCTTACCGTTAATCGCGTATACCGAGCCGGAAATGAAATCCATCGTGCGCTGTGCAAGCTTATCATCAAATCCCTCCAGATTAATGACTGTTGCCCGTCCTGTCAATAGCATGTCACAAATTACTTGGGAATCTTCAAAGGACGTAGGCTTCATGATACAAACCTCGAGTCCCTTCGGAGTTGTTCTGATCGGAACAACTTTTCCTGCAGTACTTCTCTCCATTCTTGACATCCTCTCTGTTTTAAGGTCACTCGGAGCCGGAGTAACAGGCGTCTGGCTTCTCGGAGCCTCTTCGGCCTTATCAAGCTTCTCGGCCTTATGCTCCTGGCGTCTGGCTCTTTTCTGCTCCTTTTCGGTCTCCTCATTCAGGTAATCATCATATTCCTCGTCTTTATCCGTTAATTTCATTGAGTTCAGAAAATTCTTAAAAATATTCGGCATCGTATGTCTCTCCAATCTATGTTTACTATACTGAAACAGAATAATCACGTTCCCCGAAAATGCCTGTCCCAACTCGGATCATGGTAGCACCCTC
>JAEZJW010000166.1 GCA_023415595.1 Bacillota bacterium
GTGTTACGATATAGTCCAGGCTTCTTCCATCGATGGATAGGATGATCTCGGGTGCTTTCTCCGGGATCTTCTTCTCTATTCCGGGCAGTCTGCTCTGATCATAGGCGTCCTTCCATTGCTTGAACGGGAACTCTTCAATCCTCTCAGGGACAGGATCATACCCGTCAAATACGATCTTACCATAATCAGTCTCCACCCTATGATCCGCATCGATCCCGATCAACCTTACCTCTGTATCGCTGTACTTCTCAAATCTTAATTCCGCATAGCCCTTCACGGGAATAAAGCAGTTACTGTATTTTCTATGGAGAATCTCTGTTAAGGAACTGAAGAAGATCGGGTTACTGTATTCATATGCATTCAGCTCGATCCGGTAGATACCGGAACCAAAGCCGAAGAGATCCAGCAGCTCATATCTGCCGTTCCCATCAAGATCAGCCACACAGGTCTCCTGAAGATTTCCCATTACAGGAAGGACACTGCCTTTGCAGATGAGAAAGGTTCCGGCAATTCCTGTTTCACTTATTGCAGTATATGCCTGAAGTCCCATCTTCTCATAGGCATCCTTGATGAACATCTCAAATGCTCCGGTAATCTTCGACCTTGTTACAGAGAGCGTCCCTTCCTGTGACATTCTGTCAGCCTCCGGCTGTATCAGACGAAGAGCTTCTGCCCTTGTTAAAGCAGCCTTCCGTCCAACAATATAGGTGTCCGATATTCCTTCCTCCAACCGTATTAATATGCTGTTGTTCATGGGATTACTCTTACTGTCCATCGTAATCAGCAGCTGCAGCAGGTCCTTTCCATCCGAAAGTGTCAGCAGGGTTTTTCCTATCGGAACCTCTGTGACCATGGGCTTTCCCGATGAGCTTAATAGGAATGGACTGTCAACTGAGTTATAGCTTGGATCCTCAGTGCCTAAGTTCGGATCCTCGGCACAATACCAGCCAGCCTGCTTCAGAACACCCAAATACCCACACACTGCCTCATAGGAGATGCTGCTGTAATAAATTCCGCAGCCCCAATCCGCCTCATAATCAGCTTCCGGTTCGGGTACCGCTCCCAGCGAACAGTCCTCACTGTAGGATTGGTCCAAAGCCGATACCGGCTCCTCCGCTTCTTCCTGTAGCTTCTCACCCGTTGGGAACCCCCCATTCTCTGAAGCATCCGCCGGTAAGGTAGCGTCTGCCGGGGAGTCTGTATCCATCGTACCGGATTCTGATGCTTGGGATATCCCATTTGCTTGGTCACTCTCTTTCACTCCGCAGCTGGTCAAGAGTATTCCAATGATGAGATAAAACGCAAATAGTGCTGAGGTAAACAAACATAGTCCCTTTTCATGTCTTAACTTCATAATCAATCCTCCTTAAGGAAATCTGGTTCTGACTTCCTTAGAACAATGCTACCCTGCCTGGTTAGTCATTAACAGAAATGCAGCCAGGACTGCCATCAGTAAAAAGCAGATGGATGAGAAAACTGTCAGTTTCCTGTAGGTCAGGACGGAACGGATCCGGACCTTAACGATACCACTTCCGAAGGCCGAGGAGAATAAGGTCCTATCCCCGGAGCCATAGGCAAGCAGTGCCTTGGCATAATCCTTACGCTCCTCCGGTTTCATATGTTTCACTGCCTTAGCATCGCAGGCCAGTTCGCAGTCATGAAAGAAGCTCTTCAGGAAGAACCAAACAAAAGGGTTGAACCAATGGATACAGGCTGTCAGAATCGCTGCCATTCTCCAGAGATTGTCCCTCCTCCTGATATGGATTTTCTCGTGGAGAAGCACCTGCTCGAGGTCTTCCCCCAGCAAAACCTTCTCAGGACACTCCTGGTAACCCTCGATGGGCAGAACTATTTTGGGCTTTCTTATTCCGTATACGATCGGTGTGGCTACCATAGCTCCGGTGTAGAGATTCCCTTTTAAGTGAACTGCCTTCTTAAGCTCCGATACGGAGAGCAGGTATAATACAACGCAGGTCAGTATTCCCGCCGCCGCAAGAATGATCCAGATGACCGAAGCCACTTTAAAGAAGTCCTCCAGAATATTGGTCTTATAAGTAATGGGTTGATAATCCGATGCAGCCCTAATCGAATTTGACAGAGTCAATTGTAAACGATCCTGCCCGAATTCCTCAGAGACAGTTACCGACTTAGTGAAGGTCCGGGAGAAGGCACCGGATAGCAGGCTTAATAGGCTGTATCTGCTTGAGAAACCGACAGGGCAGATTAACCTTAGGAATACCACTGACCACAGAGCATAGCTGCCGAAGCGCGGAAAACCCTTCATAATCCTAAGGGAATACAGCAGTATTCCATAAAATGTTCCCAAAATACTCATATTTAAAATCCAATAAAATATCTCATGAAGCATATTACCTCCCAGCTGCCTCTGGCAGCGAAATCACTATCAGCTTCCCTTTAGTTCTTTAGCTTTCCTTTAAATTTATTCTTTCAGTCTATTCATGAAGCTTATATCACTTCTTCTTATTCTCCGTGTTTCTCTATCATATCCTTCAGTTCCTGCAGTTCCTCCTTAGTCAGCTTCTCATTCTGCAGGAAGGCTGCGAAAAACCTCTTCTTCGAACCCTGATAGAGGCGTTCTATCAGACTATTGGTCTCTGCCCGTTGGACTTCCTCTCTTTTTACTCTTGAGGTACAGATGAAGTTAGGATCCTTCCGATCCACCAGCTCCTTCTCCACCAGCTTCTTAAGTATCGTATAGGTAGTATTCTTATTCCAACCAATCCTGTCACCCAACAGAAGACTGACTTCCTTCGCAGAGATCGGCTCCTTCTCCCAAATTACTTCCATTACCTTAAGTTCACTGTCAAACAACTTTATATTTTCCATAGGATCTCCTCTTAGACTATTGTAATAGTATAACACTATACTATTACAATAGTCTAAGAATGTCAACCAGTTTATGTAACTTCCCTCAGATTCTTTATTAATTTGATATAAGCCTAAGCGGCTAGACACTCTTACACCAGTTTGTGATCAATGATTTCAAACTGGCAAGTAAGAGGATCAAGACCACTGATTCACCTGTCAAGAATAAAAATCCGCCCGTGCATATTGCCTGCGGGCGGTATAGTATTCTGCCGATACAACTCAGTGATCTTCTGTGGAGCAATCCGGACTCCTCTATTCACGATATAACTCTTTCAGTTTTGCGATCTCCTCTGCGTACCCCTCCGGTTCATTCGGTGTCTCCAGACAGAAGATACGGTTTCTCAGCTTCGGGTGATTGATAATCTTTTCAAAGGTGCTCCAGCCAAGGACTCCCTCCCCGAGCTTCTCGTGACGGTCCTTACCGCTCGACATGGGATTCTTGCTGTCATTTAGGTGGATCGCATATAACTTTTCCAATCCGATGATGCTATCAAACTCCCGAAGTACTCCATCAAGGTCATTTACGAGATCATAACCGGCATCATAAATATGGCAGGTATCCAGACATACTCCCAATCGATCCGGGAAATGTGCTCCTTCCAGGATCTGCTTCAGCTCCTCAAAGGTCCGCCCGATTTCAGAGCCCTTGCCCGCCATGGTCTCAAGCAGGAGGATTGTCGTCTGTTCCGGCTTCATGATGGTATTCAGTGTATTCACTATATAGGGTATCCCTGCTTCTATTCCCTGTCCCACATGGCTTCCGGGATGGAAATTATAATAATTTCCCGGCAGATACTCCAGTCTTTTCAGATCATCCTCCATCACCTCCAGGGCAAATTCCCGGGTACGTTCTTCCCCTGAGCAGGGATTTAGGGTATAGGGGGCATGGGCCAGGATCTTACCGATTCCATGCTGGACAGCGAAGTCAAGATAAGCCCTGACATCCTCCGGATCAATCGCTTTCGCTCTGCTGCCCCTCGGATTACGGGTAAAGAACTGGAAGGTATTCGCTCCGATACTGACTGCTTCCCTTCCGATTACCTCATATCCTTTCGAGATTGACAGATGGGCGCCTATAGTAAACATGGACTTCCTCCTTTTGATGATTTATTGCCAGATGCTTGTTACCTTATCATATATTATCAGATGATTGTTACCTATCTATTAATTTTATATACTCGGCAGATACTGTTCAAAGCGGATAACCAAATTTGAAATATCTATAGGATTATTATACCACACACCTTTGTTAATGTATCCATCTCCCGGAAGAGAGATCTCTAAAATTACCTGGATTATTTTGGGTTTCTATAGTACAATACCTGATAATACATAAAAGCTCTGAACATGATATAAATCCCATATAGAAGGAGAGAACCCTTATGATAAAAATTAGCGATACTGAACGTTATATTCTGAAAGACCTTTGCTCCACGAGAGAAGATGATACTATGCTGCTATGGTTCCTGGACGGAGGAAAGGATTGCTCCGCCTGGGTGGATCAGAAAGATCTGCCGGAGGAAGCGATGATCCTGGCTGCTGATTTCTGTTATCTGCTGGGTAAGGTCAAGCACCCGGCTGAGCTCGAGAACCTGCTTGAAGAACATGGAAGATACAAGCTTATTATAGGCAGTCCGGAGTGGATTAGGTTTCTTAATACAGAAATGAAGGATAAGATCTTCAGTTTCAAAAGATATGCCATTCAGCGTGAACGGGAGAATTTTGATCCAAATAATTTAGAGAAGCTGATTCACCGCTTAAGCCCTGAATATGAAATCGAGCGTATCAAGGAAGAGGACTTTTGGGAGGTGCTTAATATCCCCTGGACTGCCGATGGCTGTTGTTTTTTCAAGTCCTATGAGGATTTTGCGGAGAACGGATTGGGCTACATCATAAAATGGGAGGGACAAATCGTCTGTATCGCATCCTCCTATGTAGCAGTAGAAGATAGAATTCCGATCACCATCGGAACTCTGGAGGAACACAGAAGAAAGGGACTGGCTGCAGCCTGTGCCGCAAGATTGATTATGGAATGTCTGGAGCGTAATCTCTATCCCGAGTGGGAAGCCGCTAATCCGGAATCGGTAGCCTTAGCCGAGAAGCTTGGTTATCATTTTGACAAAGAATATGACGTCTATTCACTGATATAATTAAGATCCTATTGGTTAGAAGGGGAGGTTTCTTATTTGCAGTAAAGAAAGGCAAATATCGAAATCGCCCCTTTATATTGCAGTTAGTGATCCGAATCTTTCCTGTTTCTTATTATTATTTCAATCCAAGCTTCTGCCGTTTCTTCAGGATATGTGCCTCAATCCCGTTAGCGACCTCGATCGGGTCATCACCTAAGGCTATGACACCGCCGGTCAGCTTCTCCACATCCTCAGTCAGCAGCTTCACAAGTCTGGGTGCTCCTGTGATGAAGGGAGTAGGTGATAGATGGGTATAGGCACCGTAAGCAACCGCAAACAGGCCATCGATCGTTGCCTTCTGCTCCATCCATTCCGGTGCGGTTACCGCAATCGGCAGGTCCGAGATATCTGCGTCCAGATGGTCTGCCAGAGCAGTAACTAGCATAGAGATCCGTCCCGTATCGGTGCAGGTACCAAAGCTTAATACCGGAGGAATTCCAAGTGCCTTGCATACTCCCTGCAGTCCCTCTCCGGCCTGGCTGATAGCATCCAGATTACACATTCCTGCTACCTCCAAGCCGTGGTTTCCGCAGCCACCGGCTACGACCAGGATATCCCGTTTGATCAGCTGTTTCGTCAGATTTACGGTATTCCAATCCTGCGGACCGTTCCTTAAGGTGGAGCAGTTCGCCAGTGCAACGACACCCTTGATCTGTCCATTCGCTATAACATTTACCAGATTACTCAGGTCATTTCCGATCGCCTTAAGCACAGCCTCCGTTGAGAAACCAGCGATGGCCTTCGTTACATAGTTAGGTACCATCGGCTTAATCTTTCCATGCCGCTTCTTGAAGTTATTAATTGCAATTTCTATACACTGATCTGCCATCTCATCCACCTTCGCAGGATAATACGGCATCGCATGCTCTTGTCCGGGTACCGCTATGATCGTACTGACACTAATCAAAGCTACCTGATATTTCTCTGCATATTGATCCATGGCGGGCGGGGAACAGTTCTCCTCCATGACTAGCGCATCTACCGTACCGGTTGCCAGGAACGGTTCAATGGCCAGCCAGTTGCCCATCAGTCCGACGAAGACCTCATCCACCTCAAACCGCTGCAGAAGCTCCTGTCCTGTCTCGATGGAACCTACGATATGAATCCCCTTCGCTCCTGCTTTCTTCGCCATCTCCTGGTACTCCGGCAGCTTTGCCTTCTGAAGTGTGGCCACACCAACCCAGGGCTGATGCCCATTAAAGGCAATATTCACATAGTCCGGGTCCATTATACCCAGGTCCACATCCACCTCATGGGGCATCGGTGTTCCAAACAGGATATCCTGTGTCATTTCCAGTCCGATCTGAGCGGAATAGATGGTGGCAAGTCCCAGTCTTAAGGCTTTCTTCGCCAGGGATACATAATCACCGTCCACATTGGTCAGACAGCTGGCGATGCTGTTCTCCACCTCATGCTGAACACCGGACGGATACAGATGCAGATCCCTCCATAGCTGTTTCCTCTTCTTGGGGGCAAATACCTCCACCATAAGGCTCTCTTCGTCCGGGCTGATCTTCATCTCCCGGTCGAGAAGCTCTGCCAGCTGGATTGCCAGCTGATTCGTATCCTGGTTTGTATCAATACCGGTCTTCTCACACATCCATTTTAGCTTATCGATATCCTTGATCTGAAAGGAGGTCTTCCCTTCGCCGGTGGCTTTCAGGGTTCTAAAGGCTTCAAAGGCGTGATGTCCATAGGTTGCCGCACCCATGATGTTTCGGATGAGCATATTCCGCATTGCCATTGCATCCGGGTCAATACCGCAAACTCCCTTCACAGCACCCGCCTTTTCACTGATTCGGCAGGGTCCCTGCGTGCACAGCCAACAGCTCATACCCTGGAGGCAGTATTTGCAACGTATCTTCTCCTGCTCATCCCAACGGGAGAAGACACTGGAAAGGCCGTCGTCCCTTATCCTGATCAACATTTCTTCCACTGAATCATGATAACTGACACGGCCTTCTGGTTTTTCTAATACAGATTCAGACATAGTAACCCTCCATTTTCCACATAATTTCGTAGTTAATATGTCCAAAGTGTAAAAAATAATACGATTGATTAAAATCCCTGACCAACATTGCTTATCTCGATCAGCAACATCTTCATGATTCTCTTATCGAACTACATCTCATTCAATTATGTTGCTCCAGGACAGCTGTCTTCGCTTCCTTCACTCTAAGCGAGAGGTTCCTGCCTGCCAGACAGGAATAACTACAGCTGCCGCAGCTGATACAGGCTTCGGGATGATAACCTGCTGCTTCCTTCTTCTTTCCTGCCTCCACCAGATCAGCAATGCGATTGACTGCGAGCCCGGCAGGGCAATTGTCCGCACAGACTCCACAGCCGGAGCATTGGGGAGATTCCTTATACTTCGGGAACGGAGCAGCCACTATAAAGTTCACGTTCCGGTCAACAACCGTCTCATCCTCTGCCGTATAAGCCTGCATCAATCCCCCTCCGGCAAAAGCAGTACCTGAGCCGGGATAAGCTGCCTGAAGGATCTCATGAACCTTCATGCCAAGTTTCACCCTGGCAACTCTTGCTTCGGGAATTCTAAGATTAGCCACAGTGAGAAAGCGGGTATCTGCTTTCCTATTCCCCAGGACCGCTTCATAGACGGAATACACTGTCTGTACATTCAAGACCAGAACCCCACATTCCGCAGGGATCTGTTCCCGTGACAAATCTTTACGAAGTACCTCTGAGATCAGAAGCTTCTCCGCACCGGCAGGATACCGGGAGGCTACCTGACAAAGCTTCAGATTCTCAGGCAGCATAATTGTGTCCGGCTCTTTCACCGTAAGAATTACTTCCTTAAATTCAGCACAGGCCTGGATCAGCTTCATGCCGGACCAGATTGCCTCTGAAAAATTCCTTAGCAGCCATCGGTCATGGAGTAAGCCAGGATCACATTCCACCCCGTTCAGTATAAAATACTTTTCCTCCGCCTTGGAGTCAATCACCGTCAGCAGCTTCCGGTACGTATCAAAACCCGCACCGCCCATGCCGAACACCTCGGCAGCCCTGATCCTGTTCAATACCTCCTCAGAGGCAAATTCCTTCTGGCATTGAAGTCTGACAGCTTCACTGGTCAGATCTAAAAGCTGCGAATTCAGTCCGGAATGGGTGTAGATTTTGGGAAGCTTCAATTTTGTCAATCTTAGCTGCTCCGGCTCTGCCTTTCCCCTGCCCCTTTCAATCCCATAAGAAAGGAGATTGAAGGCAAGAATACTTGATACCGCATAAAGCGGCGAACCAAGGAAATACAATCCCGCAAAGCCTGCCAGGAAACCGCCGGTCATACCGATGAAGGGTTCTCTTGTGATTGTAACAGGATCTGTTACCACAAGACAGGCGAAGAATACGCTTCCGCTGATCAGTATCTCTTTTGGGTTAAAACCATATTGAAGCATGACTGCACCAGTACCAACCAAATAGCCAATTCCAGTATAAGGTCTGATCAGCAGAAAGGGTAGGCTTAAGATCGCACCCGGTAACAGCAACCAGGAATTAGGGAAAAACGGCAGGTTGAAGTGGAACATAAACAGAAGCGGCAGTAAACCGACTAGACCCGGGTTCAGAGGATTCTTACCCGTTCCTCCCCAGACCTGTTTCCCGAATATCAACGCAATCAATACTCCGAGCAATCGACCCCATAGAGGCACACCAAAGGTCAGCGCACTAAGGATCCCTGCCGTTACCGCAGCGGAGACCGAGCACCATAGCCTTTTAAATCTCAGGATATTAGCTATAACATCCACCAGCATCCCTGCCGAAACCAGCAGCAGAAATACTGCTATTTCAGAGGAAGCTATCCTCCATATAGGAATATGATATGCCACCACTGCCAGGAAAACAGCGGCCATCATGTGTTCATTCGACCATTTCGTCCTTATTAATGGGAAGGTATTCATTATTTTACTCCGGCGAGCAGACCGTGGAATTTATGAAGGCCCTTACCATAAATCATCATCGGGCAGCCTGCAGCCATCTCTATTCCGTTTTTCTCACATAATTCTCTTGTTTCTTCGTCTGCACTCTTTGCATTATAGAACAGTATCCTCTTCACACCCTGATCGGCCAGCATACGTACTGCTTTCGCCGTATTATCCTTATTCAGCAGGAGAAAAGCACTCTTCGGCATAACAGGGAGCTCGCTAAACTTCCGGTATACCTTAATATCGTAGGAAGCACTTTCCTTCGTGTTAAATGGATAAACCTTAAAGCCATGGTTCGTTAATGCCTGATATATGCTGTTACTGTATGCCTTATTTCTCGATGAATAGCCCACAAAGAGTACCTCGTTGTCTTTAAGAAAATCCTTGGATAATTTATTCATAACATTCCCTCCTATAAGAATTTGTTAACTGATATTATACAATAATTTCCCCTACTTGTCTAATATTTCCATGCCCCTCGGAATGCTATCTTTAAACATATAAAACCCGTTTTCATCCCCGGTACTTCTCTCTGCATAAGCCAAAAGATGCAACGTGCGCCCGTCAGGCGCACACTGAAAAGGCGGTTAAGCCAAAACCGTCTTGTTTTGGCTTAACCGCCTGTTGATCCAATATTATTTATGTTCTTCTATTCACTGAACGCTTATAGCTGCTTGATCCAGCAACGTCTGCGCTTATGCTGTTCTGTTTCATAATGCTTCCATAGAGACTGTACCTGGGAATTATGCTCCAGCTCGGGTCCGGTCTCTGCGTATTTGATTCCGTTTGCTCTTGCGGTTTCCGTCATAGAATTAAGCAATACCGCTGTCAAGCCCTTATTCTGCATCCTTGATACTACGCCGACCAGATACAGGTCGAGAACCTCTGCCTTCGCATGGGGAGCCCGGAGCATCCGATACCATCCGAAAGGTAACAACCTGCCTTTACTCTTCTTCGCTGCCCTGTTCATGGAGGGCATCGCCAGACCAAAGCCGATCAGATTCTTATCCTCATCCTCCAGAAGCTTAACATACGCCGGATTAATGAGCAGTATAAACTGATTGTAATATTTATCGATCTGGGCATCTGACAATTCTACGGTCCCATATAAATTCTGGTAGCATTCATTTAATAGGTTCAAAACCTTTGATATGTAAGGCTTAATCTCCTCCCGGCTCTTCGGCTCCACCAGGGTAATATGAAATTTCCGCAGGACCGCCTCGGATAAAGCATTCAGCTTATTATTTACCGTTTCCGGAAGCTTCACCTTATATTCCAGCCAATCCACATCCTTGACAAATCCCAGTTCTGTCAAATGCTCCACATAATAAGGATGGTTATAGATCGTGATGAACATTCCCTCCTGATCGAAGCCTTCGATCAGCATACCCTCCTGATCCATGTCACTGAAGCCGATCGGGCCATGAATCTCTGTCAGTCCTTCCGTTCGTCCCCAATCCTCCACCGCCTTAAATAATGCTGCAGATACTTCCTTGTCATCAATAAAGTCCACCCGTGAGAAACGGATTCTACTTGTATTCCATTTCTGATTAGCTGCATGACTGATGATACCGGCAATTCTTCCGACGCATCTTCCGTCCTTATAAGCCAGAAACTGTCTTGAGCTGCAATATCCATAGGCCGGATTCTTCTTCGGATTGAAGTTATTTAATTCATCCGAAATCATATCAGGTATTGCCTGAGGTACCTCCCTATACATTCTTTCATGAAAAGAAGCAAAAATCCTTCGGTCCTTCCTAGAAGTAACTTCTCTGATTTCAACCATGCTGCACCCTCCACCCATATACCCATATCCTTAAGCCACCTGTCTTCGGTTCAAGAATCGTGGTATTTTATACCTATATTCTAGGGTATAAAACAGTAGAAAGCAATCATTTTGTAAAACAAAAGCATTTTATGTCGTTAAACCTCTTACCATCAGAGTATTACACTCAGCGGACCTCAGTCTGTATTCCAGGATTGTCCGGTATTCAGGTGAGTCATACCACCGCTTCAGTTCTGCTTCCTCCGGAAATTCAGTACCGAATCAGTAGGATGCATTGTACTTATACCTGTATCATACCCGAGATACTTTCACTGATTTTTCTGGCGATATATGGGTTATTCATCGTATAGAGATGGATGCCCTCCACCCCCTGGGAGATCAGATCCACAATCTGGTCGATTGCATAAGCAATACCTGCATCCCGTAAAGCTTCCGGGGAATGCTCAAAGCGCTGCATCATCTTCGCAAATTTAGATGGCAGGCTGGCTCCGCACAGGGTGACCATCCGCTCAATCTGGGCTTTATTCGTAACCGGCATAATACCCGCCTCTATGGGAACTGTAATTCCTGCCTCTCTGGCCCGGTCGATAAAGGAATAAAAATAGGAATTATCAAAAAACAGCTGTGAGATCAGATGCTCTACTCCCGCATCCACCTTTTTCTTCAGGTTCAGGATGTCCTCCTCTAAACTTAAGGCATTGATATGCCCCTCAGGATAGCAGGCTCCGGAGAGATGAAAGCCTCCCCTATCCCTGATGAATTCCACCAGTTCACAGGCATACATAAATTCATTTTTCGGTGTAATATTCGGATTAATGTCCCCGCGTAAAGCGAGGATGTTCTCTATCCCGCTATTCTCCAGTCGGTCAAGCACCTGAGAGATCTCCTGCTTCCTATCGTTCACACAGGTTAAGTGAGCAAGGGGCTCTATTCCATACTGATGCTTTATCGCGTGAGCAATATCGCTGGTGGCAGTATCCCCGGCATTTCCTCCTGCTCCATAGGTGACACTGATAAAATCAGGCTTCAGCCCCTTCAGCTCCTCTAAAGTATTGTATATGGTCTCAATCGGACTGGTCTTCTTTGGCGGAAACACCTCGAAGGACAGAACTGTCTTTTTCCGTTCGAATAAGGATGAAATGCGCATCCGAGCCGTCACTCCCTTTTACATTTTTTATTATTGTAAGTGCTGAACCAAAAACTGTCAACTGGAAGAACACGCCTCATAGACAATTGCCTGAATTCTTCCTTAGAAAAAGTATATTTTCAAAAAATATTGCTTGCGCCTCAGATTCATCTATGCTATACTATTCCGAAATTTACCCTCTAAGGGAGAATTTCCCAGAGAGGGGATCGGGGAGGAACGAAAGTGGAAGCGATCAAGGTAACCAATTTGTCTAAGAAGTTCAGGGTAAAGGTAAAAGATAAGGGGCTGAAGGGAAGCTTAATATCCATATTCCATCCAAGGTATAAGGAAATTACAGCTGTGGACCATATCAGTTTCTCTGTCCAGAAGGGGGAAATCCTTGCCTTCATCGGACCGAATGGGGCAGGAAAAAGTACCACCATTAAAATGCTGACCGGTATCCTGTATCCAAATGCCGGGGAGGTATCCGTACTTGGCATCAGCCCGACAGACCACAGGAAGAAGTTGGCCTATCAGATAGGGACTGTATTCGGTCAGAAGGAACAGCTATGGACCCATCTGACTCCCTATGATAACTTCAAATTCTTCGGAGCCATCTATGACCTTCCTGACCATAAGATTGAGGAGAGAATTGAGAACCTGACATCGATATTCGAACTGGAGGAAATTATGAATACTCCGGTTCGTAATCTTTCTCTGGGGCAGAGAATCCGCTGTGAAATCGCAGCTTCCCTAATCCATGAGCCGGAGGTTCTGTTTCTGGATGAACCGACCATAGGGTTGGATCCGGTGGTAAAAGAAAACATAAGAACGCTGATTAAAAAGATGAATAAGGAATTTCAGACTACGGTATTTCTGACCAGCCATGATGTCGGGGATATCGAGAAGCTGTGTAAGAGAATCATCATCGTTAACCACGGTAAAATTGTCATGGACGATTCGATGGAAAATCTGAAATACCACTACCTGAACAAGAAGCTGGTAGAAGTTAAATTGAAGGAGCCCATGGATCTGACCGGGGAGGATGGAATTACTATAGTAAAGAGCAAGGGTAGTAATCTGAAGCTGGAAGTGGATATCACGAAGAAAAGTATCAGTGATGCGATGAAGTTGATTGAAGCAGATCAAATTATTGACATCAATATCTCGAATGTCCCTCTGGAGAACATCATTACTGAGATTTATAAGGAAGGGAGGTGTTAATCACAATGAGGAAATATCTCTTTGTTTTTAAAACCACTCTGATGGAGAGCCTGCAGTATGTATTGAATATTATTATGGGTTATCTGATGTTCTTTGTTGTTCTCTTCGTATTCCTGAACCTGTGGCAATATGTCTATTCCGACCCGGAACAGCTGATCAATGGTTATTCCATGAAGCAGATGATCTGGTATGTGATCCTGACCGAAACCGTATGGTTCGGAACGAGGAATAACGCAATTACTTCGCAGATCAGCAATGATATCAAGAGCGGATCGATTGCCTATGTCATCAATAAGCCCTATCATTATATCCTGTATATGATTACGAGGAACCTCGGAGAAATCATGATCAAGTTCTTCCTTTATCTCGGAGCCGGATTGCTGATCGGAACTCTGTACATCGGAAGCCTGCCGGACTTTTCTCTTAATTTTCTGCCCCTGATCAGTTTCGTATTTCTGGCCGGTACACTGATTAATATTTTCCTGACGATGAGCATTTCGGTTCTATCCTTCTGGATCGAGGATGCAACACCACTCCATTGGATTTATACCAAAATGATACTGGTCCTGGGTATCCTGTTCCCGGTGGAGATGTTTCCTGCCTGGGCACAGCCGGTCATCAGATGTACCCCGATTTACGTCTTTACTTACGGTCCTGCTAAGCTGGTCATAGATTTTAACATGTCAATGTTTCTGCAGGTACTACTGGCACAAGGAATTTATTTAGTCTTATCGTTCCTGTTATTGATGGGACTTTATCGGAGAGGAGTGAAGAAGATCAATGTTAACGGGGGTTAAGAATCAAACCAGAGTATTATTACTGTCAGTAAAATATAATATTATGAGAGAAATGACCAACCATGTCACCTTCCTGATGAATGTCCTGTTTATGGTCTTAAATAATGCGACCTTTATCATCCAGTGGGTCATTCTGTTCCAATTAAAAGAGGATATCGGCGGATATGGTTTTCGCGAGGTTCTGACCCTGTGGGGTTTGGCTGCCAGTACCTTCGGACTATCCCATATCTTCTTCCATCGGGTCTACGAACTGCCCGAGCTGATTATGAACGGAAAATTGGATGCCTTTCTGGTACAACCGAAAAATGTTCTGCTGGGGGTAATCTCCTCAGGAACCAATTCCTCTGCGATCGGGGATCTGATCTACGGCTTTCTGGTTCTCTGTATCTTTAATTTCAGCCTTTCCGGCTTGCTCGTCTTTACGATCATGTCCGTACTTGGTGCTATTATCATGACGGCCTTTGCAGTTATCGTCGGAAGCATCTCCTTCTGGATCGTAAGAGGTGATATGGTGGCAAACAATCTAAACTCTGCTGTCATTCATTTTTCTACCTACCCTGACGGAATCTTCAAGAACGGTGTAAGATTGATCCTATATACCCTGATTCCAGTTGGTCTGATCAATTATCTGCCCCTGAAGGTAATCCTACACTTCCATCCGGTGCAGGGGCTAATTGTATTAGGTACCACAGTGGTCATGGTGCTTCTAGCCTTCGCCATCTTTTATCGGGGACTGAAACGCTACTCCTCCAGCAGTCTGATGATCGCAAGGATCTAGTTCAGCCCATGATGATATTCCTTCAATTCAGCTTTCACATATATAATCCTAGTCAGTGAAAAATTCCCTCCGGCAGGTCCTGCTGATTGAGGGAATTTCTCATTGCATTGACTATTTTTTCTTTGTTGTTGCAGCTGCTGATGCGCTAGCCTGTGCAGGCGCCTTGCTGCCGGCATTCGCTTTCTTTTTCGGAGCCTTCTTCGGATTAGTATCTCCCATGCTTGTTTCACCACCTTTTCTATCATAGTATGTCCAAGTTAACTATATTTTATATTATTTACTAAATATTGTCAACTTAGATTACAATCATATATCAGTGGTTTTTTCCCGGCCTTAAGTCTAATACAGGCAGCTGCGGCCTAATGCAATGACGGCTGTATTTTCTTAATTATTTCAAGCTGCATTCCCCGGAATATACTATAGTTTTCAAACCATGAAACCTTTGAAACCGCAGAAAGCATTTTTGTATCTCCTTCTTAAGCTTGGTATTTACCCGGACACTATCCTCAAACCACAGCTGCTTCACCTGCAGGGTCTTACTCTTCCTGTCACAGACCAACTCCGCCCTGCCTATGAACTTCTCACCGGACAGAAGCGGAAGTACATAGTATCCGTACTTTCTCTGCTCTGCCGGGGTATAGATCTCCCATTTGTAATCAAAGTCGAATAAAGCCTTAATCAACTTCCGATCCCATAACATATTATCCAAGGCTGCGATCAGCTCTGTCCTGGGCTGATAGACAGTTTCCTCCATGGATGTCTGCATCACCTCTTCCAGGATCGGGAAATCCTCTGCCAGATAATAAAGCGGCTCTTTCAGTCCCTCCACTCTTACTTCCTTTATCTTTCCTTCCATAAGCAGGGATGCAAAGACCTCATTCCGCTGTTCTGCTTTCAAATCCCAGATCGCCAGCCAGGCATCCGAAGGCTTGTTCCACATAAGTCCTACTGCCGATATCCTTCTGAGAACCCTCCATTTGAGATGTTCCAGCTCCTCCGGGAAGGGGTCCGGTGCTTCCAGTACCTCCTTCGGCAGATAATCCTTAGCCAGGGCATAGTATTTGTTCGTTCCCTTCTTATGATGGATGATCAGCTCACCCCTAAAATACAGGGTCTCCAGGGCGGCTCTGGACAGATTCGTACTGCTCCAATACCAGTCCACCTTCTCCTTCATCTCCAGGTCCTTGGAGCTGACAGGTCCTTTCTCTGCGATTGCCTCTTTAATGGCAGCCTCTACCCGTTCTACCTCCTCACGGCCCCTGCTGTTATTCCGATAAGCCTCTCTGATCCGTTCGAAATACTTCCAGTCAGTGACAGGAAGTATGGCAAGATTCTTATCAAAATAGTCTATCAGCTGACGGTCTTCATAAAGTAGCTCATAGAGCATCTCCTTGGTAAACCCCTGAATCCTGGATTGCAGGACCAGCTCGGCATTCTTGCCGCAGACATCAATCGGGTCAAATTGAATGCAGCCTGCCTGACGGATATATTCCAGGATACCTTCCTTGCCCCGAAAACGGTACTCTCCCAATAAGCCCTGTTTCCGTAACAGGAACTTTCTTGCCTGCTCCTTCGTAATTATAACCGCTTCCATTCTTCTCCCCCAGTGTATCATTTATATTATAACAGTGAACTCATAACCCATTTAAGTATCTACAGCATATCCACCGGAGCGGTGCAATACAGCAGATCACTTTACTGCCAAGCTGTAGCTACAGTATCTCCCGTTCTATCTCCTGAATGCTCCCCTCCGTATTACCTTCAATAAAATTAATGATCGTGTCACAGATGCTGTCCGCATGAGCCGAATCCGAAGTAACACAGGCAAATCCGAGTATGATGGTCTGATGGACATCCTGCGCATCCACCTCAGCAATAGAGGCATTAAATTTATTCCTTACCTTTGCACACAGACTCTTAACAACCATGCGTTTCTCCTTCAGGGAATGTACCCAGGGCACATGGATCGTTACTCTGACTGCTCCGATGATCATAAACATTTACCGGCCTTTCTCTAAACTTTCATATCCATTAGGTTCCCGGTGACGGCAACTATAAAATATGTAATCCAGTATATCACTACAGGTGCTCAGTACATAATACTCCTGTTATATCGTTGTTTTACTAGGTAGCGATTTATATCGCTTACACCGGTTTAGAGCTCGATCCAGTAAAGGATGATATCGGAGTAGGTCCCATCCCCTAAGAGGAAGCCTCCGGGGATCATGCCCAGACGATGGAAGCCGATCTTCTCATACAGGTGGATCGCTCCATGATTTGTACTGACAACCGCATTGAACTGCATCCGTTGAAAGCCCAGTTCACGTCCTTTCTTCAGGCTGTCCCGAACCAGAACCTCTCCGATTCCCTTACCGCGGCATTCCTTTCTGATTGCATAGGAGGCATTGGCGATATGGGAACATCGCCCGACATTATTCGGATGCAGGATATAGAGCCCAAGGACCTCCCCCTCCTCCACTGCAACTCCGGTATAGGACTGAGCCGCAAAGAGAGCCTTCGCTCCTTCCTCATCCAGTTCATTCAGCTGGGGGAAGGCGTTTCCTTCCAGAATTACTGTATTCCAAATCTCCATCATTGCAGGGATGTCTTCCAATCGGTATTCTCTTATTTGTCCCTCCATCATCTGCCTCCGTTCCTTCTCTTCTTTCGTATCCTTCTTACGATCATTCTTACTAGCAGGATAAGAACAGCAGTAAGCAGCAGCACAATCCCATACACCGCTAAAGCGATCAGGTTGGGATGGGATATCCTTGCCAGAATGCTCTTATTATCATCAACCACCTTGCGGCCTTGAAACTCGTTATAATAGGAGGGAACTGTGGGAACTCCATTCACAGGCTCGAAGGATTTCAGATAGGATACTACTGCCGCCCATTCCTTCAGCTCTGTTCTATTATTCCCGTCAGTGTTATAAATAATCTGTGCTTCAAAATCCGTTACCGGCTTTCCTTCCTTCGTCTTCGGCTGCAGCTTCAGCAGTCCGAAGGATTTCTCTCCCACCACGGAGAGCATCTGCGCGGAATATAGTCCGGCTACGACGCGGTACAGCTTACCATCCTCTATATTCTCAAGTTTATCCTCTGTAATAGGGTCCGTCAGCTGCTCCGGACGTACCAGGGAGCAGTCGGTTACTTTATTAAAAATCAACCGGTTCGGGTTGAAGGTATATTTGATCCCATAGAGGAACAGCTGAGCGTCAGTCATAATCGGAGCAACAGAAGCGTCCACCTCGGCAACAGTCTTTAGCTCTTTCCCTGTCAGGTACACAGAAATCAAGGGATACCCGGGCATCTTGTCCGCTCCGATTCCTAAGGAGCTGACACTGAAGGCATCCGCCGTTGTAATCTCTCCCTCAAAAAAGGAACCACGGATGGTACCTGCGGGAACGATAGTTACATCCACCGGTATATAATCGTCACCCTCTGCCTGCTTCACCGCATAGAGATAAGCATCACTGATCAGGTTCCCCAAGGGTGATTCCGCATGGTTGTCCTCCGTCTCATCCTGAGTAGGGAAATTGAAGGGTGAAGCGGCAACCACTTCATCATACTTTAAACCAAACTTATCAAAGTACTCCGATTGGACAATTTGCTTATAGTCCGAGACCAGACCTGCTACCTCCTCATTGTCCGTAAGACTGTCATCGATCGGAATTAACTCGTATCGATCCGGTTTCCAAGTTGAATTACTCTGTCTGGATAGCTTAAGGACACCGAGATTCTTACCATATTCCTCGCTGGAGCCGATGATAGTATCCCCAATAACAATAGGCTCTGACAGCTTCGTATGGGTGTGTCCGCTGATGATAACATCAATCTGCGGAACCTCCTTCGCCAGCTTCTCATCCTCGGAGCTCTTCTTATTCTCAGAGGTTCCGGTATGGGAGAGGCATAGGATCAGGTCCACCTTCTCCTGCTCCGTCAGGGTCTTAACAATTCGCTTGGCATGCTTTATCTCATCCTCGAAAACGACCTCCGACATTGGTGCACGGTCGGCAGCATCCTTCCCCATGAGACCAAAGATACCGATTTTAATCCCCTTTCTGGTGAGCACGGTATATTCCTTCACGCCATAGTGATCCATGGCCTGTTTCAAAGCTGTGAGGGAAGCATTTAAATTGCCTTCCTTATCTCCGGGGAAAATGGTATTTCCCTGGACCATCAGTGGCAGGGGGTCCCCACTCTCCACTGCGGAATTTAAGGAAGCTGCCAGGCCCTCCGGGCGGTAATCAAATTCGTGGTTGCCCAGGGTGACCACATCATAGCCCATCCTTCCCAGTAAACGCAGCTCCGGCGAAGTGCTTGCAAATATCGTCTGGAATGGTGTTCCCATGGAATAATCCCCGCCATCCAGAAGCAGGGCTTCACTGTCAATGGCTTTCTCCGCAAGGATCGCACTCTGCAATCTGGCATAGCCGCCGAGCAGCTTCACACCGCCTTCCCTATCCTCCTTAAAGGGCAGAAAATTACCATGTAGGTCATGGGTGAAGAGTATCGTAACGGAATCAGTCTCCTCTGCAGCTGAGATCTGCGGTATGTAAATCATCTGGAGCAAAATGCTGAATATAATCGTGAATAGAATAGATGTCCTAAACGGCCGTTTCATGTTGTCCCTTCCTTCTTCCTTATCTGGTTTCCTTAATGCGATAACCGGGGCAGCAGTACTCCTTCCCCATGGTTATTCAACCATGATGGGATAAATATAAGTACTGATGCTCCGGTTTACTATAACTAAGAAGTCTATTCCACCATATCGTCCCATTTTACTTCAAGGGGTGTGATACTGACCTCATTACTGTCTGTTTTGAATTCTTTGGTCCAGAAGGGCTGCTCAGGAAGCTTCTCTGAAGGCCCCGTATACTCCGGATAGTCTCCGTATTCCTCATGATTAATGACGATGCCCTGCAGCCCCCACCATTCTTCATCCGTCAGTCTTGTATCACTGATGAACTCATAATGGGAATAAACAGAGCCCCTGGACAGATACAGCTTTCCATCCACGGGGATTACCACATAGATGTCATCAAAATAACCGGTTCCCAGAGATACATAAGTACCCTGATTGGTTGCTACATCCGTGACCAGCATGTCGGTGATATCCCAATCCGAGTAGGAGCCGCCTGTGATTCCTTCCAGGAAGAGCATGGAGATCCACTCCAGCTTACCTCCGTAGGAGAGGAGCTGCCGATACTCTTCCTCGGTCAGCATCTCATTGTTCAGCTCCTTCACGGAGCTAACGATCAGAAGCTCCAGCAGAGCTTTATATTCCTTGGCACCCTCAGCCAGCTTCTCATTCATCATCCCCTGCTCAGTAAGCACCTTGATTGTATGATCCGTCAGATAAAGCAGCTTCGCGTAGAGCTGTACATTCGGCTCCACATAGTGATAATCCGCATACTCGATATCACCACCGGCCTCAGCAACAGATTGTTTTCCGTACAGTACCGTATCATGCTTTAATTCCGTATAGCTTCCCAAAGCCGTATTCAGGGATTTATATTTCCAGGCATCCGTTGTCATAAAGAAAGGCATACCTGAATCATATCCATACTCGGTTAAAGCCTCCTGAATGGACCAGATCCATCCGTTATACAGATTATCATTCCAGGTATCCAGTCCGTAGGAGGATACCTCGCCCTTCATCTTCTGATACACTTCCGTATATTTCGGCCAATCCTTCTGTGGCTTATAATGATCAAATAACAGCTGTTCAGCCGTATCACTGCCCAGGACTCCCATGACATCCAGTGCAGAGGGATTCGGTCTTAAGATGGACTCTGTCAGGTTCTGCATGACATAGCTGTCCAGGATATATCTCTGGCCCATATACCGGAACTGTTTTCCGGTCGGAGTGTCTGTGAATTCCAGCTTTGCCTGGATCTTCGGTTCAGGAAGTTCCTCTACCGCTTGCTTCAGCTTATCATAGTAGCTCTGATCCAGGAACAGATTCGGATTCTCGGTATCGCCGAATACTGATTTTCTGAGCTGATTCATAGTAAAGGTATCGATATCATCCGCTATCCCGACGTATTGGGCAGTCGGCTGATAAATACGGGACCAGCGCTCCGCCGGACAGCTTCCCTCCTGATCCATGAAGGTAGCGTAGGACATCAGTAGTGACTGAACCGTATTCTCATACTGGAACTCCTTTCCCTCCATCAGGGGCAGGGGAACCGTTCCGAACCACATCATGGTCTTAAAGAATCTTCCCAGCTCTTCGCTCCTCGTATAATGCCCTCTGACCTTGAACTGGGAATAATCAAAGCTAAACTCCAGATATGGAGACCTGGTATATCCGCTTGCTTCCGCAATCAGGGAATACTCGCTATTGGCTAATGTAAACAGCTTCTCCGGAACAGCCGAAGCCACTACCGGACTATCCTCCGGATACACTGCCTTACTGTCAGCCTGCTTCGTGATCAGCATTCTGGCGATCAGATAATAGATAATATTTCTCTCCTGCAGGGCTTTCAGCTCCTCGCTCTCCAGAGCCTCCCACAATAACAGGGAGTTCTTAAGCATCTGAAGCGTCAACCCATCCAGGTCCTGATAGAGGTACGACGCCTCAATATTCGTCAGGGACTTATCATAGAACTGATGGTAGGTATGCAGTACGGAATCTGCAGTGATAAAATTCGGTACCCCCTGATATACATTTGTATCGTAGGTATAATGCATCCTGGTCGTGGTCGTGGGAAGCACCACAAATCCGTTCTCAACCAGTGATTTGATTTGCTCCTTCGTGAAGCCTGAAAACTGATTGATATTTTCAATATTGGACAGATCCTCATTTATCGTATAAGGCGCTACCTTGGCTTTGTATTCCGGTACGGTGAACTCCGGCTTGGGGACTGCTGCCGTAGAAACCTTCGTCCATTCTGAATTCAGTCTCAGGAGCTGCACCCCGGCCTTATTACCCTCCTGTCCATTATTAGGCTCCGCCGCCTGCCCATCCTTTTGATTCTCATGAGCCTCCCTGTCCTTCTCTTCCTCCTGGTCCTCTGCAAAGGTATCTTCCTTCTCCTTATCCTTTCGGCTCTGGCACCCAGTCAGTATCAGGCACAGGCACAGTAACAAAGCAATGATACGTTTCATGATAACTCCTCCCTTATTACAGCTGTTTATATTAATCAGACTTTCTGTTACTCTCTAAGTCTCAACAAGCTTGCCGTCCTTCATGATTAGTTGAAACTGACGTCCATCCGCAAGAGTAACCAATAAGCTGTTTTCTCCGGATACGGTCAGTTCCTTCACCTTCGTATATTCTCCGCTTTCCGCCAGCAGGAAGAAACCAAAATCAAACCAGTAGTAGACCTTAATTCGCTCCGAGCCCTCCTTCAGCTGTTCCAGGAAGATTAATTCCTCTCCGGAGGCATCCACCAGATTCTCTGCGTAAAAATCACGCCAGGTTCCCGCAATCTGTGATCCGGTCCACTTTTTCACCAATACACCGTCGTGATAATTAAAGATGAACATTCTGTTCTTTATTTTTTTATCATAGGGGGTCGTCTTTTGGACTGCGACCAATATTTCCTTCTCCAGGTCCCCATCGATGTCTGCATTCTCTATCTTCCAGGGCATTAATTCCCGGAAATCATTCTCATAGATCCGGACGAATACTCCATTCTCTTCCTTAAGGACCAGAAGTTTATCCCCGTATTCTGAGTTCCCATCCGAATGAACCAGAGCATAGGTATAGGAAGCATCCTGTATCCAGTCAATAAGCAATTCCTTATCCAGGAGTGCTGCTCTTAAGTCTTCTGGAATTTCATCCGATTCTTTATTGGATTCTCCCTCTGTATTCAGATCAGGCTCTGCTTCTGTATTCAGGCCATTCTCCCCAGTGAACTCCTGCTGCGCCGCTGTTCCATTCTCTCTAATGGGTTCCTGCGGTGCCACAGTATCATTCTCCCCGGAGGGTCCCTGTTTTTCTTCTGTAACATTCTCTTCGGAGGATTCCGGAAGACTCCCGGTCAGCTTCATAGCAGACGCCTTCTCACGGACTTCTGTCCCAGACAAGGAAGAACTGCAGCCTGCCAAGATTAAGATCACTAGTACAAGCAAAAATCCCGGTATGAAGTTCCTTTTGACCCGTTTCCTATCTATGATCTTTGCCTCCGTTAAGCATCCTCTTATCTTACTATTTAG
This sequence comes from Bacillota bacterium, assembly GCA_023415595.1. Taxonomy (GTDB): domain Bacteria; phylum Bacillota; class Clostridia; order Lachnospirales; family Lachnospiraceae; genus Mobilitalea. The sequence continues at coordinate 22,896 of JAEZJW010000166.1, forward strand.
AATTCTTTCTTCAGGCTTCTTAAGAATAACTGTTCCAAGGCAGCCGCCGCTTCCTTATCCCGGTATAGCACCTCGTAAACTGCATTGCAGATTGGAAGGTCCACTCTATACTGTTCTCCGAGCCTCATTAAAGCTGCCACAGTATAATAACCCTCGGCCAGCTCCGTATAATCCTCACCCTTAACAAACATTTCCCCATACCTGCGGTTATGGCTGAACTGTGAGAATACGGTAGCCTCATAATCCCCAAGATGGCATAGACCATAAGCAGATAGCTCATTACCTCCCATTGCCTTGATCAGCCTGGCAATTTCTCTGGTTCCCCTGGACATCAGAGCGCCTTTCAGGGTGGTCAGGCCGAGACCATCCAGCATTCCTGCGGCGATGCCGATGACATTTTTAGCAGCTCCGCCAATTTCATTGCCTAGCAGATCCTCCCCATAATAGAACCGGATCAGATCACTGCTGAAGGAACTCACCAGCTCCTCCTTCACCTTAGCATCCATACTATCGATAACCATACAGTTCGGTATTCCGTTATAGAATTCTTGAACATGGCCCGGACCGAGCCAGACTGCCACTGTATTTGTTCCATCCGTATTATCTGATACCACTTCCGTAAGCCTTTTTCCTGTGTCAATCTCAATTCCCTTCATGCATAACACATAACAGCGATGCTTCAGGTGATAACCTTTCAGCTCCTGCATCAGACTTCGCAGTCCCTGGGAATTCACCGATATCACGAGAATATCCGATTGTACTGCCCTGCCTAGGTCTGTCTCAAGTACTATACTCTCCGGTAAAGTGATCAGACCATTGGACATTGTGTCGAGGAACTGCTTCATATGCTTTGAATCCGATCTGCCATAAAGCGTCACCTCGTGTCCAATACGGTTCAGATACCAGGCAATAAAGGATCCCCATCTGCCACAGCCGATTACAGTAATTTTCTTATTCATCCTATGCTCATTCCAATCTGTCATTATTCTTCTATTTCAACCCAGTTAGTGTGTCTATCAATTCATATACGCAGCAATTATTCCATAACCGTTGCCTGAATATTATATTCCCTGTTCTTGGCCTAGTATTCAATTTTTTCCAAAAACAGTCCGCAAGCCTCTGCCAATACGTTGATCCTGCTCCGATCCCCGGCCGTAAGAAGCTCCGGGACTGTCCCTGCGGGAAGCTTTCCCAGTCCGATTTCTATCAGTACCCCGACCATCTTCCGAACCATATTATAGAGAAAGCCATCTCCGCAAATCCTGAGAAAGAGCATTCCCTCCTCAGAACGCAGCTCTATGGAATAAATTGTTCTTACCATGGACTTCTTCTCTGATTTCGCATTTGAGAAGGCTGTAAAATCATGTTCTCCGATAAAATGTACAGCCGCCTCCCTCATTGCTTCTATCTCTAGGCTTTGCACCACGTGCATACTGTATTTTCTCCGAAACGGATTGGGATGCTCTCTGTTCCAAATCTGATAAAGATAGGTCTTGCGCTTCGCCAGGTATCTGGCATGGAAGCTCTCCGGTACGGAAATCACCTCAGTGACGCCGATATCCTGAGGAAGATGCTGATTTAAGTATTCCATGAGTATACGGGGCTGTACCCGTCTCTTCAGCTTAACATTGGCGACCTGTCCTAAGGCATGAACACCGGCATCTGTTCTGCTGCAGCCGATGACCTCAGTCTCCTCTCCGGCAAACTCGGATAACACCCTAGAAAGTGTCTCCTGAATCGTATTTTCATGGTCTCCAAGCTTCTGCCAACCCTTATACCGTCCTCCGTCATACTGGAGGGTCAATTTATAATTGTACATGCTACCTTAACATGCCTTTCTCTTTGAATTAGTTTTTGCCGAGGATAAAGTCCCGCTTTGAGGGACTATGTGCAGGCACATACTTCTGAGTAACTATCTCCTAAAGGAAGCTCTGGTAGTCTGCCCAGTTCTCCTGAAGGAGTGCCGGTGTATCCAGTCCGTAGGGGCAGTGGCTCTTACAATTGTCACAATGAATACAATCCTCGATCCGCTTCATTTTCTCCTGCCATTCCGAATTCAGATAGACGGAAACCGGAGCTCTTCTTATCATCAGAGACATTCTGGCTGAGGTTGGGATATCGATATTTACAGGGCAGGGCAGGCAGTATCCGCAGCCTCTGCAGAAGTCCTTGCCAAGCTCCCTCCTGTCACGTTCTATGATAGCAGCCAGCTCCTCATTCATTACCGGCGGCTGCGTGATATATGAGATAAATTCATCCAGCTCCTTCT
>JAEZJW010000013.1 GCA_023415595.1 Bacillota bacterium
GAATATGCCTGTCTTAATCTCATCCCCGGGTGTCCGGTAGCGGCCCTGAGCATCCATCATCAGCTTGCCTTTAGAAGCCATTAGCTCCAGAACCTCCTTCAGTTCATGCTTAGACTCCCTGGGAACCTGCAGGAACCCTGCCAATTCCTTGAAGGTCATTGGTTTGTATTCCTTGCCGGAGACAAACTCCTCCAGCATCATTGATTTTTCTTTTAAGGCCTCTTCCTCCATATGGGAGCGATGAGGTTCCTGATGCCTCTTTACAGGACTGCTCTTCTTAAACTTGGATTCCCTTTCAATATGAAATCCTCTGTCTTTATAACCATGCTCTTTATGAGCACCTGATCCTGTGCGGGATGACCTGCTACTTCCGGTACCTTCTCCACTGCGGGAGGACCTGCTGCTTCCGGTACCTTCTCCACTGCGGGATGACCTGCTGCTTCCAGTACCTTCTCCACTGTGGGATGACCTGGTTCTTCCGGTACCTGCATCCTTTGAGCTTCGTGAGGAACCCCGCTCTGAAGACTGCCTCTCTCCGGAGGAAGTCCTCTCCCTATTACTATCTTTATTCTTAAATCTTCTTTCTGTCATAGTCTCTTTATCTTTCTTATTCCTTTTCTCTTTCGTATCTGTATCTATTGTTCTTTCTTTTAATCTCATATATGGCACCTGCTTCCGTCTTAATGTAATTTAATCGGTCTGCATGCAGTCAAACCCTACAATAGTCTTTCATAATATTAGTATGCCATATATTTTAGAGGTATAATCTTTATGATCATAAAAGAGTTCCGTTTGATAAACTCTTGTGCCGTATGAAGAACAAAGAGTCTGCCTTGGCAGACTCTCGCACCGAGCGCGGTGAGCGTAAGCGAACATCTACCTAACGCGCGAGTGCGCATCCTGCGGAGCATTTTTATTCAATAGGACGCAATTTCCTATTGAATAAAAAACACTCTGTTGTCCAGAGTGTTTTCGTTTCATTACCAATTAAGATTTAAAACAACTGAGAGTACAATGAACAGGCCAGCCAGAAGCTCTGTGACTTTAACCAGCATACCTTCCCTTGAACGTCCCTTATTCTTAGCCCAATATGTTTCGGTAACGCCGGTTAACGCTCCGGATAAACCAACCTTACCTTCCTGCCTTAACACAACAACGGTTAAAGCAATACAAATTCCTATATAAACAATTTGTACAATAGTTCTTAATACGTCCACGATCACACCTCCTAAAACTACGCCTATTCTACCATACAATAGAAATTATTTCAACAAGTATTTATTACAAGCCTTGCTTACTTATGAAATTGTATGCCATATTTTAGTAAAATCAGTTAACCCAAGATTTAGAATTGCCTCTTCGCCAACAGGGACTTACCGGTCATCTCCACCGGTTTCTCCATACCCATCATTTCAATCATGGTAGGAATGATATCTGCCAGACAGCCACCCTCAGCCAGGGTATAATCCTTATCATAATTAACAAGGATAAAGGGTACCGGATTAATCGTGTGTGCTGTAAAGGGTTCCCCAGTGGTATAATCCAAAAGCTGCTCTGCATTCCCATGGTCCGCACAGATGAACATCTGCCCATCTACGGATAATAATGCGTCTACTGCTTTACCGACACATTCATCCACAGCCTCAATAGCTTTGATTGCTGCACTTTCGATTCCTGTGTGTCCAACCATGTCAGGGTTAGCAAAATTAACGATGATAACATCATATTTTAGTGATTTGATTGCTTCTACCAGCTTATCAGCCACTTCATAAGCACTCATCTCCGGCTGAAGATCATAGGTCGCTACCTTCGGGGAGTTTACCAGTATCCGATCTTCACCCTCATTCGGAACCTCAATACCTGCATTGAAGAAGAAGGTAACATGGGCATATTTCTCCGTCTCAGCAAGACGTAACTGGGTCATATGGTGCTCAGCCAGAAATTGTCCAAAGGTGTGGTTAATCGAAATCTTATGGAACGCAACCGATTTATTCGGAATCGTTATATCATATTCAGAGAAGCAGACATAGGTCAGCTTCATTCTCTTAACGCCTTCGAACCCGCTGAAATCCTCACTGCAGAAGGTTCTGGTAATCTCTCTGGCACGGTCCGGTCTGAAGTTGAAGAAGATGATCGAATCATTATCCTTGATCGTCGCAATCGGCTTCCCATCCTCCATCACAACGGTGGGAATGACAAATTCATCAAATTTCTCTGCATTATAGGAATTCTGCACTGCTTCGATGGCATTAACCGCAGTCTCGCCCTCGCCGAATACCATGGCACGATAAGCCTTCTCGACTCTGTCCCAACGGTTGTCACGGTCCATTACATAGTAACGGCCCATTACCGTTGCGATCTTGCCTACTCCAATCAGCTTCATCTGCTCCCAAAGCTCTTCCACAAAGCCCTTACCGGAAGCAGGAGGTGTATCACGGCCATCTAGAAACGCATGAACAAATACCCTGTTCAGGCCGTGCCTCTTCGCCAGCTCCAGAAGCGCATATAAATGGGTGTTATGGCTGTGAACACCACCGTCGGAAAGTAATCCGTACAGATGAAGATCGGAATTATTTCTCTTGCAGTTATCTACAGCAGCCAGCAATCCTTCATTGGTAAAGAAGGTTCCGTCCTGGATTTCCTTCGTAATTCTGGTCAACTCCTGGTAAACAATCCGACCTGCACCCATGTTAATGTGACCGACTTCAGAGTTACCCATCTGACCATCCGGAAGGCCGACAGCCATACCACTGGCATATCCCTTAACACAGGGGTATACGCTCATAAGACGGTCCATGACCGGTTTCTTAGCCAGGGCAATCGCGTTTGCTTCCTTCTTATCATTTAAACCATAACCGTCAAGAATCATTAAAACAGTCGGTTTTTTACTCATACTATATACCTCCATGCTGCCGTTAGGCAGTTCATAACCTGAGCGAAAAGCACGCCAAGTGCTTTTTGCCGTGTGAAAAATCTTGATTTTTCACACTTTGCCCTTATTTATAGTTTACGATTTTGCCGAAGTCAGCCTTTAAGCTTGCTCCGCCAACCAGACCGCCGTCGATATTCTCCTGTCCGAACAGGTCTGCTGCACTGCCTGCCGTAACGCTGCCGCCGTATTGAATACGGATTGCTGCTGCTGTTGCTGCATCATAGATTTCAGCGATACACTCACGGATTGCCTTACATACCTCTTCGGCCTGTTCAGTAGTTGCTACCTTGCCGGTTCCGATTGCCCAGATCGGCTCATAAGCGATGACAGCCTTCTTCGCCTGATCTGCTGTCACACTTAAGAATGCGATTTTGATCTGCTGGCGTACGAAATCAATTGTGATACCCTGTTCTCTCTGCTTTAAGGACTCACCGCAGCAGATGATAGGTGTGATATTGTGTTCATAAGCCTTCAATACCTTCTTATTTACGGTTTCATCCGTCTCTGCAAAATATTCCCTACGCTCTGAATGGCCTATAATAACATATTTTACACCGATATCAGTAAGCATATTCGGAGCGATCTCTCCGGTATATGCGCCGCTTTCTTCATAATACATATTCTGTGCACCGATCTCGATGTTTGTTCCTTGTACAGCAGCAATCGCTGTGGTAAGGCTGATTGCAGGTACACAGAATACAACATCCGCATCCTCGGTTTTTACCAGGGGCTTCAGTTCCTCGATTAATTTAACAGTCTCACTGGGAGTCTTGTTCATCTTCCAGTTACCGGCTATGATCTTTCTACGCATGTTTCTTCCTCCTTATTATCATTCCAGTACACCTAAGCATACTTAAGAGTCTTATTATGGCTGTGCTGCTATCATAACCCTGTGAAAGCAGCCTCCGAAAAATTAATAATAATATACGACTTACTAGATTGTAGCAAGCTTTTCGATGAATTACAATAGTGCATCATGAAAAGCTTGCTACAGATTCAAGAAATATATATAATTTTATACTTATTTATCGTTCGCTGCTGCAACGCCGGGCAGCTCGATACCCTCCAGGAACTCCAGGGAAGCGCCGCCGCCGGTGGAGATGTGGGACATCTTGTCGCCGAAGCCTAACTGGTTAACAGCTGCTGCGGAATCACCGCCGCCGATGATTGTTGTTGCTTTGATCTCGGAAAGAGCCTTAGCTACTGCAATCGTACCTGCTGCGAAATTCGGTAATTCAAATACGCCCATCGGTCCGTTCCATACAACGGTCTTTGCATCCTTAATCGCGTCTGCATACAGAGCACGGGTCTTCTCACCGATATCAAGGCCTTCCCAATCGGGTTCGATCTCGCCGCGTCCAACAGTCTTGAAAGGTGTGTCATTTGAGAATTCCTGAGCTACTACGGTATCAATCGGGATTAACAGCTTAACGCCCTTCTGTTCAGCCTTAGCCATCATCTCTCTTGCGTATTCCAGATAATCAGCCTCAAGTAAGGACTTGCCAACCTCCTCGCCGAGAGCCTTCATGAAGGTATAAGCCATGCCACCGCCGATGATCAGAGTGTCTACCTTATCAAGGAGATTATTGATAACAGAAATCTTGGAGGAAACCTTAGAACCGCCAAGGATAGCTACGAAAGGTCTATTTGGATTGTTTACTGCATTACCGAGGAACTCGATCTCCTTCTGCATCAGATAACCAACCACGGAGGTCTTCACATATTTTGTTACGCCGACATTGGAGCAGTGTGCTCTGTGGGCAGTACCGAAGGCATCATTTACGAATACATCAGCCAGGGAAGCCAGTTCTTCGCTGTAGTTATCAATATTCTTCTCTTCTTCCTTCCTGTAACGGGTGTTCTCGAGAAGTACAACGTCTCCGTCCTTCATGGCAGCAACTGCAGCCTTCGCCTTAGGACCAACAACTTCATCATCATTAGCAAATACTATTTCCTTGCCTAACAGTTCGGATAATCTAACTGCAACCGGAGCCAGGGAGAATTCCGGTGTGGGGCCCTTCGGCTTGCCTAAATGGGAGCAAAGGATAACCTTACCGCCGTCATTCATTAATTTCTTGATCGTCGGAAGTGCTTCTACCAGACGTACCTCATCCGTGATCTTGCCGTCCTGGAGTGGAACATTAAAATCGCATCTTACTAATACTCTTAACCCTTTAACATTGATATCGTCAATTGACTTCTTATTTAACATATTAAGACTCCTTTCAAGGATCAATGATTTCTGATTATGATAACTCTGAAACGTTCTATGTTACATTCGACTTATATGTTTTCTTCGCAACCGTTCGAAGCGCCTCGTGCTTCGCACTTGCTCACGCAACCATTCGAAACGCCTTGCGTTTCTCAGGTTCGTGGGTGCGCTCGCATTCCATATCTTCACAGAACTGCATCAGTGCTTCGCACTTACTCAGCAGCGTATGCTGGATTGCTCCTTGCAAGTGAACTTGCAGAGGCAATCCGTCATACGCTACCGGGAAACGCAAGCGTTTCCGGTTCTGTGAAGGTTATTTATGCTCACTTTGCCTTCACGCAAAGAAGGGTCCGGTCCTGAGAGACCGGACCCATAATGGATCATAGAATATATTACTGAAGTTCTGCGAAGTACTTAATTGTTCTAACCATCTGACTGGTGTAGCTGTTCTCGTTATCATACCAGGAAACAACCTTAACTAAGGTCTTGTCTCCCAGATCCATGCACTTGGTCTGAGTAGCATCGAATAAGGAGCCGTATGTGATACCGATGATATCGGAGGATACGATCTCATCCTCGGTATAACCGAAGGATGCGCTAGCTGCTGCCTTCATAGCTGCATTAACGTCACTCTTGGAAACCTTACCGTTTACAACTGCTGTTAAGATGGTGGTGGAGCCTGTAGGAACGGGAACTCTCTGTGCATCACCGTCTAACTTACCGGATAATTCGGGAATTACAAGGCCGATTGCCTTAGCAGCACCTGTGGAGTTGGGAACGATGTTCACAGCTGCAGCACGTGCTCTTCTTAAATCACCCTTTGCATGAGGGCCATCCAATGTCATCTGGTCGCCGGTGTAAGCATGGATAGTTACCATGTAACCCTTCTCGATCGGAATTAATTTATTTAATGTATCTGCCATAGGAGCTAAGCAGTTGGTTGTACAGGAAGCTGCAGAAATGATTGTGTCGCTAGCCTTTAAGATATTCTCATTAACGCTGAATACTACGGTAGGAAGATCATCACCAGCCGGAGCGGAGATAACAACCTTCTTAGCACCTGCATCGATATGTGCCTGAGACTTAGCTTTGGATGCGAAGAAACCGGTGCATTCCAGAACTACATCTACGCCAAGCTTGCCCCACGGTAAATCAGCAGGATTCTTCTGAGCATAAATCTGGATCTCCTTGCCGTCAACAACGATGGAGTTATCCTTAGCTACAACTGTATCAGCCTTAGCATATCTACCCTGTGCGGAATCGTATTTTAATAAGTGTGCTAACATCTTAGCATCTGTTAAATCGTTAATTGCTACGATCTCATAACCTTCTGCACCGAACATCTGTCTGAATGCAAGACGGCCGATACGTCCAA
>JAEZJW010000055.1 GCA_023415595.1 Bacillota bacterium
TATACTTACGCTCAATATAGCAAAAGCGATGATAAGAAGAAGTAAGAATGATATCCTCCTACAGAAAGCTACCGGTTGATGAGAGGTGCAGGCAGGGACATTCCGAATACGTCTTTGAGCTTCACACCGAACAGAGCAATCTTAGTAAGCTGTGACGGACCCTTGCACCCGTTATTGTGCTAGAGTATAACCGATGTTCTTTATCTTAGGTAGCAACCAGAGATAATAGGTAATGACGGCGTACTCAAAAAGGTTGGCTGTGTGAACAGCCGATAAATATGAGGTGGTACCGCGAGATTATTCCCGCCCTCTGAGAAATCAGAGGGCGTTTTTGCGTGCATAGCATGGACTTTCGATCTGCGAAGGAGTAGCCGAAAGCGAACGCGCCAACGACCACTGTGAAACTGCGAAGCAGTTTTGCAGGGGTGCGGAGATGCAGATCACGAACCGGCAAGCTCGCTTGTCCGGACGTGAAATGCAATTACCATCACACCTCCACCAGCTTTTGCAATATGATACCTTGAATATTATAAAAATAATAATCAAAGAAAGGAAGGATAAGAAATGGAATTTGAGAAGAACATGACAGGACAAGGAGAGCTTGAGGAACAGATAAGAATCATCCGTAAGGGAGCTGCGGAGCTGATCTCCGAGGAGGAATTGAGACAGAAGCTGGTCCGTGCGAAGCAGGAGAACAGGCCCCTTACCATTAAGCTTGGTTTGGATCCCAGTGCGCCGGATATCCATCTCGGTCATGCGGTAGTTCTTAGAAAGATTAAGCAGCTTCAGGACCTGGGACATCATGCGGTTATCATTATCGGGGATTTTACCGGGAAAATTGGGGATCCCACCGGTAAATCGAAGACCCGGAAGCCGCTGTCCGAGGAGCAGGTGAAGGAGAATGCCAGGACATATACGGAACAGATCTTTAAGATCATTGATCCGGCTAAGACCACAGTACGGTTCAACAGCGAATGGCTCGCCAAGCTTAATTTTGAGAATATCATCCGGATTTCAGCCTGTACGACTGTGGCAAGGCTTCTGGAACGGGATGATTTTAATGGGCGGTACAGAAGTAATGAACCAATCGGCCTCCATGAATTCTTCTACCCTTTGATGCAGGCTTATGATTCTGTTAAAATCAAAGCAGATATCGAGCTGGGAGGAACGGATCAGACCTTTAATATCCTCATGGGTAGGAATCTGCAGGCAAGCTTCGGCATGGAGCGTCAGATTGCTCTGTTCATGCCGATCCTGGAGGGATTGGATGGTGTGGAGAAGATGAGTAAGAGCCTTGGGAATTACATCGGGATCTTTGAACCTGCCGAGGTTATGTTCAAGAAGGTCATGGAGCTTCCGGACCATCTGATCCTCCGTTATTTTGAACTGGCAACCGATGAACATCCTGATAAGATAGGGGAAATAAAAAAGCAGCTGAACGAGGGAAGGAATCCGAAGGAGGTTAAGCTGGAGTTAGCGGAGGTTATTACCAGCCTGTACCATGGAGCGGAAGAGACAATTGGTGCCAAGCGGTATTTCTCCAAGGTGTTCGAGCAGGGTGGTTTGCCGGAAACCATGCTAAGCATCACTATTTCTAAGGAATTCGAAACCCTATTAGATATCGTCCCGGCTCTGCTGGAGAAGAAGCTGATTGGCTCAGGCAGTGAGTTCCGCAGACTGGTCCTTCAGGGAGGAGTCAGACTGAATGGAAAACAGGTGGAGGAGCCTAGCCTTAAGATTGAGGATAAGGAATTTGTCCTTAAAATCGGGAAAAAGTTATTCGTAAGAATTATAAGAGACGCCGATATATAAGAGCAGGTAGATGACCCTTAAAAGTTAAAGAATATACAAAAAAGATACTATTATGATAGGTTAGTGACGAAGGAGGTTCGCTCCTTGCGGATAATTTATAAAAATAATCCGGGTGCAAGTATGTCGGCACCCGGTTTTCCCAAGGATGATATAAGAGGTTTTAGTTATCAAATCTCTTTTCTAACTCAGAAATAAATATTTCGTTTCCAATCTCCCTATCACGGATAATGCTGAACCCATGCTTCTGATACAGACGAAGAGCAGGGAGGTTCTTCTTCCCTGTACTTACGATTGCTTTCTGTATTCCGGGAAGGGACAGAGCCTGCCTCAGTAAGGAATCGGCTATTCCCTTCCTGAAATAATCAGGATGTACAGCCACGCGGCAAATATCCAGGAGATAATCCTCCATGGTATAGGATAGGAAGCCTGCCAGAATACCCTCTGTAAAATATCCATAGAAGCACTCACCACAATTCATCAATTCTTCTTTGGTTTCAACAAGCGGAGGAATCTCATAATAATCTATCATCTCTGCTTCAATCAGATAAGATACTCTCTGTAATGTTATAATCTGATTCAATAGGTCAGGGTTGTTCAAGTCAATTCTTTGTATCATGTACTCATGCTCCAATATTAATTCTTCTGCAGTCTCTTCAGGTCGTCATAAAAGCCGGGATATGAAATCGTAGCACACTCCGGATGAAGGATGGAAACTTCACTCTCTGACATCAGATCGGCAACCGCAAAGGACATCGCAATTCTGTGGTCATGCTTACTGTTAATGATCGTTCCGTGCAGCGGCCTTCCTCCCTCTATGATCATTCCGTCCTCTGTTGCCGTGATATCGGCGCCCATCTGAGACAGGCTATTTACCATAACATCGATACGGTTTGATTCCTTCACCTTAAGCTCGGATGCATCCCTAATGATAGTTTTTCCCTTAGCGAAGCAGGCAAGGACTGCGATCACAGGGATTTCGTCAATTAAGGTCGGAATGATACTGCCCCCGATCTCAGCTCCATGAAGCTCACTATGGCGTACCAGGATATCTGCCACGGGTTCACCGCCATGCGCAGAGACATTCTGGAGGGTGATATCAGCACCCATCTGTCTGCAGACCCGAAGAATCCCGTCACGGGTAGGATTAATACCGACATTTTTAATCAGGATCTCTGAATTCGGTACAATTAAGCCGGCAGCGATAAAATATGCAGCGGAAGAGATATCCCCCGGGACAATTATTTTTAACCCTTTTAGTTTGGGCTCCGGACGGATCGTGGCAGTATTGTTCTCACTCTTTAGCTCTGCTCCGAATCCGGCCAGCATCAGTTCGGTATGGTTTCTGGACAGATATGGCTCAGTAACAGAGGTTTCCCCTTCTGCATAGAGTCCTGCCAGAAGGACACAGGATTTTATCTGCGCAGAGGCGATGGGGGATACATAATGGATACCGGTTAACCGACGAAGACTGCTGCTGTCCTTCGTTATTCCTGATTTATTCTCTTCCTGATTGATTAGCAAGGGAGCACAGCCAGTACCGGATTCACTTAATATATCAGCATCCATCTGCTGTAAGGGTACCATTATCCTGCCCATCGGGCGGCTCTTGATCGAGTCATCTCCGGTCAGGGTGGAAGAGAAGGGCTGACCGCACAGGATACCTGACATCAGCCGCATTGTAGTTCCGCTATTACCGACATCCAGGATACCCAAGGCCTTCGTTAGTCCATGAAGTCCCTTACCATAAACTGTTACCTGATCCTGGGAGGGATCATTTTCAATCCTAATTCCTAATTGGCGGAAGCAGCGGATGGTAGATAAGCAGTCCTCTCCCTGCAAGAAATTTGTTACCTCAGTTCTTCCTTCCGCCAAAGCACCGAACATAACGGCACGATGGGAGATGGATTTATCACCGGGAACGGACAGGCTACCCTTCAATGGACTTACTTTTCGGTTAATCATGGACTAGCTCCTTCATACGATTATTCTTTACGAAAACAAGGATTATTATCTGAAAAACTTAGATTAATCATTTGTTTAGCGCTAACTTATTATCTATAATTACACAACAGTTTATCTGATTATTAACAGGGTATTAGATTATCTCTCATATACCCGGTAGTTATATTTCCGTAAAAGCACGATGGCCTTAGCTTCGGCCTCTTCCTCATAAAACTCAATCCGAAGAACTCCTTCTTCAAATTCACGGTTATGGATAATGCCGATATTTTTAATGCTGATTTGGTTGCTGGCGAGCAGGGTGGCAATTGTTGCGATGGCACCGGCTTCATCCATGATATCAAGATAGATTTCAAAAACCTTCTTCATCAGACCGATTGATTTATTCGGAATCGAGGAACGGTATTCGCCGGCAGTATCGAACATATGATACAGATACTTACCGTCCTGAGCAGTCAGAGCCTCCGATACCTCTTTTAGAGTGTCTATGTAGCTGTCCAGAGCCTGCTTGATCACTGCCGCATTAGTCAGACAGATATCCTGCCACATGATTGGAGAGGACGAAGCGATTCTAGTGATATCCTTGAAGCCTCCTGCAGCCAAAGCTCTCATTTTCTCAGACTTATCATCGGATTCACGAACCAGGTTTACCAGCTGTGCCGCTATGATATGGGGGAGATGGCTGATGGCAGCAGTAATCTCATCATGCTCCCTGGCCTCCAGTATGATTGGGATGGAACCCATTCTCTCCACCAACCTATGGAGAAGCTGAATTTTGTCCTCCTGAGTCTTATCGGTGGGAGTAAGAATATAATAAGCATTTTCTAGTAACAAGGCATAGGAATTCAGGTAACCTGTCTTCTCTGAACCGGTCATCGGATGACCGCCGATAAATTGCTCTTCCAGTCCCAGCTCTGCCACGGCAGAATGGATATTTCCCTTCACACTGCCCACATCCGTCAGGATGCAGGAGGGTTTGAGGATGGATTTCAGCTGCTTCAGATAGCTGATATTCGATAGTACAGGAGCACATAGAAATAACAGATCGCAATCCGGAATTTCCTTGTCAATCGAATTTGTAATAGAATCCAGAACCTGATCCTCCATCGCTGCCTGAAGGTCTGAGCTTGGATGCTCCTTATGATAATCATAGGCACAGAGGAGAAAGTCTGGATTAACCTTCTTTAGGGCTCTGGCGATAGAGCCTCCGATCAGGCCGAAACCAATAAAACCTATTCTACTAATGCTGCTAAACTCACTTTCACTCCCGTTCATGTATACCTCCTGATGAATATATGATATGTCTGCTCCGGCATACTTAGGTACCTATTCCCAATTGATAAGGAAGGATAGGAAAGCTAACATAATTGTTACCCACCGGAGGACAAGAGTAGTCTTAGTTTTACAGAGTACGACCCATCAAAGCTGCGAGGGGTCTTAATTCCTTCGTTAATGCGTCAAACTGTTCGAAGGTCAGGGACTGAGGGCCGTCTGACAGAGCACAGGAAGGATTCGGATGGGTCTCTATCATCAGTCCGTCAGCTCCGACAGCTACGGCACTCATAGCAAGAGGCTTAACATAAGCTCTGACACCGGTTGCATGGCTGGGATCCACGATGATCGGAAGGTGACTCTTCTCTTTGATGACAGGTACAGCACTGATATCCAGAGTGTTACGGGTAGCGGTCTCAAAGGTACGGATACCACGTTCGCAGAGTACCACATTCGGATTTCCTTCTGCAATGATATATTCGGAAGCATTCAGCCATTCATCAATCGTTGCGGATAAACCGCGCTTAAGAAGTACAGGAAGACCTGTTTTACCGACCTCTTTTAATAGGTAGAAGTTCTGCATATTCCGGGCACCAATCTGAAGCATATCTACATACTTTACCGCAGCCTCGACCGCATTCAGGCTTGTTACCTCACAGATGACCGGCAGACCGGTCTCTTCCCTGGCATCCTTCATAAATTTGAGACCTTCTTCCTCGAGACCCTGGAAGGCATAGGGGGAAGTCCTCGGCTTATAGGCACCTCCGCGTAAAATCTGAGCACCGGATTTCTTAATCGCATGAGCAGTAGCTAACAGCTGCTCCTTACTCTCTACAGCGCAGGGACCGGACATGATAACCAGGGTATCACCCCCGATCACCACATTGCCGACCTGCACCCTTGTAGGTTCAGGGTGGAACTTCTTATTGGCCAGCTTATAGCTCTCGGTTACTGCTACGATCTTATCAACATCCTCGAAGATCTCCAGGTTCTGGTCCTGAAGCTTGGATTTATCTCCGACTACACCGATGATAGTAACCTCGGTTCCTGCGGAGATATGGGCGAAAAGCCCTTTACTCTCGATAATATTTTTAATCCTTTCGATGGATTCCTGCTTTGCCTTAGGCTTCATTACGATAATCATGTTGTTACTTCCTTTCTATATTAAGTAATTATTTTATACGATAAGCGGATTTTGTTACACATCCAAGCGGATTAGGAACTCACGAACTTTGTTCGCCGCGGATCCGAAGGATACGATGTTCACGTTGCACTTTATCTGCCTTATCGTGGATTATACACTCTAAGGTCAGAGGTGTCAATACTCTATTGCTTTAAAGTGTAACGGTTTAAAGTGCGAAACAAAGAAGTTTGTTAATATTTACATAAAACTATTGTAAAAGTGGACTACCTCTAGTAAAATATACTAAGAGGTAATTTTGGGAAGTGGGCTAAATTAAACCCAGAAATATAAATATGAATTTCCAATGTAATTCATATTTATATTTCTAATGTCTCGCACTATTTATGCGAGACAATTGTCTCGCACTATTTATGTGAGACAATTCTCCCTACTACTTACTATATCATGTATAGGAGGAAATCAATATGAATGTTTATACTTCAGAAAAGATTCGCAATGTTGTTTTGTTAGGCCACGGAAGCTGTGGCAAGACTACTTTGGTCGAAGCCATGGCGTATACGACAGGTGTTA
>JAEZJW010000057.1 GCA_023415595.1 Bacillota bacterium
TTGCTGCATTATTCACATTATAGGACAGCTTTAAGCTGCTGGCAAAATCATTGGTAGTGCCTGCCGGAATATAACCTAACGGCAGCTTTGCACCGAGCTTCATCATGCCCGATACCACCTCATTTAATGTCCCATCGCCTCCGCAGCAGACAACGATATCATTCTCCAAGCCCTGTTCCAATACGATGTTGGTAGCATGACCCTTGGATACGGTTTTCTGCAGTGTCACCTCATATCCGTTATTGCTGAATAAATCAAAAGCACGGTATACACCGGATTTCGAATGGGTTTTTCCAGCTATGGGATTTACAATCAATAATACTTTCTTACCCTCAGGCATCTGGCAGTCTCCTTTTGTCCATCTCTTATGATAATACAATATAACATACTACAAAATTTTTCAAGTATTATGGTAAAATGTTACATGATTTCCTGTCCTGTATATTATACCCATAATACTGCGTTTTTAGTTTCTATTTCGATTGTAGAATTCCAGGTTTTGTGGTATTATTTTGTTCAAATGATTGAAGGAGGGAACTTATTTGAACAAATCCAGAAAAGTCGTGATCATAGGTGCCGGACATGTCGGCTCCCATTGTGCATATAGCCTTTTTTGCGGAGGCATTGCGGATGAAATCGTATTCATAGATATTGATACTGCGAAAGCAGCTGCGCAAGCCTGGGATATCGCAGATGCCGGCTGCTTCATGCCCCATCCGGCTGTGATAAGGGCGGGAAATTATGAAGATTGCAGAGATTCGGATATCATAGTACTGGCAGCAGGTGTTCCCAGAAAACCCGGACAGACCAGACTGGATACCATGACCGATTCTATCCGGGTGATGAAGGAAATCCTTCCTTACCTCACGGATACCGGATTCTCAGGCATTCTGATTACCATATCAAATCCGGCTGATATCATCGCCGATTATATCAGAAAGTATACGGGATGGCCGAAAAAAAGGGTGTTCGGAACAGGTACCTCTCTCGATACCGCCAGATTAAAGAGAGTAATGCAGGAGGAGACCGGAGTGGATTCCAGAAGCATCCAATGCTTCTCCATGGGAGAACACGGGGATTCCAGCATGATACCCTTCTCTCAGATTACAATCGGTGGCAAGTCCCTTCTTCAGTTAAGGGAGGAAAAACCGTATACCTACGGAAGGCTTGATCTTAACCGGATACTTCAGAGGACCAGAACAATCGGAATGGATGTCATTAATGGTAAGGGTTCCACGGAATTCGGAATCGGTACCGTCCTGGCTGATATGGTACGGGCTGTTTTCCATAACGAACACCGGATTATGCCGGTATCTGCTCTCTTAGAAGGGGAATACGGGCAAACCGGTCTTCATGCAGGCGTTCCCGCAGTCATCGGCAGCAATGGTCTCGAGGAAATTATCGAACTGAAGCTGAATAGTGAGGAACAGAAGCTGTTTGATGCTTCCTGTGATGTCATCCGTAAGCACATCGACCTGGCTTCTAGAATATAGATATCCAATCTGTATAAAACTGCACAATAGAGAAAATACCAAGTTTAAAGCAGCAAAAATATTCTTTGAGAGGTCATCAATCGTTCAGTGTAATAAACGCAGGAAATCATATCAACTCGGATTGTAACTCCGTAGAAGATATCATATCCTGCGTTATTCTTAATCCTGTGAACCTGCTTTCCGACTTCCTCTTGTTGAACTAAAGGATATCCTGTTCACTTTCTCCCTATGCCAGTAGCATACGGTCGTTCGTTAGCTGCTTCTTTCTCTCTCTCGAGTAATAGGTCAGCAGCTCCTCCACTGTCATTCTCTCCCGTTCCTCGCCCCTGATATCAAGTATGATTTCACCGTCATCCATCATAATAGTGCGATTTCCCAGAGAAAGTGCAGCATTGATATCATGAGTTATCATCATCGTTGTAATCTTCGCAGAGGTAATAATATCAGTAGTAATCTTAAGGATCTTCCTCGCAGTGGCGGGATCCAGTGCTGCCGTATGCTCATCGAGCAGCAGAAGCTTCGGCGAGGCAATGGTACACATCAGTAAGGTTACTGCCTGCCTCTGTCCTCCGGATAGATGACCTACCTTGGTCTTCATCCGGTCCTCCAGACCCAGCTCCAGTTTACTGAGCAGCTCCCTGAAATAGGTGGTATCCCTCTTGTTCAGAGCGAAAAAGCTTCGTCCGGCTTTTCTGGTATAAGCTAAGGCCAGGTTCTCCTCGATCGTCATCGAGGGTGCGGTTCCCTTCATCGGGTCCTGCATCAGTCTTCCGATATCATAGGAACGCTTATAATCAGGCAGAGCGGTAATATTCTTCTCATCCAGAAGGATACTGCCGTTATCCACAAAGAAGGCTCCGGCTATCGCATTGAACAAGGTGGATTTGCCGGCTCCGTTGGAACCGATGATCGTCACAAAATCCCCTTCCGACAGCTTGAGGTTAATTCCCTTCAGTGCCGTTTTCTCATTTACGGTTCCGGGAAAGAAGGTTTTACTTACGTTCTTCAGTTCTAACATAATTCCTTGCCTCCCTTCTCAGCCTGCCCTGCTTCATGCCCGCTATGATCACCGGAATGGAGAGCGCTAAGGCCACGATGACTGCCGATACCAGCTTTAAGGCATAGGCCGGAAACATATTATATTTTAAAGCGAGTGCTATGATAATCCTGTAAATAACAGATCCGGCCACTGCTGACAGTAAGCCTGTCGTAACAGAATGTCTCCCAAAAATAGTCTCACCAATAATGACAGAAGCGAGTCCGATTACCACCATTCCACTGCCGGAGTTGATATCGGTTGACATCTGATGCTGTGAGAGCAATGCTCCGGATAATGCCACACAGGCATTCCCGATGGCTAGTCCGATGCATTTTGTCAGATTTGCATTGATGGAGGAAGAACGGACCATATCCTCATTATCTCCGGTCGCACGAATCGCCAGTCCGAGCTTCGTCTTATAAAAGATTGCCAGGATCAGGAACAGGAGGATACAGAACAGGAGTGCCAGCAGCGTCTTTCCGATGCTGTATTTCACAAGGAACTTCCGAATGTCCGTAAGCAGAGCTTCCTTCTCCTCAAGCCCTGCTCCTGTACCGCCAGGATTGAACAGGTGCCGGAGGCGGTAGGATGCCTCCGTAAGAAAGGAATCCATCCTGGTAAAAAGGGTACTCTTACCGGCTACGGATAGATTGGCTTTTCCTCCCATGATGGCAAGATTTACGGTATATAAGCCTGTCATGACCAGGATTCCTGCCAGAATCGGATGGATACCGACCTTCGTTTGAAGCAGTCCTGTTACGCTTCCGGCTAACGCTCCGACTACGATTGCTGCCAACAATGCCAGATAAGGATGCCCACCCAGCACCAGTACTGCAGAAACCGCCATACCCAGAACAAAGCTTCCGTCCACTGTAAGATCCGGGACATTCAGGATGCGGAAGGTCGTATAGATTCCCATTGCCATCACCGCATAGATAAGTCCCAGCTGAATAGAGCTGATTATCAGTGTCATCATCGTCAAAACCCCTTTTCCTTCTTCCATATATGCAATCACAAGGATACGCCTGGCAACCTGGCTGCCAAGCGTATGTTATCCTATTGGTTATTCACCCAACACCACAAACTCATCTTTTAAAGCATCCGGAACCGTTATTCCTAACTGATCCGCAGATTTCTGATTAATCATCTTCGCATACTCAGCAATCTGTTCCACATAATTGTCTGCAATATCTTCCCCATTCATAATACGGATTGCCATCGCCGCCGTCTGCTTACCAAGTACGGTATAGTCAATTCCTACGGTTGCCAGACCGCCGTCTTTTACCATGGAGTCTGCACCGACATAAATCGGCAGGTTTGCCTCCATTGCCACCTGCAGATAGGTCGGCATAGCGGAGGCTACCGTATTATCATTCGGTGTAAAGAAAGCATCTACCTCTCCGATCAGGGAGGAGGCTGCCTGCTGTAAATCTGCCGTACCTGTAATGGTTACTTCCTTATATGCAATACTGTTGGCATCACAGTATTTCTTGGCTCTCTCTATGCCGGTAGCGGAGTTGATCTCACTGCTGTTATAGAGGAAACCGAAGGTCTTCACTTCCGGTGTCAGCTGTGCAGCAAGAGCAAAGATATCTTCAATCGCAATTGAGTTGGATACGCCGGTAATATTACCGGTAGTCTCCTCAAAGGAGGTCACAAGGCCTGCCTCCACGGGATTACTTACTGCGGAAAATACAATCGGCACCTCAGTCGTAGCAGCCATCGCCGCCTGGGCTGTGGGGGTCGCTATCGGTATAATCATGTCAACCTGATTACTGATCATATCCTGCATGATGGTGGGCAGAAGGCTGGCATCCCCATTTGCATTCTGAAAGTCAATCACTACCTTATCCTCCCCGTAGCCGAGAGCCTTCAGTTCCGAGATGATGGTCTCACGGATCTGGTTAAGAGAGGGATGATCCACATGCTGTACGATACCTATTTTAAAGGGCTTTTCTGCTGCAGCTTCTGTATCGCTTTCTTTCGCATCGCTGCCTACCGAGTTACCTTCTGCTGTATTGGTGTCCGTTTGAGCTGCCTTATCCTGTGTGGAAGTTAATTTTTCCTTACTCTTACTGCTGCCTGAGCAAGCGGTAAAGAGTCCGATAACCATAAGGGTTACGAGTAATAATGATAGTAATTTTTTCATGATTTTTTCCTCCTAATGATGAAATAGAATAAATTATTTCGCCATTGAGATGCGTTGTCTAAGCAGCCCCTGACATATCAACCTTTTATTGATTGAAAAATGCCATAAAAAAACTGCCCTTAATAATATAAGGACAGATATGCTCTGCGGTGCCACCTTAATTGATTTACTGCTCCCTTAAATACCGGGTCTGATAAATCCTCTCGATCGAAAATGCCAACACATTCTCTGTTGTTAACGCCAACTACGTCTCAGCTACTGGGCTAATCCTACCGTTCACCTCGCCCTCCGTGGTCCATTTGCCGCACAGCTTACCGCGGGTTCTCAGCAATGCCCGCTCTCTGTAGGTGCTCCTTACGGTTTGATCTCCACATCATAGGTTTCTAGTGGTATTATATGTTCCCTCCGTTTAACTGTCAAGCTGATTTTCATCATACAATACGAAATTATTACTAAAAACTCATAAAATGCTTTTATTTTTTCATAGTTCATATATAATAGTAGCTGATTGTCTGCTATCACACTACCCAAGGAGAATTATGAATGAAATCTAACTCTGCCAAAGCAATCGGTTACAATCTGTTTCTGATTAATGCTTTCGTATATATCGCCGGCTCTGTCTATGGGCCGTTCCAGAGCGCCTTTTTTTCTTCCCATGGGATGAATTCGGTCCAGATCGGAATTCTTATGACGATCTCTCCGATTGCCTCCATATTAATCCAACCTTTGTGGGCTATGGTCAGTGACAGAACCGGTAAACGCAAAGCGATCTTATCCCTGGTCGTTCTCGGCAGTGGCCTTGGCTTATTAAGCTTTTATCTCGGGAATACCTTTCTGACTTATTTTATTGCCTCCGTTATCTTTGGGCTGTTTATCACCTCCATCGTACCCTTAAGTGATGCCATCATCATACGGGAAGCGAATAAAATCAATCTTGATTTTGCAATGATCCGAATGGGAGGAACCTTAGGCTTTTCAACCATGGTGGTCGTGGCGGGCAGTATACTGAGAATTTGGCCGAATTCCTTATTCTTTATGGGTTTCTTAGGATATATGTGCCTGTTGGTATTTGTCCTTCGGCTGAAGAAGGATCCGGCTAGGGGCAGCGACACTGTGTTAAAATCCCATGAAGAATTACCCGAAAAGAAGTCCCGCGGAATTCTATCCATCTTCCGCTCCAGAACGATTCTATTTGTTCTGGCCTTTGCGCTTATCAGCCAGATCGGACTCAGCTTCTATTGGAGCTTCCTGGGTGTCTACCTGCTGGACCTTGGCTATGGTCAGACGACTCTTGGCTGGGTGAACTGTATCTCAGCCTTAACAGAGATACCCACCTTGATCTTCATTAACAGGCTGATCCGCAAATTCGGATCTATGAAAATACTATTTGCTTCCTGCGTTCTCTTAACTGTAAGGCTTTTTCTGATCACCCTGGGAAGCTTGCCCATCATACTTGTTGCACAGCTTCTCCATGGTTTTACCTATATGACCATTTATTTCAGCTGCGCTGTTTACATCAATGATCATGTATGGCACGGCAAACAGTCTCAGGGCCAGAGCTTCTTAGCAATAGTTCAGACCGGCATTGGAAGCATCATCGGTAATATTGCCGGTGGATACCTGGTACGGCAGCTTGGTATTACCTCTGCTTATGCTTTTATGGCAGTCGCTATCATCACCGCAGCATTTGCCATTGGTTTCGTTCAGCTTATCTATCTGAAGAGTCGGAAGCAGCAGCCGGAGTAATCAGAAAATCCTCCTGATAGTAGTCGAAGAATTTATCGTACTTCAGGAGGATGGAAACCTCCCCGTCGATCTTAATCTCTTTACCGTTATTCAGATATACCTTCCCCGTTCCCTTTTCAGGTTCATAATCCTTGAGATAAATTACATTCTTATCATCCAGAACATGAAAGTCATGGACATTCTCCGAGATCTCCTCCGTTTCCTTCCCGTTATAAAACATCAGGGTTCCTGAAGAAGTATCCCTGTCATAATCCGAAATATAATACAAGCCGTTCCCTGTTGCCGAAGGGATAACCCAGGAATAGTTGACATCCCGATCAATCCTGCTCTTCTCCAGGTACAAATCCCCCAAGGCGTTCTCATCGTTTTTATAATACAGAACCTTATCATATCCCTTCAGGACCTGAACGAAGGAGACCTCTTCATCATACAGCTCCGGAGTGCCCAGCCCGGAGTCTCTTATCGGCACTCGGTAAAACTCAAGGTAACCTTTACCATCAACATAGTGATTTGCATAATAAAGAAATTTAAGTTCAGGATCAAATACATAATATCCATCCTGCTCAGATTCTAGCTTAGAGCGTATTGCTCCAACCGCTGCAAAGTGGTCCAGCGAAGACGGGTCTGTGCTGCTTACCCGAGAGGACACTTCATCTATAGCGGTTATCTCAGATAGCTTCATTTTATCAATGTTGTCAAGTTTTAGTTCATCGTATACGATGGCAGGGTGCTCTTCAGAGATAGTAGTGCAATCCTTATAGAGATCCGAAACAGCTGTCGATTCCTTCGTATCATAATAATACAGAGTACTATGGGTAATCGTAACCATTTCCTGCTCCAGCTCTTTCCTTAAGCTGTCACGCTCCTTCTTTTTACTGTAATTTAATTCTGCCGTATCATAAACATCATTTTCCCGGTCGTATCGTTCCAATGCTTCCCGATAAAGTCCGTCCCAATCCGTATTATAGTTTTTGATTTTCTCCGTATAGCTATTATAATCTGACTGATAGCTGTCCCAGTCCGTGTCACCGTTACGATCGGTGTACTGTTTCCAGTCGGGCTCCTCAGGTACGGGCACGACCGGCCGGCAGTCTTCATAGGAAGGATATTTCGGTTGTTTCGGTTCGGTTACTATCTTATCAGCCTCAAGCATATCATCCTCAACGAACTCACTCAGCTTCTTCTCCTCCTGTACCTGATGCGTGTAGTAAATCTCACCGGTCTTATATACCTTCAGAACGCTGGATACCCCGGAGAGGATTTTCTCACCCTTCTCACCGTCAACGGACAGATAAACCTCATTCCTCTTCAGATAATAGATTTTCTTCAGATCCGGTGTCCAATCAACGAATCCGTTGATTCTGTCGATCTTCACCTTGTCACCATCCCCGTTTTTATAATACATATTATCTTCCTTGTCAAACCAGATCAGCCTGGAACCATCTTCGCTGGCGACAAAATAAGAAACCTCCGAAGCGATCCTCTTCTCATCGGATAGGTTACTTTCATACAGCTCATTCTCAGAATTGGTGTAATATACGCTGGTGCCTGCATCATTGATAGCATAAATCCAGATTCCCTCAGCAATCCTTTCGGGTTTGGCACCCTTATTCTTCAGATCCAGACTGTATAGATCGATATCACCCTCCGGATCAGAAATATCACCGGGGAAGAATATCCGGTTCCTGTTCTGATTGAACTTGACCATAAAATTCATACGGAATTCGAAATATCGATCTATCCGGCCGGCGTCATAAAAATCTTCGGTAAGTTCGATTGGTTTACCGGATTTCATATCCTTATAATAAAATTCCCCTTCCTTCAGATAGACAAAGCCCTCCGAAGCCTTCTTAGTAAAAGGAAGCAAAAATAAGGTCAGGATTACAGCTGTAAGCACGAACCCTGCCGCAGGAAGCAGTAGATGCCGGCTCTTTCTGTTCCCGGCTCTTAACTCTTTCCTGGGCTGATAAGCAGACTTAATTACTTGCTTCCCCCTCCTCTGATTTCTTGTATTATCACTTAATTTCGTGCCACAGCTATGGCAGAATTTCGCATCCTCATCTAATTGTATACTGCAATTCGGACATATCATCCCAAGTACTCCCCCATCTCTTTCGCTTCTTCTATGTTTCATCCTGATTTGAGCTTCTTCTCTACATTAATTGGAAATATTTTCTTTTCTTATATAATAATCCATAATTTGGTAATCGTCAATCCTTAATCAAAGGCGATACATAGGAAAGTAGTATGGTTTCGTCTTTAAGCGATCAAAAAATACCCTGTATGGAGCTGGACCGAAACGGTTCCTGTTCCATACAGGGCTATCTTTTATTCTTTTATTTATTTCAGGTTTTTTCCGGTCTGTTCTATTCGTTGTTATTACCAAACTCGGATAATACCAGCTCCTTATTTCTCTCCAAAACCATCTTGATACTCCAGCTGTTGACAAACAGCAGCAGGGGGTTACCCTTCAGATCCTTGACCTTCTTCGTATCGGAGGAAACACTCAGCTTACTGACATCGATATCCTTATTGTCGATCCATCGGATGAATTCATAGGGAAGCGTATCCAGTCTTACCTCCACTCCATATTCAAAATCCAAACGGAATTTTAAAACGTCGAACTGAAGAGAGCCGACCACACCGACGATGATCTCCTC
>JAEZJW010000066.1 GCA_023415595.1 Bacillota bacterium
AGTAACCAATTTCATGCAGAAGTTTAGGAAGTTCTTCCTGGAAAGGCTGGTACAGAATATGAATAGATTTCACTGTAATGTAAACGGCTTAAGAAATACGATTGTAAAGACCCAGGTAAAAAACGCACT
This sequence comes from Bacillota bacterium, assembly GCA_023415595.1. Classification (GTDB taxonomy): domain Bacteria; phylum Bacillota; class Clostridia; order Lachnospirales; family Lachnospiraceae; genus Mobilitalea. Next base: position 130 of record JAEZJW010000066.1, read on the forward strand.
TGATGAACTGGACGGCGTGAAAAAGGTGAATGTCGATCTAAAACGCGGTTCTATCGAGGTGGATTATAATAACGCAACCAGCGAGAATGAAATCCGTGACCAGATTGAACATGTCGGCTGCAGGATCGAATGATTTAGTGACTTCAGCTTAATTGAAATCATTGAATCAAAAAAGGAGCTGTCATAAAACGGTTGTTTAACCGCCGGTGGCAGCTCCTATGTAATACTAATCCCACTTATAGCTATTTTCAATTACTTTCTCAATCTCATCTTCGTCAAGGGAGGCTTTGCCATAGTTTTCGAAGGTAATCGTAATTTCGTTCTGCTCCATGTCTCCAGACCAATCTTCCATGGAGATATCTGCATGAATTTCTACCAGCTTATCACCTTTAATTGTAATCTCTACCAGCAGCTTATCGAAGACATCCACCTGGTCCAGAATCTCATCCTTTATATCATCGATATCCATATCAATAACCGGTTCAAAGGTGTCAATCAGAGATTCCACCAGCTTAGGTACATCTACATCAAAAATGTATTTCGTCCCATCCTTAGTCTTCTCCACAGAGAATTCCTCACATACCTTTTCAAAATAGGATTTGCTGTTCAGATTCTTCTCGAATTCCTTCAGGCATTTCGCCATTTTGTCCGTGTCCACATATCTGGATAGTCCGGCTTCATCAATAGCATCCTCCCAGTCTATCTTGGATAAGCCATCCATACCCTTCTTGTATTCATCATAATACTCCAATAAATCATCAATCTCTGACGAGTAATCGTAAGGTCCCCATACCTCGTCGTCATTGATATCATACATGGATCCGTCATAGAGAATACTCCTGGAGCCATTACCGGTTTCTATGTCAAATTCAACCTTTCCCTTATCCAGGTCATACACGATTACACCGTTGGCTTTGTCACGGCTTCTGCCCTCTTTCAAATCCACGGTAAATTCTACACTTTTGGCTTCTGCCGTGCCTTTGGCTGCGCTTAAAATATTATCAAGAACCTTACCACTACGTGATGGTGATAGTAAGGTAACACACAGGATGATAACTGCAGCCGCAGCAACCCCTGCCAGAGTTAGGAACAGAGGCTTCTTTGACTTACCAGAAAGCTTTCCCTGGTTTACCGGCTGCCTGTAGGGAGGCATCTGTTGGTAAGGGGGATATGGCGCCTGCTGGTTATAGCTTGGTGTCTGTTGGTTATAGCTCGGTGCCTGTTGGTTGTAGCTCGGTGCCTGTTGGTTATAGCTCGGTGCCTGTTGGTTGGAGGTATCCTGTTGTGCTGCCTCCGGCTGATTGTAGGTATGATTGCTGATTGGAGCTGGCGATTCACTGTAGGTAAAGCCGGCCGGTTCCTGCTGCTGACCCATCACGGAAACTGCTACTTCAAGAAGGCTTCCGCATTGGTAACAGAATTTTGAATGATCCTCATTCTTTGAACCACATTTCGAACAAAACATATTTACACCCCTTCATTATAAATTTACCCTCTGAAGAAATAAGTCCCCCGAGCGTTTCTGACTTTCTCACACCAATTATATCATCCGATATTTCCACAGTCAACCATACCACGCAGTATTTTCCATATCCCGTCATGCGCACGACTAATTGCTCCAGCCGATCCGCTCCATCTCTATTCAGACGAATTCCTCTGATATGGCAACAGCAAAATTATATGCGTAAAAAAGGATTACAGAAACCATGTTCTGTAATCCCTCTGATCCTACATTTGAAATATTGTTATTCGAGATGAGACCTAGACCTTGATATCCGCCTTAACGCCAAGTTGTTCTTTATTCTCCGTAAGGATTGGCTTAATCACTTCCTCCAGGAATTCTTCGGTTTGTTCCTTCGCCCGGCCTGTATACTTGGCCGGATCCATGGAAGCCTTCAGATCCTCCAGACTCATGAGGAAGGATGGATCTGCTGCAATCAGCTCCAGAAGGTTATTCTCAAGCCCCTTCTCCTTTACATTCCTGCCTGCTTCCATCGATAGGGTACGGATTCTCTCATGCAGCTCCTGTCTGTCTCCGCCAGCCTTTACCGCATCCATCATGATATTCTCGGTGAGCATGAACGGAAGCTCCTGCATCAGATGTTTCTCGATTACCTTCGGATAAACCACCAGGCCATCCACCACATTCATGTACAGATCCAGAATTCCGTCCACCGCCAGGAAGGCTTCCGGAATACTGATCCGCTTATTCGCGGAATCATCCAGGGTTCGCTCAAACCATTGGGTAGAGGATGTAATTGCAGGATTTAGTGCATCCACCATCACATAGTTAGCCAGGGAGGCGATTCGCTCGCTTCTCATCGGGTTTCTCTTATAGGCCATCGCGGAAGACCCGATCTGGTTCTTCTCGAAGGGCTCTTCTATTTCCTTCAGATGCTGCAGAAGGCGGATGTCATTGGAGAATTTATGGGCGCTGGCTGCGATACCTGCCAGAACATTCAATACCCTGGAGTCCACCTTTCTGGAATAGTTCTGTCCGGATACGGGGAAGCACCCGGAGAAGCCCATCTTCTCCGCAATCCTCTGGTCAAGCTTTTTAATCTTATCATGATCCCCGTCGAACAGCTCCATAAAGCTTGCCTGGGTACCTGTTGTTCCTTTTGAGCCCAGCAGCTTCATGCTGTCGATCAGGTAATTGATATCATCATAGTCCAGCTTCAGCTCCATCAGCCACAGGGAAGCCCTCTTTCCTACCGTCGTAGGCTGAGCCGGCTGGAAATGGGTAAAGGCCAGGGTGGGCAGCGCCCGGTATTCATATGCAAACTCTGATAGCTCCGACATGACATTTAAAAGCTTCTTCCGAACCAGCTTCAAAGCTTCGGTCATCACGATAAGATCCGTATTATCACCGACGTAACAGGAGGTGGCGCCGAGATGGATGATGCCCTTTGCGGTCGGACATTGCTCACCATAAGCATAGACATGGGACATGACATCATGACGCACCACTGCTTCTCTTGCGAGTGCCACGTCATAATTAATATTCTCTTCATGAGCCTTCAGCTCATCAATCTGCTCCTGCGTGATATTGAGTCCCAGCTCCTTCTCCGTCTCAGCAAGTGCGATCCAGAGCTTTCTCCAGGTTTTAAACTTCTTATCCGGTGAGAAGAGATACTGCATCTCCTTCCCTGCATACCGCTCTGACAGCGGACTGGTATAT
>JAEZJW010000196.1 GCA_023415595.1 Bacillota bacterium
GATGTGCTGATTCTTGCTCCTGATAAACGGGTTATTACCAGCATGGACAAAAGCAAAGTTGGGTTTGTGTCGGAGCTTGAATATACCGATGATAATGTATTTGGTCACAATGGCTACTTTACCTATACTGGTCAGGAGGAAATGGAAGATTACATCGTTGTTTATTCCACTTCTGAAGATACGGGATGGACCATCGTGTCAACCACTCCGCAGAAGGTTGTTTTCAGGGATATAGAAAACATCAAGGCTATGGCGGTTGTCATCTACATCCTGTTCGCCATATTTGTCGTACTTGCCTACGTTTTATTGTCAAAGGGAATATTTATACCGCTGGCTCAGCTGAGTAACGGTATGCGGAAGGTATCAGCGGGTCACTTCGAGGAACGTCTTGAGAAAAGAAATGATGATGAAATCGGCCTGTTGGTCTCCAACTACAATTATATGCTGGGTAAAATTACAACACTGATGGAAGATATCCGAAATGAGGAAAAAGCAAAGAACGATGAAAAAATGAAGGTACTGTCCATGCAGGTGGGTCCCCATTTTATCTATAATACCCTCAACTCTATCAAGTGGATGGCAGCGGTCAACAAGCAGCCCAACATCAAGAAAATGGTGGAATCGCTGATTAAGCTGATGATGAACGTAACTTACAATACCAATGAAGAAATCTGTCTGAACGAAGAAATTGAGCTGATCAAAAGCTATAGCTATATTCAAAAGGTGCGGTACATGAATTTCGACATTGTTTACCATATCCCCGAAACCGCGGGAAACTGCCGCATTATCAAATTCATACTCCAGCCAGTGATCGAAAATTGCATTCTGTACGCTTTTGCCGGGAAAACCGATGCAGGGGTCATAGAGATATCTGCAGAGGCCGGAGATATGCTTTACATCACGGTGAGGGACAATGGGAACGGGTTTGACACATCGGGTTTGGAAGATCTCAACAGCAGGAAGCGGGATAAGCCGGACCATATCGGGATTCAGAATGTGATAGAGCGTATCCGGCTCAATTACGGAAATCAGTACGGGCTGGATATTGAAAGTGAACCAGGCGCAGGCACCATGGTTACGTTAAAGCTGCCTGTTATCAGAGAGATGAAAGAGAGTGAGGCACATAATGCTTAATGTTGTTCTGGTGGAGGATGAGATGTTGGTACAGCTCGGCATGAAAATGTCTATCCAGGACTCGGGACATGACATGAAGGTCGCCGCGGCATTTTCATCCGCCGAAGCAGCTCTGGAATATTTTGAGAAAAATACGGCGGATGTACTCATTACAGATATTCGCCTGACCGGTATAAGCGGATTGGATCTGATAGAAAAAATCAAGCCGGGTCATAATCAGATGGTGATCATCGTTCTAAGCTGCTATGAGGACTTTTCCTATGCACGCAGAGCCTATGAGCTGGGTGTGGACAAATATATCCTGAAGCATGAGCTGGTGGAAGACGAGCTTGGGACCATGATATCCGATATCGTTCTTTCAAAAAGGTCACTGCAAACTACAAAAAATACGCATATCAAAGATTTTAGCATAGAACTCAGGGACCATAGCTTACTCAAAACAGACTGTAAATATTGTACCGGTGTGATTACACTGCGGGGAGAAATTGATGATTCCCAATCGACGGATAATGACATCAGCTTTCCGATGGCGGCTGAGATCATACAGGAAATTCTGAACCGTGATAACCTTGGTGAATGCTTTTTACGGCATAATGAGGAGCTGTTCTGCATTTTTAACCTGGACTGCTCCTCAACGGACAGACAGGCAGCGGCCCGGCTGGAAAACTTTTTTGTAAATATGAGCAAAAACATCTGGAATTATTTCAATAAATACACATATATGACTGTCTCAAAATACTTTACAGATTTAAAGGATGTAAATGTAAGCTATGAGGATGTAAAGAAATGTTCGGGGTATACATTTTACATTAATAAACCATGTATATTGTGGGCCGATCAGATGAAGGCTCCTCGTAAGGAGTGCCCGGAGATGATGTTCAGCCCCCAGAACATTTTTTCAGACCGCTGGATGTCGGATTTTGAGGTCTATGTCAGTGATTTTTTTAAGGCACAAAAGGAGTCCTTCATCGATGCCGACGAGCTAAAAATTCAGGTCGTTAAATATGTCAATGAATTTAGCTCTTTTTTCAGCAAGTATTATGATCTGGATATTAATCATGCGTTTTCTGAAGAGACCCGTCCGAATTATTTCAGCATCAATGGATTTGCAAATGCGGACGGACTGCGCAACTGGCTCATTAAGATGGTTAAAGAGGTTAAGGAATATGTTTTACTCAATGAAAGAAAGGAAACCACCATTGCCAGGATTGTAGAATATACGGAGCAGAATTACAATACAGATATTACATTAACAGATATCGCTGAAAAATTCCATTTGAACTATGTATATGTATGTCAGCTGTTTAAGAAAAAAACGGGTGTTACCTTTATCTATTATATTAACAGGTTGAGAATAGAAAAGGCCAAGGGGCTGCTGCTGTCGACAGATTGGACTGCGGAGCAGATCGCAGAGCATGTGGGGATAAAATACAGCAACTATTTTTTCAGATTGTTTAAGAAAACTACAGGACAGACCATCAATCAATTCAGAAAAAACTTAAAATAGTGAAATTTTTTTAAATTAGTGAATGAAATTTATTTAGTAAAAAATGGGAGACTAATTTTGTGAACAAACTCATAAATTGCGTTGATTGAGGGGGTAAATGCGCTTTGCTATACTAAAACTACCAACAATAAAAAGAAAATAGGAGGTTTTAGAAATGAAACGCAAATTCGCAAGGATATCTCTGTGTCTGGTTTTATGTCTGATGGTATCGATGTTTGCAGGCTGTGGGGCGGCAACAAATGATAAGGCAGATAGCACAACCGGCGAACAGTCACCGGCGACAACTGCTGAGGCCACCGCTTCTGAAGGAACTTCATCCGGCGCAGGGCAAAGTCTTGTAATCTGGGAGCACACTCCTCAGTTTGAAGCTCCTTTGAAGGCAGTTATCAATGCTTTCAACGAAAAGAAACCGGATATCAACATTGAATATCAAATTAAGACTTCAGATCAGTACTACAATCTTCTTGCTACAACCATACAGGCCGGTGAAGCTCCTGACCTGTTC
>JAEZJW010000064.1 GCA_023415595.1 Bacillota bacterium
AAAGCTTTTATTAATATGTATTTATTTTTCATACCATTTTTATTGTTAGGTTGTATTTTCAATTTAGTGTTTGAAGGTATAGTTTTTTTGGTAGTTGTTATATTTTTATATCCATTAATGTTTAGGCAAGTCATGAAACTTCAATGTTTAATACATGGTATAAAGTAATCATTCATAATATGGTCTAAATAAATTTTACATGATCTTACACATGATCCATCACCTAACATAATATCTCCGCCCGTTCGGTTAGAGCGTGGCTCTGGAGTCATACCCTCACTCACCTCTTCACTGGGTGCAAGCACCGCCTGCGAAGAAGGGCTTGAGGGTCCAGTTCAGAGGTGACGGAGATACGAGACGTTAGGTGTCATATCAAAGTGGGAAGGGCTCTGTGAGTCTAATTAATCAAAGATTTATATCTGTTATCAAATTAATAATATGTTCGATTGTCATAATATGGTGTTTATGATAAGCTTGATATAGGAGTAATCGTGTACAGGGTGTGGTGGCCTCCCAGAAGGGAGGTGGTGCTAATGAATTATGTTACATATAGTGACTTATTTGCTTTTGTAATAATAATAATTGCACTGCTTACCTATTTAAATAATAGGGACGACAAGCGCAAAAAATAACTGCCCCCTGACTTGGCCGTAGTGGGCAGTTAATCTGTTTAACGGAGGCTAACCACATTTTGGGCGATTACTCCTTCTATTAACCCTAATATAACATTGTTAACAAAGAAAGTAAAGAGTATATATATATCTAGCGCAATATTTTGATTTTATCTTTAATAATTAAGTGAAGCACGTAATAAAGCCCGTTTGTAATAATTTGTATTTAATATATTAATTGAGATTTTTATTGATGATACGACACCTAACAATATGTTCCCAGACACCCACAGCCTAAGTGCAAGCACACGGTGTCCGGATCAAGATCTCACAAGCTGCTAGCTTAGTGCGGACACCTTAAGGCTCTGGGGTGTCGGGAACACGAGACGTTATACGACATATTTATGTAAGAGGGACTCTGAAGATTTATTTCGCAATTGTTTACAACAATGAAGTGAAGATGGTTTATTGTGATTGTAGGAAGGAAAAATATGTTATTAGAAACTCAACGAATTAGAATACGAGATTTTGAAAGTAAAGATAAAATGAATTTATTTAAAATTGTATGGCAGAAAAATGTTGTGAGATTTATGCGTGATTGGTCTGACAATAATCCAACACCAGAGAATTTTGATGGTTATATTGAATGGCATCAAAAACAGAAGGATTCAAAGGATATTTATGAAAATAAAAGATATGCAATAGCTTTGATGGATACTGACGAGATGATTGGTATGGTTGGTATGGGATTAGAAGATACATTAAACGAGGTTGAAATGGCATATTTTATAGATGAAGATTTTCAAGGTAATAGATATGCTACAGAAGCATTAACAATCTTAGCAGAATGGTGTTTCAAAGTGTCTGAAATACAATATTTGATATTAACAATTGATTGTGCTAATGAAGCATCTTGCCGAGTTGCAGAAAATGCAGGTTTTGAAAAATTTGAGAAGAGGACACCACTCAGCCATAAACAACCTAACATGGAAAGTGATAGCTACTACTATTTTCGAAAATACAGGAAAAGTTAACATCGCAATAGTTACAATGTGTTCCCAGACACCCCACAGCCTAAGTACAAGCACCCGGTGTCCGGGAATTAAGAGCCTATTAGTATCAGTTACCGACTGATACTTTAAGGCTCTGAGGTTCAGGAACATGAGACGTTAGGCGCAATATCAATTCAGGCGGGGCTTTGAAGTCTTATACATAGTGGAGATAATATGATAATAACTTATAAACTTACAAAAGATTTCTCATGTGAGCAATTACAAGATCTATTTAGTTCAGTCGGATGGCTATCTGGGAATTATCCACAACGGCTTAAGAGGGCATTATATAATTCTGCTACTGTTATTTCAGCTTGGGATGGAGATGTCTTGATCGGATTACTCAATGCTTTAGATGATGGTGAACTAACGGCTTATGCACATTATCTTTTAGTAAATCCCAAATATCAGAATATGGGAATAGGTAGTAATCTAATTAATAGATTAAAGAAGCAATATGAGGGTTATCTTTATTTGATACTTACTTCTGAAAACATAGAAACAGTAGAATTTTATAATAAACTAGGTTTTGAAGTCTGTGAAGGAGCAATCCCCATGGTCCTAAAAACATTATAGTTAATCAATAATTAATTATATACTACTCATAACAATATGTTCCCGTACCCCCCCCAAAAAAAAACCTAAGTGCAGCCCTTATCAAATAAGGGCTTGCACCCGGTGTCCGGGTAAGGTGCTTTTAAGTTTGTAAGAATAATCGGACACCTTAAAGCTCTGGGGTGTCGGGAACATGAGACGTTAGTTGAAACCCTCTATATCAAAGGTTGATATACTACTATTTCAATTTTGTTATTATTATAAGTCAAGGAGACATTTAAATAATGAATGATATTTTATCGATTACAGGTGCTGTTTTTATCATGATATGGGGAACTGCTCATATGTTTCCTACAAAATCTATTGTTAAAGGCTTTGGAGATATATCCGAAGATAACAAAAGAATTTTAACTATGGAATGGATTAATGAAGGATTAACTCTGATTTTTCTTGGATTATTGATTGTAGTGACAACATTTTTTGGTCAAAGTGGTCTGCATTTAACTAAACTTATTAATATCATAACAAGTATTATGTTATTTGGAATGGCTATTCTATCCCTATTTACTGGCTATAAAATTAAGTTTATTCCTTTTAAGCTATGTCCTTATATTTTTGCGTGTTCTGCAATTTTAATATTATTAGGTGCCTATTTATAAGCAATAATAATAAAAGTAACTTGTTTGAAGTGTTTATCCAAATCGCGCGAGCACTTATGACTTGAGCGGACACCTGAAGGCTCTGGGGCGGCGGAAACATGGACACGTAAGGCGCCATAGCATTATGAG
>JAEZJW010000083.1 GCA_023415595.1 Bacillota bacterium
CTGTAATACCTACGTTTCGATAAGATTTAAATAAATTTAAATCCAGGTCATCAAGTTTCTGTATATAGTAAGTATTTTCACATTCATTTTTACAGATTTCATAGAGCTTTTTGGTGTTCGAGCTCTCTTTTCCGCCAATCACAATCATCGCATCCGACTGCTTCGCAAGCTCATAAGCAGCGGCTTGACGGTCTCTCGTGGCGTTGCAAATCGTATTTAAAACAAATATATCATAACCCTTTTTTGATATAATTTCAACTAATTCTTGAAATTTATTGTAATTAAATGTCGTCTGTGCTACAACACACAGCTTCGTATCCACCGGCAGATTAAAATTTTCTGCTTCGGCATATTCTTCAATCACGGTATAGCCCTTGTTAAAAGCTTCGTCTCCGCCTTCTGTTTTCTCCTCCGGGGCAGAGGTTTTGCACCAGCCAATGATACCCTGAATTTCCGGGTGAGGGCTCTTCCCAATGATAATGATGTGTCTTCCCTGCTCCGATTGTTCTCTGACTATTTTATGGATTTTTAAAACATATGGACAGGTAGCATCCATGATTTTATGTCCGTAAGACCGCATTTTTTCATATACCGCTTCGGATATTCCATGGGAACGTATGATTATTGTTCCCTTAGGCAGGTCTTTTAATTCTTCCAGGTCATGGGCTGTGCGGACACCTTGTTTTTCCAGGTCGGAGGTCACGGTTTCATTATGGATGATCGGTCCGTAGGTATAGACAGGACCGAGTCTTGCAGCTTCCTCATAAACCATATCAATCGCCCGTTGTACACCGAAACAGAAGCCGGCACTTTCTGCAATCCTTATGTTCAAGTACTCCAACTCCTTACTTCATATTCATAAAATTTAATTCTAGTACTCTATAACCCTTAATCTTGCTATAAAGCAGCAGGATTGCTTTCTTTTACCTTATAAAAATAATTTAAGATGGTTTGAACCACTTCCTCAATCGACAGTTCGGAGGAATCCAGATAGATGGCATCCGCAGCCTGCTTAAGCGGTGCAAATTCCCTGGTCATATCCCTGTGGTCCCGTTCCATAATATCCTGCTCTATTTCTTCCATATCGGCAGCAATGCCCTTAAGCTTTAGTTCCTCATGCCTTCTTCTAGCACGTTCCTTCGTGCTGGCGGTCAGATATAGCTTTAAATCAGCCTCCGGTAATACAAAGGTACCGATATCCCTGCCATCCATGACTACATTTTCCTTTTTCGCCAGGTTCTGTTGTAATTCCACGAGCTTTAGCCGGACAGCTCTGTTCACTGAACTGGCACTGGCCATATTGCCGACCTCTTCCGTACGGATCAGGCCGTTAACATTCTCACCGTTTAAAACAACCAGCTGCTCTCCGTCCTTATATTCGATCGTGACATCCACATGGCTGCAGGCTTCTTCAATCCGGTTACTGTCCGTCGGAGCTATATCGTTCCTTAAGAAATACAAGCCCATGGCACGGTACATCGCGCCTGTATCCACATAGATAAAATTCAGAGCCTTCGCAACCTTCTTGGCTATGGTACTTTTACCTGCACCGGCTGGTCCATCTATCGCAATACTGTAATATTTCATAAACCACCTCAAAAAATATATATTTCCAAAGATTGTACCGAGGAAGACGGAGGTACAATCTTTTAATGCGATGTGATTTTCATCGCAATACGCAGGTGCAAATTTGTTAATGCGAAATGTTTTCCTTCGCATTTCTCACGGAATCTCCTGCCAGATAGGCTGTGGACCAGGCGATCTGAAGGTTAAAACCACCCGTCAGGGCATCCAGATCAAGGACCTCTCCGACAAAATACACATTGGAAGCCAGTTTGCTTTCCATCGTAGAGGGATTGATTTCTTTTACGTTAATCCCACCCCGGGTTATTACAGCCTGATTATAATCACTGAGCTTTGTGATATGGAAGGTAAGCTTCTTCAGAAGATTTACAAGCCTCAGCCTTTCCTCCTTTGTAATGGAATTTACCTGCTTCTCGGGATCAATAAGGCTTAGACGAATAATAACATCAATTAGTTTATTTGGCAATAGCTGGTCCAAGGAATTCTTAAATTGTTTATTTTTGAATTGCTCAAAATCTCTTAGTATTCTTACGTCCAGCTGTTCCTCTGTTAAAGCAGGCTTAAGGTCTATTCTTAGGGTAAGCTTCTCTTTCTTTTTCAGGTTGTCGATAATATAACTGCTCGCACTTAAAATGACAGGACCGCTGACTCCGAAATGGGTGAACATAAGCTCACCGAAATCCCGGTATATCTGCTTGTCTCCGGAGAAGATGGTTACCTCGATGTTCTTCAACGATAGACCCATCAGCTCCTTCACGTAATCCTCAGCTACATGGATCGGTACCAGGGAGGGAGATAATTCTGTCACTGTATGGCCGATTGCCTTAGCAAACCTAAAACCGTCACCGGTGGAGCCGGTCAGAGGATAAGAAATTCCTCCGGTTGCAATAATGATTTTATCAGCTGTCAGCAGTTCCTCACTGTTCTTCAGTTTGATTCCGCAGAAGGAACCGTCCCGTAACACCAGTTCACTGACCTCACTATGATACCGAACCGTTACACCTGACCGGTTCAGTTCCTGCTTTAAGGCTGTGATAACATCGGAGGATTTATCCGATGCTGGGAAGGCACGGTTCCCCCGTTCGATCTTTACGGGCATTCCCAGCTTTTCGAAAAAATCAATCGTATCGTAATTGTTAAAAAGGCTGAAGGAACGATATAAGAATTTCGGATTCGTGACAACATGATCAAAGAAGGTCTCCCTGTCACAGGCATTGGTAAGATTACATCTGCCCTTTCCGGTTATAAATAATTTCTTACCCAGCTTTTCATTCTTTTCAAATATTGTAACCTGATTACCGTTTCCTGCTGCAGCGATAGCAGCCATCATTCCCGAGGCTCCGCCGCCAACCACAAATACCTTACTCATATCTTCACCTGTTTCTGTCAGAAATTTAAGGTTAAGGGCATCTGACAATGTATTTTATATTGAAGCTTCTTCTTATTATTATCCCAGTATCTCATCGCTTTATCACGTAGCCTGATTTATAGATATCTTCTGATTTTATAATTCTGATTCAGACCGAAAATGATAAAAATCAGGTAATTGACGGATTTATGATTACTTACCGCAATTACCTGATATAGAATCCTTCCTGTGATTGTTCAAACGACTAATCCATAAGAAGCAGATCAGTCAACCAGATAAACCTCATCAATTCCAAGCTCAATATGACCGCTGTTATATGCCTCTCCTTCTACGCGGTAAATCACTTTGTTAAAGTCATCCAGGTTTTCCACCAGGCTTTGCGC
>JAEZJW010000111.1 GCA_023415595.1 Bacillota bacterium
GTGTTATACTTGCCATACGGAAATGCTCTCTTTCTTTTGTATTTTGGTTGTGGTGACTTAAATATAACACAAAAGAGCTATTTCCGTTTTTTTATTAGATTTGTAACACATGTATTGTAACCCTACAATTAAGAATCAGTAATAATTTACATATATATTTCATTTCGTATTTTGCTGTGTTATAATTTGGTCAACCAAGATATGTATGAGAAATTTGAACTGGATGAATAAGTAATGATCAAAGGAACGAAGAGCAGTTTTGGTACCATATATGGAATTTGCATTACCAAGGTAACTGATGAATATTAATAACTAAGTGAAATAACAATTCAGATGTGAGGTAGAAGGAATATGAGTACTGCGGCGGTTATTATGAGAAAACAGAATATGTATATTGATACCTTTAACAGATTAGGAGCTACCTCTGCGGAGAAGGCAATCAGTTTGGAAGAGGCTAATATCAGAAGGGACTATATCTTTAGCAGAATGGTTGGCAGGGGTATCTTCATTCAATGTGAGGATGGAAAGTACTATATTGATAATCAGGCAGCAGACAGCCTGGCACAGCTGAGAAGAAAGTCATCTATTATCTCAGCACTATTAATTTTGGCAATACTTATCATGTATTTTATTTTTGGCGAAAAGTAATTCAAGCTAGTTCACAGACAATCAGATAAGAAGGAAAGGTTAATCACTATGCTAACATTACAAAAAGGAAGACCGGAAGATGAGGCAGGAAGGCCGGAAAAGGAAATAAGGGTATATGATTTATTGGATCAACTGAAGATAGGATATGACAGAGTGGATCATGAAGCCTTGGCTACCATGGAGGCTTGTGTAGAAGTGGACGAGCTGCTTAAAGTAAACATGTGTAAGAATCTATTCCTATGCAATGCGCAGAAAACGAAATTCTATCTGCTGCTTATGCCGGGGGAAAAGAAATTCATCACAAAGGATTTATCACAGCAGATTGGCAGTTCGCGTTTATCCTTTGCCTCTGCAGAGGATATGGTAAGGCTAATGGATCTGACACCGGGATCTGTCACGATCATGGGTTTGATGAATGACGTAGATCATAAGATCCAACTCTTAATAGATGAGGATATTCTACGGGATGATTATCTGGCATGCCACCCCTGTATCAATACCTCCAGTATTAAGGTAAAGACGGAGGAGCTTATATCTGGTTTCCTCCCGGCAGTGGAGCATGAACCGATTATCGTGAAGCTATAGCGGGGAATAGATTTTTCGAGACTGTATATCCGTATGGAGGTGGCAATCATGAGACAGGATTTTTCAAAGGTATCGGAGCAGAAGCTTTCTGAGTTATTTCCGATTTATTGGAAGCCTATAACCCCATATGGACCGACTACTATATTTCAGAAAGGGAGTTCTTGAAATCGGTTTTTGGTGATGTACTACTGCGCATCAATCATATTGGTAGCACTTTTGTACCCGGACTTGCAGCAAAACCCACGATAGATATATTGCTTGAGATATCACAGGGTGCGGATTTAACATTAATCACAGAAAGATTGAAGGTCGAAGGATATATTATCAACACACCTCCGAAGGACATAATCATGTATCTAAAAGGTTATACGCCTAGGGGCTTTGAGGGGCAATGTGTACATATCCATGTGAGACAATTAGGTGATTGGGACGAACTATACTTTCGAGACTATTTACTATTGCATCCTGATATTGCCAGAGAATATGAAGCTTTAAAGTTTACATTGAAGGTACAATATACTCAAGATAGAGACGGATATACGGAAGCGAAAGGGGATTTTATTAGAAAATATACGAAATATGCCCGTAATGAATTTCCGAACAGATACTCCGGCTAACAAAAAAATAAGTAGGAAGCACTAAATAACAGGGGAGGCGCAGATATGAATAGAAATCTGTTCATGAGTTATATTCACTATTTTGTTCTGTTTACAGTTATTCAGGCAGCAAATCATATCAGTATCATAGCGATTAAGGGCGAGGCAGCAGTTGCAATTGCTATTGTGTGGATGACCTTGACCTTGGCTGTGTATTTTTTATTTATGCGGAAGAAGATCAGTAGGATGGCAATGACACTATATTCAATTATAAATGCTGTGATTGGTGGCATAGCAATCAGCGCATATTACCAAATGAAAAATGTAGCGCCATTCATTCCGGCTCTCCTCATAGTAATTTTTGGCATAATGCTGTTTACCAACTATTGTTTGTTATATATAGTTAAAACTAAAAGAGTATTTACATTACTTAATCTGTCCTTTGCTATTCTTTTACTAATCGTTTCGTTCTATATCTGGCTCGAGAAAAATCAATCCCTAGGCAGCAGCATGTTCTTTCTGGGTGTAGCATATCTTTGCTTCAGCTATGCATTACATAGAGTTAGTAAGAAGGGTTTAGGCTGGAACAGCATCATACCGTTATCGTCATTATTAATGTTTGGAGGATTACTCTTAGTTGTTATTGTGGCGATTACAGATGGGGAGGCTCTCGATGCAATGGATGCCGGATTTCTGGAAGGTACAGGTAAGAAAAAAAATCAGTCCATAATGTGAGGATTAAGAGACTCAGATCTTAAGGTTATATGAAAGGTGCTTTGGGAGAGAAATAGGAAACGGAATAAAGCAACTTAAATGAGACATCGACACTGGAGACAGAATGACTTATAAACCTAATTAATAGTTGAATATAGGAAAGCAGTATGTGGGAGGAGTAGGATGGAGCATGCGGATTTAACTCCGAAGACGAGGTCAAAGGTTAGAATATGGGCAGGAAAGTTTGTCTTCATTTTACGAAGGAGACTATTCTGGCTTTTTGGAGATTTAGACTTTGCAGCTACAAAAGAGTATAACCCATATCAATTTGTTTATTTTACGCACAGCACCCCATTACTACGTCAGTTAAAAGACGTCGATATGTACCTTCAGCATAATAAGATAACGAATCTGAGAATGGCTGCCGAGAAACTGAATCATATCATTCTGAAGCCGGGTGAGGTTCTCTCCTATTGGAAGCTGATCGGTAAACCAACGAAAAGAAAGGGGTATCAGGAGGGGCTAATTCTGTTTTGCGGTACTCTGCGGACGGGAATTGGTGGTGGACTCTGCCAGCTTTCTAATTTAATTTATTGGATTACGTTGCACACCCCCCTTACCGTAGTGGAACGTCATCGACATAGCTATGATGTATTTCCGGACAGCAACCGGACACAACCCTTTGGAAGCGGTGCCACCTGTGTATATAATTACAGGGATCTGATGATCCGTAATGATACCAAACAACCCTTCCAATTGAACCTATGGCTGACAGAAACAGAACTCTGTGGATGCTGGAGAGCCAACCATAAGCCGACAGAAACCTATCGGGTCTATGAGAAGGACCATTACATGAACAGAGAAATGTTCGGTAAATACAGCCGGCATAATACGATTTATAGAAAAGTCTTTGACTTGAATGGGAAAGAAATCTCTGATGAATATATTACGGAAAATCATTCTTTGATGATGTACGAACCGTTAATCGAAGAGAAAAAGGAAGAGAAATCAGTCTAAGTAATTGCTTTAGGAGGACATTATTCAAATGAAAAAGTTAATGTTAGCTATTGTCATGTTATTGGTATTAGCTCTTTCTGCCTGTAAAGCAAAGGGCCAGGACGTGGATCAGATACAGATCCAGGGTGAGACATTTGTCATAGATAAAGTAAATCAAACGATTACGAATGATAACAAGACCTATAAATATGAAATCAATGGATCCAACACAATCATAACCTACCCGGATAATACTACTTATTTTTGGACGAAGACTC
This sequence comes from Bacillota bacterium, assembly GCA_023415595.1. Lineage (GTDB taxonomy): Bacteria > Bacillota > Clostridia > Lachnospirales > Lachnospiraceae > Mobilitalea. The sequence continues at coordinate 3,818 of JAEZJW010000111.1, forward strand.
AAAATGGCGGATACGGTGGTTATGGAGGATTGACCAGTTCCTATGATGAGGAAAAGTATATTTCCGGCGATAAGCTGATATCCGCTCTACATAAAGCATTTCCGATGAAGGAAGACAATAGGAACTATGTCCTCATTATTCTCCTGATATTGCTAGGTGCTTGGAATGCGATATCTCCGTATTCCTCATGGTATTTAAGTCATGGTTGGAAATATAAGAATGTCCAGCCATCAGAGGTTTCATTAATATGGATCCGTATCGGAGGAATGATATCCATAGGAATAGGTATACTGTTGATTATGTGAATCGGTAATAATCGGGCTAAAACCATAATGGTAGAGCAGTAAGAATGCAGATGAGCTATTTGCACTTTTACTGCTCTTTTTGTCCATATTATCGTGTTCGGAAATATTTCGAAATATAATCAAGCAGAAAATTGACATGATGTTCGAAAATGTGTTATAATATGGTATAAAATTCCTAATAATCTTATAGTATTGTCGATTTATAAAGATATCAATGGACCAATCGGCCGATTCAGTGGATGGTATCTGTGTTCACTGTATATTCGAACAAGAGTAAATTCATTTCTGTGATAGACCCGCAATCTGTTTCCTTTGGAGGTAGCAATGATTAGAAAATTAGTAAGTCAGGTATTGGTAGTTAGCATGTTACTCATGATTCTCACAGGTTGCAGTACAACCAAAGAGGATCAGGAAGTGATGCTTAACCATACCTATGATTTGGATAATGAAATCGTGATTGGTGTTGCTGCTTCACTTAAAACGATGAGTAATACTACTAAATATATTGAGGGACTCGAGATGGCAGTCGAGGAAATCAATCAAAATAAGCTCCTTAATAAAAACCTTACATTAGTTATGCAGGATGATGAAGCCTCTGTTACGAAAGGTTTAGCAGTTGCACAATCCTTATCAGAACTTCAAGGAATTTCCGCGGTAATCGGTCATTGGAGTTCAAGGGTATCAGTACCGGCATCTGCAATTTATGAGAAAGCAAATGTAGTGATGATTACTCCGGCTTCCACAGCCCCTGAATTAACAGAGGAAGGGAGTCAGTATATATTCAGACAGATTCCTAGTGATCTTATCATTGCCAAGGAATTGGCTGAATATGCCAAGGCTGAAGGACTGGTGAGAATAGCCATATGCTATGCTGATGATGATTATGGACGAGGAATGGCAAAAGCGTTTGAGGACGCTGCCACACAATTAGAGATTAAGGTCATAGACAGAGTGACCTATCTGGGTGGAGATTCTGAATTCAAAAGGATCAAAGAACGATGGGAGGCACTGGATTATGATGCTGTACTTGTAGCAGATGCAATGCCGGGAGCCATCGACTACATCGAGAGAATCAGACAATCCGATATAGACATACCTATTATTGGCGGAGATGGGCTTGATTACCCTCAGTTAATTGATGAACTTGGTGCTTATGCAGAAGGAGTTGTATTTATCTCGTTGTTTCATCCGGGCGCTGAACATACCAGGCTGGAGGCTTTTATTAACGAGTTTAAAGCAAAGTACGGAGTAGAACCCGATAAAGCGGCTGTCCAGGGTTATGAAACGGTGAAATTACTCGCGTATGCGATAGAACAAAGCGGATCCAGCGAGCCGGCTGAGATTGCCGATATGCTTCATTCCATTCATGACTGGGAGGGACTTACCGGTAATTTAAGCTTCGATGATAAAGGTGAGGTCCGGGGAAAGAATATCTATAAGAAAACCGTAAGCAATGGTGAGTATCAATATATTCCATAGATTGGAGCTGCCGTTTATGAAAAATACAATTTTTCGTAAAGTCTCAATTGAGAGACTTTCCTCGCCGGAACAACTTGACCAGATGATAACCGTAACAGACCCCAGAGGTTGGATTGTACTGCTTACAGTGCTATTCATGCTTATGGCTTTCGGAATATGGGCTTTCTTCGGAAGTATTAAGACAAGTGTGGATGGAAGAGGAATCCTACTGAAAAGCGGCGGTGTCCGTAACATTATACACTATGCCTCCGGTCAGCTTTACGATATCAAAGTGGCTCCGGGTGATATGGTTCGTGAGGGAGAAGTAATCGCCCGAATTGACCGAGGTGAAATTGTGGATGAGATATTACAGCTTAAGAAAGATCTGGAGTTAATAGATTCCGTGACAGATCAGGAAGGATATCGGAAGCTGGAAGAGAGTATTAAGGAGCTTCAAAGCAAGCTGGAAGCAGAAACTAATATCGTTTCACAATATTCCGGAAGAGTACTGGAGGTCAGATTAAATAAATGGGATATGCTTCAGGCGGGGGAACCGCTGATCAGCATTGAACCGATGGGGGATGGGATAAAGGACTTGGAAGGCCTGTTTTATATCTCTGCGAAGGAGGGCAATAAGCTAGGTCCGGGTATGGAAGTTTTTCTATCACCTTCTTCAGTGAAAAAGGAAGACTACGGATATATGATCGGTAAGGTGGTTACCGTGTCTGATTATCCCGTGACGCATCAGAATATGGTCAAGACACTGGGAAGTGATGAATTAGCAGAGGTTTTCTCCCAATCAGGGCCTGTCGTAGAGGTTCATGTTGATATCATAAGTAATAGCAGCACGATCAGTGGATATCAGTGGACAAATTCCATGGGGCCTGCCATGAAGATTAATAGCGGAACTTTATGCGAAGGAAGAATTACATTATCGAGCCAAAGACCGATCAGTATGATACTGCCGGTGGAATAAATATCTGATGTCCCCTGCCTGAAAAGGCAGAACTATTACCTATGGAGTGGACTTATCATGAGATGGTTAATTAATGGCAAGTTGAGGCAAAGGCCAAATATTATGACTGCCGAAGCTAAGGTACATAATAAGAGAGCGAAGGTGCCAACTGTATTACAGATGGAGGCTTTAGAATGCGGAGCGGCTTCTCTTGGAATGGTTCTTGCTCATTATGGTAGATTCGTTCCATTGGAAGAATTGCGGATGGAATGCGGAGTATCCAGGGATGGAAGTAAAGCAGGCAATATACTGAAAGCTGCAAGAAAATATGGAATGCAGGCCAAGGGCTTCCGTTATGAGCCGGCAGAACTAAGGAATAAAGAGTTTCCGGCCATTATTCACTGGAATTTCAATCATTTTGTCGTTCTTGAGGGGTTTAAAAACGACAAAGCCTATCTTAATGATCCGGGCTCCGGGCCGCGAACGATTACCCTAGAGGAGTTCGACCAATCGTTTACAGGCGTCACACTCATGATGAAACCCGGAGAGAGCTTTGAGAGAGGCGGAGAGAAAGCAAGTGTTATGAAGTCTCTTCGGAGACGGTTTACCGGTGCAGGGACAGCACTTACCTTTGCCGTACTGACAGGCTTAGCCCTAGTGATACCGGGTATTATCATACCGTCCTTCTCCAGAATATTTATCGATAATATCCTGTTGGAGGGAAGAACCGGCTGGCTCTCTGCTTTAATCCTTGGAATGTTGATCACTGCAGCATTAAGAGGAATACTTACTCTTCTGCAACAACACTATTTATTAAGGCTTGAGACAAAGATGGCTGTCAGCACATCGAGTCATTTTCTATGGCATGTATTAAGGCTGCCGGTTGAGTTTTTTACTCAACGCTCCTGTGGAGATATCAGCACGCGAATCATGAGTAATGACCAGGTGGCAAAGATATTATCCGGTAAGCTTGCCGCAGCGATTATCAATATATTTATGGTGGTTTTTTATTTTATACTGATGAATCTCTATGATGTTTCTCTGGCTTTTCTATGCCTTGCATCCGGAGTGATCAGCATGCTATATATGCGGTATATCTCCAAGAAACGTATCAATCAAAATATGAGTCTCCTTCAGGACAGAGGTAAAATATACGGAACAGCAATGGCCGGCCTGCAATCCATCGAAACCTTGAAAGCGACCGGGTCAGAATCCGACTTCTTCGCAAAATGGGCAGGCTATCAGGCAAAGATCAGCAACGGAGAACAGAATCTGGGTATAACAACTCAAAAGATGCTTGGAGTACCCTTATTATTAACAGGGCTTACGAATGCAATGATTCTGATGATAGGCAGTCAGAAAATCCTCGGAGGCTTTATGTCAATGGGCATGCTGGTAGCTTTTCAAAGTTTGATGCAAAGCTTTATGACTCCGGTAAATAATCTGATCGGTATGGGAAGTTTACTTCAGGAAGTGGAAGGAGATATGAAGCGGCTCGACGATGTACTGGAGTATCCGGTTGACGTTGCTGAAGCTGAAACTGACCGAACCGGCGCCTTCGAGCCTAACGATAAATTGAAGGGGAATATCCTGATCCGGAATTTAAGCTTCGGATATAACCGACTGGAACCTCCTTTAATCGAAGATTTTAAACTTGAGCTGAAGCCTGGATCCCGGGTCGCTCTGATCGGTGGGTCAGGAAGCGGTAAATCAACAGTTGCAAAGGTGCTTTCGGGGTTATATAAGCCGTGGTCCGGTGAAATATTATTTGATGGCACACCCAAGGAGGACATTCCTCGGTCAGTCCTTCATAACTCTGTTTCGGTTGTAGATCAGGATATCTGCATGTTTGAAGGTACGATCAAGGATAATATTACGCTATGGGATGATACCATATCCGAGGTAGAGATGATACGCGCAGCGAAGGATTCCTGTATCCATGAGGACATTTCCTCCAGGGAAAAGGGCTATGACAGCATAGTAGAAGAAGGTGGGAGGAATTTCAGCGGAGGCCAGAGGCAAAGAATGGAGATCGCCAGAGCCCTGGTAGGCAATCCCACTGTACTAATTCTGGATGAAGCCACCAGTGCACTGGATCCGAAGACAGAACAGCAAATTGATGAGAATATCAGGCGCAGAGGCTGTACTTGTGTTATCATAGCGCATCGACTCAGTACCATCAGAGACTGTGATGAGATTATCGTTATGGACAAAGGAAAGATTGTGCAGAGAGGCACCCATGAGGAAATGAAGCAGATGGATGGACCTTATGCAAGGCTGATCAGCATGTAATCATTAAAAGCAGGTGATAAAATGGGATTCGATACCGCACAGTGGAAACAATACGGTGAACTAATACAAATAGAGGGTAATTTGCCGCTCTCCTTGTCTGAGCCGGATAAAGTATATATTATTTCATCAGGGCGAGCCGAGGTATTCTGTGTCCAAAAATTTAATAATGAAACCTATGGCACCCGTAATCACCTATTTAGTGTAAGTGCAGGTAATGCGGTGTTCTGCTTTGGCGCAGCCGGCAGAGATCCTATCACTTATGAGATTCAGCTGATTGGTATAATGGAAACCGAAATCATAGAGCTGCAGGCCAGGACCTTCTTAGCGCTTGGGAAGCAAAGCGAATACCTCGATGAACTTGTATATAGGACGGAGGAATGGATCCGTAAGCTTTCCGATTGTGTTTCCGACAGCCTACTTCCCAAAAATGCAACTGTCATTCGTTCCGGTGGAGAGAAAGCAATAGCCGGAGGGACACCCTATCATACTGTTAGCGGGGTATTATGGGCAGCTCATTTGGAAGGAAGCTCTGAATACATGGGTTTACGGGAATATGTCCTTAAGAGCCGGGAGGTATACTTCCCCCTAACAGAGAATAGCTGGGTAACAGCTGCAGAGGACATAAGAATCGTACTTAAGAATACCTCGGATATGCTTGAGAAAGAGCTGCTTTATCAAATGCTTATGAATTACAATGATACGGCTTTTGATATGATACAGTTAAAGATAGATCTATACAGAAGTCTGGAAAAACAGCGTTTGAGTGATAAGCTTAAGAACGACGCTGAATATATTAATAAAGCTATTTTGAGTCTGGCTAATGTGCTGGAGACTTCTGAGCAGGAGGTTATCCATGAGGCATACGAGGAAGATCATCTGTTTAAGGCTTGCTATTTGGTTGGAAAAAGTAAGGGGATTTCGATCATAAAACCGGTGACCAGGCAAGAGAAAACTTCACCCAAGGATGTGATAAGCAATATCGCCAGAGCATCCGGAATAAGATTTCGAAGCATCGTTTTACAAGGCGAGTGGTGGAATAAGGATAACGGAGCTATGTTAGGCTTTCTGGGAGAGGAGAGAAAGCCGGTGGCAATCCTTCCGGTTGCTCCTGATAAATATGAGCTGTTTGATCCCGCCTCGGGTGAAAGGACTCCGATACAGAGAGAATTAGTGTCTCAATTAAACCCCAGGGCCTTTATGTTTTACAGACCGCTACCATTTTGTCAGCTGGGACTAAAGGATATATTGAAGTTTGGACTGGAGGGAACCTGGAAGAGGGATCTGATCTTTCTTATCCTATTGGGTATCGGCGGTGGCTTATTAGGAATGACACTTCCGATTATTTCGGGTATCTTATTTGATACAGTAATTCCTCAGGGGGAGCGGGAATACCTTTGGCAGATTACTATCTTTTTATTTGCAGGCGTGCTTTCCGGAGTATCTCTGCAGGTGGTCCGATCCTTTGTCATGATGCGGCTTGAGACAAGGATGGATACTGACATACAGGCTGCGATCTGGGACAGACTCATCAGTCTGCCCGTTGCATTCTTCAAGGATTACAGTGCCGGTGAATTGTCCATGAAGGCAATGAGTATCAATAAAATTAAGAAGGCGTTATCCGGAACCGCAATCACAGCGATACTGACCGGATTGTTCTCGGTTTTTAATCTTGGTCTTCTGTTTTATTATAGTGCAAGACTGGCTGTGATCGCCGTTCTGATCATAATAATTTCAGTTACTTTTGCTGCATATCTGGGCTACAGGAAGGTTCGGCATGAAGGTGTCATCACGAATCAGAGTAACAAGCTCTCCGGTTTCGTACTTCAGCTTATGGAAGGAATACCGAAGCTTAAGATCGCCGGTGCAGAGAGCAGGGCCTTTTACCTCTGGTCTAAGAAATTCAGCGGCATAAGGAAGGTTTCATTAAAATCAGTTACCATATCCAATCTGATTGATTCCTATAACAATGTGCTTCCGGTATTAAGCTCAGCGGTTATATTCTACTTCTATGTAGGTACAGCGAAGGAAAATCTGTCGGCAGGCAGGTTCATCGCATTCAATGCTGCATTTGTAAGCTTCTTCACGACCATGGTGACCTTATCTGCAACCTTGATTGAAGCACTTGCCATACTTCCGTTATGCAGAAGCATCACTCCTATTCTGAAGGCATTACCGGAGTATGATGAGGAGAAGCTGGAACCGGGAGAATTGAACGGACAAATAGAAGTGAGCAATATCAGCTTCCGATATAAAGATGGCATGCCTCTGGTGATAAAGAATGCATCCTTTCAGATCAATCCCGGTGAATATGTGGCTGTCGTCGGGCCCTCAGGCTGTGGGAAATCTACGCTGCTTCGTATCCTCTTAGGGTTTGAGAAACCGGAGGCAGGGTGTATCTATTACGACGGTCAGGAAATCGATAAGGTAGACATCCGTGGGATCAGAAGACAGATTGGTGTGGTTCTGCAGAATGGTAAGCTCCTTCCCGGAGATATCTTTACGAATATCGTCGGGTCCAACCCACAGCTTACGATTGATGATGCCTGGGAAGCGGCGAAGGCATCGGGTCTGGAAGAGGATATCAACAATATGCCAATGGGTATGCACACAGTGATCAGCGAAGGAACAAGTACCTTATCAGGAGGACAGAGACAAAGGCTGCTGATTGCCCGAGCTATTGTGAACAAACCCCGAATCGTATTTTTCGATGAAGCAACCAGCGCATTGGATAATAGAACTCAGAAGATTGTCAGTGACAGTCTGGATAAGATCAGGGCTACCAGAATCGTGATTGCACACAGACTTAGTACGATCATAAATTGTGACAGAATTATCGTCATGGATAAGGGTCATATCATAGAAGTTGGTCCCTATGAGGAGCTGATCGCTAAGAAGGGTATCTTCTATGAAATGGCACAGAGGCAGCTTGCCTGACAGTCGGTAACTTCCGGCATTCCATTAGGCTTTTATACGGGAAACCGTATCGGCAAATAAAACTAAGGAGGATATGTTATGACAAGGAAAGAGCTTGAAGAAAAGGTAGTTAAGAAGGCATGGGAAGATGATGACTTTAAGAAACAGCTTTTAAAGGACCCCAAGGCAGCCATTGAGAAAGAAACAGGTAAGAGCTTACCGAAGGACCTTACAATTGAGGCATTTGAAGAGACAGCGAATAAGAACTATATTGTAATTCCGGTTAATCCCAGTGAATTATCTGATGATCAGTTGGATGGTGCAGCAGGTGGTTTCTGGTGCATTAGTTTTAGCTGCTTCTAATTCTAATCGTAAGCTGGAAACGTAAGTGTTTTTATATGTTTCGCACTTGTATTAAATATATGAGTGCGAAACATATAGATTCTATTCCTATCCCTAACCCTTGGAGATTTTTATGAATGATATGGATGAGCTGATCACACTTATAACGGATAAATCAAGAATTATGTATCGGGAACGCAGCTGCTTTAAGAATGAGGCGGAATATGCAGAGGTTTTAAAGGGTGTTTTTAAAATATACGATGGCAGTGAGGGCGTTATAGAGAATACCCGTCATTTATCAGTAAAGACACTGGCATTTGTTGAGTTAATATATCCGTTTTTATTATATGCAACGAATATCGTATCACAGGATTGTGATTTGTTATATATTACGGAACACGCAATGGATGATTTGGAATGTTTGTTATTAGAAAAGCTATCTAAGCTCTCTTCTCAAGCATTCTTTTTTGAATTTTCAAACTTGATCGATATCAATCGACGCACAAATGGATTTGACTCCTTTCTAGAGGATACAGAAGCAGTAGCTGATGGCATAAATAAGTCTATAATCTACGACGAATTTGTTAATTCCTTTTTTACAAAAGGATGGAGAGATTTCTTCCTGGAGTATTCTATTTTGACTGTGCTGATGTCTGTTCTGACACTGCAGTGGATCCAAATGGTAAATAAGTTCACAGCTGCTCTTCATAAGGATTATGATGAAATAGGTTCATTACTCTCAAACGAGGGTATGAAAGGAAAGATAGTTTCTATTAAGACTGCCGATCAGAATGGACTGAGTCCGGAGGATATCACGCTATGTATTACCTTCGGTAACGATGATAAGCTGATCTATAAGGCAAGAAACCTGGAGGTAGATAGAAGCTTTCAGACTTTTCTTAATTGGATCAGTAATCAGAGTAAGAGCTTGCCTCTAAAAAGTATGCGGATGATCAACACAGACCATTATGGCTGGCAGGAATATGTGCCGCAGGCAGCATGCTTATCCGAAGAGGAGGTGAACCGCTTTTATATCCGAGCCGGTATGCTATTGGGAGTGCTCTATGTATTTGGAAGCAGTGATATGCATTGTCTTAATCTTATCGCGAATGGTGAATATCCGGTACTGATTGATATGGAAGCTCTGACAGGAAGTAGTTGCGATACGGATGTGATGAGCACCTTTTTTCTCCCTTACTATTATGTCATGTCTGGCGGAATGCCTGAATACAGCAATGCTTTAGGTTCAGAAACCTTTACTAAATCTATCAGGAAGGAATTACATTGGGAGCATGTAAATACGGATAGGATGAAGCCTGTATACCTACACCGTGAGGTATCCCCGAAGAGTGTCGTATTCCATAATGACAAGAAAGTATTCTCCTATCAATATCAGGAGCAGCTTCTTGAAGGGTTTGAAGTAATTTATCAATATGTCATGAATCACAAGAAGAACGTACTCGAATCGATAGCTGAATATTTTAACAGCAGTGCAGTCCGGTATTATCCGAGAGTATATAAAGGCTATATTAATGCAGCATACAATTCTTTGTTACCCGGTTTCTTAAGATCAGGTACAGACAGATTGTCAGTCCTTAGGAAGGAAATAGAAAGAGCTGCGATACAAAATCATCATATTTCGGAGGAATTCATATTCTATGAACTGGAGAAGCTGATGGTTAATTCGATACCCAGGTTTCATATTACCTTTATGGAGGGAACGGTACAGGAATTAAGTGACGTGAATTTGGCTGAGTTTCACCCTGAGGCACCCATCAATATCGTTAAGGGTAGACTAAACAGATTCACCAGCAGTGATTTAGAACAACAGAAATTGCTAATCAGAAAAGCATTTCAGGATTATAAAACCAATATAAGAACACATGAAACGGAGCCTTACTATGTATAAACCTTCAAACTATAATTTCATATGGCCGCTAAGCGAAGAGGAGAGGTTTTTAGTCTATAACAGCTTTACCACTGCCTGCGTTTGTACGAATCGCAGCGGGGTGGCGATACTTACCTCCACGGTTATTGATACGGAAGAGCTTGACTATCAAGACAAGGATATTGTCTCCGAGTTTATTAAGAATGGTCTGCTGATTGAGGAAGAGATCGATGAACGGAAGGTACTCCATTTCTCAAGTAACAGCTATAAATACAATAAAGATGTTTTATCCTTAACCATTGCCTCAACGATGGCCTGCAATTTCCGATGTGAATACTGCTATCAGGAACCCGGTAAGCAGGTAATCATGTCGAAGGAGGTCCAGGATGGAATTATACATTATATCGAGAATTCGATTAAGAAGCTGGATGAACTATATATCACCTGGTTTGGGGGAGAGCCTTTACTGGCAAAGGATATCATATTGGAGCTTTCAGAGCGAATCGATCAAATAAGGAAGGTACATGACTGTAAGGTTTCCTATCTTATGATAACAAACGGATCTCTTTTTGATCCTCAGTTGATTTCCGAGCTAAAGAAACATAATTATAAAGGGATACAGATCACCCTGGATGGTCCTCCCAGCATACATAATAAAAGAAGAAAACCTAAAAATGGTGATGCTCATTGCTTTGAACATATTTTGGATAATGTGAAGGAACTGATTAGAAACGGTATGAAAGTGATGATCAGAGTTAATCTGGATAAGACAAACGCTGACAGTATGGAAGAGCTTCTGGACATCCTAAAGGAAGCAGGAGTAACTGAGGCAGTGATTGACCCTGCACAGGTAGTATCATATACAGAAGCCTGTAAATCTGTATCAGGCAACTGCTTTCACACAGCTGAGTACGCTGAACAGGAGAGTAGGATACACAGGCTGCTGATGGAGAAGGGATTTGTTAGGGATGATACCTGCTTCCTGCCGAAAAGAAAAACAAATTTCTGCTGTGCAGATCAGATCAACTCCTTCCTGATTGATCCACAGGGTAATATGTATAAATGCTGGAATGACATTGGGACCCGTGAGACAGTTGGTAACATTATCAATATGAAAAGCTCAAAACTGCAGAAAATGAGGCAGGTGAGCTGGATTGATTACAGCCCCTTCGATTATCAGGATTGTGTGGAATGTAAATACCTTCCCCTATGTATGGGAGGCTGTCCGTATATGGGTATGGTGATTAATCATGGAAAACCGGAATGTCTGAAGACAAAGTACAATCTGCAGCAGATCATCCTATCTCATTATGAGAGCAGGAAGAATAAGGCGGAGAAGTGAGGGATACGAATGGATCAAGTAAGGTATAAGAACATACCAAGCTTCATAAATATTGAAATAACGACAGCTTGTGATTTACATTGTCCTCAATGCTATAACAGCTCTGCCCCGAAGGAAATGGATAGAGATACATTAATGAACTATCTGAATGAAATCGCAGCTATGGGAATAAAGTCAATCGGTTTGACCGGAGGAGAGCCGCTGTTATGTTCATACCTTGATGATATCATTGAGAGGATCAGTCAATTAGGGATGGGAGCAATTATAGTTACCAGCGGTTCAGGATTATCAAACATACGGCTGGAACAGTTAATAGGGATTGGCCTCAAACAAATTATTCTTTCTTTAAACGGCTCTACCAGAGAGGTACACGAACGATCCCGGAATGGGTATCAGATTGCGATAGCTGCCTTAGAGCTTTTAAGGGAATGCGCTATTCCATTTGGTATAAACTGGGTGCCTAGAAAGGATAATGTGGATGACTTTCCTGAACTGATGAAGCTTGCCGAGCGCTACGGCGCAGGTAAAATCAGCGTACTCCGCCTGAAGCCTGCTTCTGAAAGTGAGAAGGAGCAGGTACTGGATAAGGAGGACTTACTAAGATTGGCTGAATACATAAAGGCTAATAGGAATTTAAAGACAGAGGTAAGCGTTTCAGAATGTTATTCTATTCTGAGAAATTTGGTTTATGATATGCAAGAAAACAAAGCCAAGACAGGTTGCAGGGCAGGGCGAAAATATATGGTGATCGATGTAGAGGGTAATTTGCGGCCCTGCAGAATTATGAAATACAAAGAAAAGAAAGAAAGTATCTATGATTATTGGCATAACGCAAGGATACTTGAGAAGCTTCGGTCAGTAGAGGACTATATCGAGGAGCCCTGCGGAAACTGTGCAAGGCTGGAACAATGCAGAACCTGCAGAGTAATCTGCAATGAGAATTACGGGGGCTTCTATTCGGGAGAAAAAGACTGCCCGTTCTTTCTAAGAATAACCACGCCGGAATCCTAGGACAATATAATTTTATATATTTAAGGTACAGGATTCCATTAACGGCAATAATCCCACAGGATAATCACTGCATATTGCGAAGAAGTCTGATTTTGTCCTTTAGGATATCAGCAACAGACTTCCGATCAGTAATGCAGTTTTTCTCTGTAAAATAGGACATATAAAAATCCTTAAAGCTTTCTATGATGCCCCTCTCTCGAATAAAAATACTGCCTGTTGTACTGAATTTCGAATAGGAAGGTACAATATACAAAAGCTCCTCATCGATGATATAAACGGCTGAGTCAAGATCAGCATAAGGATGATTTTCCCGCAGAATAGATAGGTTATAATTACGATTATTTTCTATAAATTCAACCAGATTTTCCAGGATCTCAATTCTCCGATTAACACTAAAATATACACCTCCTTGAATAAGGAGAATACCCTTCTGAACAAAGTTATCCAATCCGGCTTCCGTAATCACTTCGTATACCTGATTTTTCTTTAGCCTTTTTCGGAACGCATCCACACGTTTAAGGAAAAGTGTTGTTATACTATCAGGAATCTTATGCTCTTTTGTCATTTCTTCGATCAATGTAATCGGAAAGGTATAGAAGATATGCTCCGGGTGAAGAAGATAGGTATCAGTCTTGGCAGGAGCTTCATATTCCAGCATAAGTTTTGACATTTCAAACACATCCGATACCTTTGTAAACATCGGAAGACAGTCTTTTAAGATTTTATCAAACTCTGAACACATCAGAGATACGATATCAGTAGCATAATTGTTTATAAATATGGCTTTTTGAAAATCAGCAGAGATAGTCAACGCCCTTTGATTACCTAGGCATATAATATTTGGAAAGAAGTTATCATAGGTCAGTGTGTCATAATTTCCAATGGTGTAAAAAACATTGTAAATATCATCACGTCCGGAGTAAGGAAGTAACTTATCCAGAAGATTTAGATTATATAGCTTATTTCGATCGAGAGCAATATCTTTGAAGCGTATGATATGTGCTATACTTGATTTTACTTTATGATCAGATATGTATTTCAAAAGAGAAGGCAGCAGGTTTTCCAAGCCTTCGTGATCGGGCTGCATCAAAAGTCTGATCTTTGTGCCGCTTTCCTTGACAGAATCAAGTAAGGCATAGATGGCATGATGCACTCTGCTCTTGCCCTGGATGGGGATGATTTGAGTATCTCGGCAATCCTCCTTCGCCGGAAACAGTGACAGGCCTTCCAAGGAATAGGATAGACCCAGATGTTCTTCATTATTCTGGTGAATCATTCTGTCAATTAAATCAAAGACAATTTTTCTTCCTCTGATTACCTCTACGCCAAAAGCGGAACACTCATAGCTTTCGAGTAACTTATCATATTCAGAAGCACGAAGATTCAGCTTTACAGCAATCTTATGTATCAGCTCAATATCTGGCAGCTGTTCCCCGTTTAAAAAACGGTATAGCTGCGTACGGTTGATATCAAGGCTCATTGATAGATATTTCTTGTCAATCTTTTTTGTGGTAAGCAACTCATTCAGATATGTTCCAAGAGTATTTGCATCCTTTAATACGGCCATTTCTTTCGTCCCTTTATGCTAAAGTAATTTATTTTATAATAATGATTGGTAATATACGTATCTCATTATAGTATATGTTTCTGCCGTTTTCAACTGCAATTGATGTGGATAGATACAACATTACTTTTTACCATTTATATGTTATAATTGTTCTAATCCGCAATGTCAATTTGGTATATCCAATATGATATCGAATTGATAACACAGACGGCGGCAGTTTACTTAACAATGGCGTGACTTAATTTAACCATGAGGGTTTTTCTTGAAACAGAGCTACAATATATTTTCACGAAATGAGGGATGA
>JAEZJW010000200.1 GCA_023415595.1 Bacillota bacterium
CATATAAAATCTTTTTAAATTTCTCGATTGCCGGAATAAAGGGAATTGCAATTAAAAAGATTGCAATCAAAACCAGGAAAAATACAGAAAACCGTCCTGAAATAAGGCCAAACCCTGAGGAGTGTGAAGATATATCCAGGCCCCAATCATCTACATTAACACTGACCCAAGGCAAGAAAAAGAAGATTAAATTTAATACTGCAACAATAAGCCTGGGTTCTTTTTTAAATTTGTTTAAGTATTCCATAATTACCTCCCACATTATTATATTTGTGGTAGACCCACGACAACATTATACCATAATATGCCAACAAATCAAATAAAAACATACACCATAATAATCCATAAAATGGTAATTGCATGTAATTATATGACTTTTCTATTACTATGCAGAGTATTAACAAACAATAAAGCAGATGAGATCGAAACTCTTACGTTTTGATTCATCTGCCGGTGCTTAGACTTATAGGGAGTTGATAATTAAGGCAACGATTGTCCCGGCCACCATGAACCCCAGGATAAAACGAGCAACAATTGTTTGATTCTTAAAAAAGGCGGGGGCGGGGGCTTCCTCGTCTGCCTGATCCGGGACATAAGCTTCAGAAACTCCGGAGTCATCAGCTTCAGAGGATGTGGGTGCTATGCTTTCCTCTGATTCGTTTATGGGTTCCAGGATTTGAAGCAGCTCCAGAGCATTTTCATAGTCCCTTTCATCTACATAGATATCCTGACCATAGACCGAATACCCCATGAGAATATTCATGTAGCCTCCTACAAATTTATCTTTTTTAAGGCAGGGAATATCATTATTCTTCAAAAGGTTAAGAATGATGTCGGCATCATAATTATTAACGACAGTAGTAAGTTTTACCGGTTTCATCGCTTCCAGCCGGAAGTAACCGTCTTCCGGAATAACGTCTGTTAAATCAGAACCGCAATCCGGACATATGGTATCAGTAGTCTTAATTGTTTTATTACAATTTGAGCAATACATAGAAGATCACCTTTCTGCTTTCTGGTCAATCTGTGCCATGATCGATGATCAAGACAGATTTACGTTATTGAAGAGATGAAGTCTAGCTCTTCTGTTCATCCACATTTTACCAATAGCCGTAGAATTCGAAGGAGTAAATCATACCTTCGGTTTTCTTTATTTCGCCAGCTTTCTGAATAATGCCCGTACACCGGATGGGTCGGAGGTAATTTAATCTCCTGACACATTATGCGATCTGCCTCCTTCATAAGCTGTTCTCGGGCACCCTGCTCCATGAATTCCGGGAAGAGGGAAAATCCGCTCAGAGCTTCCAGATTGGAGAGCCATTCATTAAATTTTCTGCTTTCAAGTGAGAAGCTTACTGCAGGAGCAGAACTAGAAATATAATATATCCCTTCTTTTCTGTTCCATAGGTACCGGAGGTATTTTCTCTGGATCCCTTCGTCCAAGTAGGGATTATTTTGCAATAACCGGGCGGTATGAACCATATAAGCTTCCAGTAAAATCTCGTTACTTCTCTTGTTCTCTGCGGACCAGATCTCTTCAACAAGCACTCCGCTATGAAAAGCCTTCGTCATATTCTCAGCACAGATTCGCCGTTTTTCGTTGATGAGCGGATGCTCCGGTAAGAAAAGACTTAGATTGGATGCTACTATAGTATTCAAGGAGATGACAAAGCCGGGGTGATTCTCTATTCTATCCGTCCACTGGTCACTTCCGTCCAAATAACATTCGATACGGTGGATACAGGAGGCTAATACAGGATCCAGAAGATCCAGGCTGAGATCCCTGATTCGCTGAAGGGCTGCTTCCGTTGTGGGAAAAATCTGTTTGATCTCAGACTTGGTATCCTGTGTATGGAAGCGACCCCAGGACCCGTCAGGCCATTGCTCCTTCTTTAACTGCAGGTACCATTTCGACTCCTTCAATTCCTCGTAGGTATTCTTGTATGCGTCTGATTTGCACGGTAGTTTAAGGATCTCCTTAATCAGAATAAATCGGGGAATAGGAGCTGTCACCCGGTCAGAGAGATAGTTGGTTAATGCCTCCGTGGTTATCATTGAGAACCTCCAGATACTGATCTTGGTAATACATATTACTTCTCTATCATTAATTCTTCTGTCATGCCGATGCAGGTATCCCCGTCGAAGTCCAATCTGATAATATAGGGCCGATAGTATAAGAGCCTGAAAAAATCCTCCACATTGAATAAGGGATTATAAAATTTAAGGATTGAGCTTAAAGCAGTACCATGGGTAGCGATAACGATGTTCTCGCCGGAATGACTTGCTAAAACCTTTCTCAATGCCCGCATATTCCTTTCCTGGACTTCTGCCAGACACTCCGCACCCTCGGATTTGAAATGTACATCAGCCCACATATTCCTGATATACTGGTCACTATCACCCAGATACCCGACCCCGATTTCTCTTTCTCTAAAGTCTTCATCCGTATGGATCTCCATATGTAGAGTATCTGTCAAGTCCTTAATCGTATCCATACTTCTCTTATAGGGACTGGACATCAGGCAGTGAATATTCTTACCCATCAGGTGAGCGGTAACCTCCTTCGTATCCCGCATTCCCTCATCGGTAAGCGGCCTGGTACGGTCATCGGTTACAGATTTGTCCGGCTGCGCATGTCGTACAAAATAAATACTGGTCATAACAACTCTCCTTTATTCAATCTTCCTTCATCATTTCCACTCTTGGCAGGTACTTTCTTAATCTCCAGCATCCGAAGTAAATCCATAAGATCTTCCCGGGACAGTACCCGATAGTGAAGCCAGCTACCCTCTCCGCAGGGGTAGGAGTGCTCCCAATGCTTATACTAAAATGAAAAGTTAACCGGAATAAGATTTCTGTTCCCCGAGGTTAAATCTTATCATATCTGTGATAAGGTCCGCATCAAAGGGACGATCATATGGAATCTGGAAAGCACCCTTCGAAACCTTATACCCCTTAAGACGGTCAGAAAACTTCTCTATCGCTTCAGGTCCGGGATAGATTCCGATATGATTCTTATGAGCGGCAAAATGGATCACATTATAATCCACATAAAAGGTTGGCATCTGCCAGCTGATTTTCTCCTTTAATTTCGGTTCAGCAGTTAGAATCAACTGTCTTAGTTCCGTTAATTTGGGTTGGTGCTCCGGTACACATGTTGAAATGTATTCATCAATTGTTTTTAATTTGTTCTCAGTCATAATAGTATTTCCCCTTTCTTTTCACGTTTAGTGTGGCTTCTCTGGGCAGGTAGCATTTACAATATATTACCATATAAGGGTGATCCTCTCTGGTTTATTGGTATAACCGGATATCAAAATACTTCTCCTGAAACTCCACTTGTTTCAGGATCTCCTCCGGAGTAAAATGCTTTCCCTCCGGCGCCACAACCCATTTATCTTCAATATCATTCAGCCTGTGGATTACAGCAATTACTTCTCCTTCAAAGGCGGCTACCGGTTGATTCACTCCCAGCAGATAGACATCCTGTTCTTCTCCGTCAGCAGCCATCACGCCGTCCACATAACCATAGTTCACCGGGTACTGCATATCGCAAAGCTTGTCTGGATGGAGGCTTCCGAGCGGACGGTCGATCGTACCTTTGACTACAGTGCCTATGATTTGGGAGTAATCCTTGATACGGTTATTCTCAATTTCATGGTTCCACTCTTTGGATGTAGTCATGAAAACCTCCTTATACTTTACAGCATTACCTTCGGGCAATCAGGATAAAACGGTGCTCTCTGGTTTCGATATAACCTGTTTCCTTCCAGTCATCGTATAGCCGGCATAGATTATCGAAACAACGTTCTACGGAGAAGCCGGGGAACTCCCATTCAATGATCTTAGCTAAATAAATAATGGCACCGACATCGTGAAACTGGGATATAGGATAATATTCATCAGAATAGAGGATATCAAATCCGTTATTCTTAAGGTCATCCCGGAACATATCCAGCTGAACCTCCGGACAGGGATGTTCATAGCCATCAATCAGCCGCTTGGATAAGCTTACGTTATTACGGCCACCGACCTGTTGGGTAATAAAGATACCGCCCGGTTTCAATACTCTTCTGACTTCCTCGGGATGATAGGACTCATGCCTCGACAGAACGAGGTCAAAGCTGTGATCCTCATAGGGAATCAGGTTATCTTCATAATTCTGCTGGACTTCTATGCCAAGCGGGGATAAGATCTTCCGGCATAGCTCAACATTGGGGGGATAGGACTCTGTTACACAGGTTAGGTCATGGGGGTGTTGCAGAGACAATAGGATTTCTCCGCCCCCTGTTCCCAGATCAAGTAGCTTGTCGGTCTTCTTAAGATACTGATAGATGAGAGTTCTGTAATCCCAGGGAAGGGGTTCGGGTTCCCACCGGCCCGCCAGGTATGAGAAATCCCAACCTTTAAATTCTATATTTTCTGCTTCCAGCCACTCTTTCTTAAGGGTATCATAATTCATAGTGAGATTCCTTTCTGACGACTATTTTATCTTAACCTATCCTACTGTGATGGGGTTGTAGGCATTCAACTGGCTACCTTAACCAATTATACCACCTGTAACAATAACTGTAAATGAAGGACTGACAGACAGGTTTTATCTTTGTTCTATTTGTTATTGCCAGCTTTGCAGGCATTTATTAATCATGAATAAAAAATCCCTGCCTGTAGATAGGCAGGGATACAATAGCATCGTTATTTCTTAAAGATGACATGTTTTACTTTATCCAGAGAGAACAGCAGTACCAGGCCGATAACACCTGCAGCCAGTAATTGTCCTGCGCCGACGGAGACCATCATAGCAGGAATGGAGTCTGCTTCAAAGTAAGCATACTTTAAGATAAAGGGTACCACCAGAGCATTCACCACAATCGGAGGTACCGGTACCAGCAGCTTAAAGCGTCTCAGCTGATAGGATAGAACAGCAGCGATTAAGGTTGCCAGGGAACCGAAGACAATGTCCAGCACATCAGCACTATTTAAGAGGTTACTTAAGAAGCACCCGATGGCAAGTCCGGGAATGGCAGCAGGAGTAAAATAGGGAAGGACCGTCAGGGCTTCCGCAATTCTAAACTGCACCGGACCAAAGCTTGAGAAACTGAATACCATTACAAGAACGGTATAAATGGCTGCAATCGCGGCAGCCTGCGTGATAAATAAAGTCTTCTTGTTACTCATTTTCTATTCTCCTTTAGTTTTGTTTAAGGGATTG
The DNA here is from genome assembly GCA_023415595.1 of Bacillota bacterium. Classification (GTDB taxonomy): domain Bacteria; phylum Bacillota; class Clostridia; order Lachnospirales; family Lachnospiraceae; genus Mobilitalea. The sequence goes on from JAEZJW010000200.1 coordinate 5,213, forward strand.
GTTGGATAATGATAGCAATCCCTTCGTCAGGAAGGTCTCGAACTGACGCCATATAATTTTGCAAAGCCACTAATGTATAGCTCGCAACTTTATTAGTATAGCATTAGTGTGGGGGTTGTCAAGCCGTTACAGAAGATTTGTACTGAACTAAACTGTGGAGCTGGAAATATTTATACTAAATGTATAAAATACTTGACATTAGGTAAATATTGCTATACTATGTGTCTATAATAACAAACATTCATGGAGGTATAAGCATGTCATATCATGAAAAGAAAGCACTGTGGGGAATCATCACGGCATTATTAGTGATAGCAGGATATTGTATCTTTACATTGAGCAGATACTCAGCAGGATATGTTAAAAACAATGACTTGAAATTCTGGGCAGGGGCAGAAGTTATTCTGATTATGATTGGGGCAGTAATTACGATACTTATCCAGTGTATACTTATTATTAGAACAATGGCTCGTCATCAGATGGCAAATAAAAGTAAGCTGTCCGTGAGAATAAAGGCAGTAATTCTTGAGGACGAGATGGATAAGCTGATTGCACGTAAAACCTCAAACATCAGCTATGGTTTCACCGGATTAGGATTTATCGCTGCTTTGGTTTCCATTCTTATTGGTTTTTCAGCCTCGGTGATGATAAATATTATGTTTTACTCAATCAGCTTTGGAGGTGTGATCGAGGGAACGGCTATTTTATATTACTATAAGGTGGGGGTTGCTAATGCCTAGAAAACTCATCATAAAAAATAGTATTAGAACTTTACGTTTTTTTGCTAATGAAATGACTCAACAAGAGCTTGCAGATAAAATTGGAGCATCCCGTCAGACGGTTATAGCGATTGAAGCCGGTAAGTATTCACCGTCCTTGGAGATGGCTTTTCGCATAGCGGATGCATTTGGCGCGAAGCTTGATGATGTGTTTACCTACGAAATAGTTAATGGAGATAATTAATAATGATTGAATGATGGAGGATTTTATGATGGAGAAACAAAATGATAACAGGATGCAATATAACAGAAGAAGAGATATTCTTTCAACCTTATGGATCTTTCTGGCAGTGAACTATATTTTATGTGATGTTCTTTCCAATATGGAATCATCTGTTTTAAAGGGCTTGCTGGAGGGGAAAACAGCAGGGATAGTAATGAATCAGGGATTTTTACTGGCCGCAGCAATTTCGCTGGAAATACCATTTGTTATGATCCTGTTATCGAAAGTATTAAAGTTTAAAATTAACAAGATTATTAATATTATTGCAGGACTTTTTATGGCCTTATATCAGCTGGGATCGTTCTTTGTCGGTTCAGCCCCGTCGCTTCACTATATTTTCTTCAGTGTAATCGAAATAATCGGTAATCTGTTTATTGTAGGCTACGCATGGAAGTGGTCTGAGGCAGAAAAAGTAAACAAAGAGGAAAGTAATTAAGCTAAGAAGACTTTATTTGTACTTCAAAATATTCAGGTGTATCGGCGAAAAAGTCAGTCAGAAGCTCTGTCTGGATAACAAGCTGCGGTTCTATGCCATGGTTCGTTACATATTCTAAAAGCTTATTATATTGTTCTTCGGCATTTTCCTTATGAAAAACAGTACAGACATAAGTCCCGCCGGGCAGTAGCAGGTGATCGGTTAGGGAATCCTCCTTAAGCACACTGGCATATATGCAATCCGGCCTTAGAGTATTCTTATCGAAAGAATATATAATTCCGTCCTCATAGAGGTAGGTCAGCTCCAACTGATTCATGGATGCATTCAGTTGAAAATAATTCTTAAGAATATCTTCCTCAGACTGCTCTGCATGAAGGGTATGAGTTATCACGTACCTGTCCGGCAAATCTCTGGTGTAGATGTCTCCGTTCTTATCGGTATATGCGGATGCTTTCAGGAGTGTCTCAAGGGTTTCGATCTGGTCAAGGGTTTTTCTGAGCTGTTTCATTTTATCGGACAGCATATCCTTATGACTTCTCATCATTTCAATTATCTTATCAGTGTTCCTCTCCGCAAAATATGGTACAAGAGCTTTTGGACTGATATCAAGGTTCCGTGCTGCCTTGATCAGGTTAATGCTCATAAGCTGGTCGAAGCAGTAGTATCGGTATTTCGTCTCCGGATCAATATATCCGGGTTTCAGCAAACCGATCCTATCATAAAATCTTAACGCTTTTATCGATACATTCATCAGCTTTGCCGTTTTTCCTATCGCTAAATATTTTTGCTCCATAGTATTGACACTCCCCTTAGGGTACAGTTTATATTGTAAATATATAACATCAAGGTATATAAGTAAAGGGAAAGGGAGAATTTATGAAAGATACGGTTTATATGATTTTGTTTATCGTCTATGTTCTGATATCTGCAGCGTGGGGTTATAAGGAAATTCTAAAGCTGAAAGGAAGGAGCATAGGAGAAAAGGAGCGGATAAAGCTTTACAAAGCTACTATTCTGGAGGAGGGGTGTTTTGTACTGATAATTGTTTTGGCTGCAATCGTAACAGATATGACGGTTTACGATCTGGGAATAGCTCCGTTAAACATTACCCTAAAGCCTTTAAGCCCCTGGTTTGCGGCAGGAACCTTAATTATCAGCGGAGTTCTTCTCATACTCGTCCTTTATCAGATGGTATGTTATCTAGTGAGTGAAGATTATAGGAAGCAGGTCGGCGATACCCTGGATAGACAGAAGGCAAAGGAAAGCCATTATGCCAGGGTTCTGTCGGAAATCATGCTTCCGAAGAGTATCAGGGAGAAGCATTGGTTTACTGCAGTCTCGGCAGTGGCAGGGACCTGTGAGGAGCTGATTTACAGGGGATTTCTTTTTTATCTTATTGCTAAAATTGTTCCTCAACTGCCGATGGGCTGCTATCCGATCCTCGGAGGGGTTCTGTTCGGAATTGCCCATAGCTATCAGGGGGCATCCGGATGTTTGAAAACAGGGATTCTCGGCATCTTTTTTGGAGCCTTATATGTCACTGCAGGTTCACTGCTGCCCGGTATGCTGCTTCACTTTATTGTTGATTTTTCCTCGAATTTTATATATAAGACAGAATCTGAGGAGGGAGCTCTATAGATAACTATATATAAAATAATAAATCAGTCATTTTGCGGAAATTATGCGATGGGGTTCGCTGAAAATTGGCATTACGTCCAGATGGTCAACATATCTTTCTATATAAGAACATGTTTTATTTACGGTAAAGCAGATCCGCCGTATCGATTGCGGCAAGAAGGAACACAGGAGTTAATGGCATGTTACTTATTCGGAAATCTTAAGGACATATGTTAGGGACCAGGTATTCCTGCAGGAAGGAGGTTATCCGCATGGAAATCCTATCGCGTTATGTTGTTCTGTTAGTTCTGGCAATCTGCCTATGCTTAGGTTATATCATAAAGCATAGCATCACATTCATACCAAACAAATACATACCACTGATCATGGGTGTCGCTGGAGTCATCTTAAACCTATGGCTGAACAGCTGGACATTTACACCGGAGGTACTGCTTGGCGGTCTCGCCAGTGGTCTGGCATCGACCGGAACTCACCAGCTGATCCGTAGTTTATTCCCGAAGGAAACAGAAGGAACGGGGCAGGCGGTAACTGCTTCATCATTGAATAAGATTAAGAAATAATTCGGGCTGTATGGAAAAACAATAAACATAAAAACACAGGGTGTAAGAAACTCGCCCTGTGTTTTATTCATAGCATTTGTACCTGTATAACAGTCAAGCTCGTTAAACCTTCATCACCTGTCCGGTGGATGGGTTTATGACATAACTTACTTTGTCAAGGCATCCAGAACGGCAGCCTTGATGATATTACTGGAATGAGTTGCACCGCTTATGGCGTCAACTTCCAGACTGTTCTGTCTGACGATATCATCTACGATTACTTCGGCGGGCTGTCCCTTACCGCTTTCATGTTTTAATATTGTAACATTGGTAATCACATGATCCTTTACCGTAACCTCTACAGTTGCTTTTACTATGGTTCCATCCGCGCTTCCGGTATAGGTACCATCCGAAACCTTACTTAAGTCAAGGGCTGAAAAATCAATATGATTGAAGCTTTCCAGCTTTTTATTGATGGCGCGGAAGCCGAAGAAAACGGAAACACCAATAATAACAATAATCGATAAAGCAACGATCAGAATCCTTTTATTTCTGTTATTTTTCATTACTTAACCCTCCTTAATCTGAAGCTGATAGGTTGGATCTTCTAAAAGATCACGGATAATCGGCTCAATATGTTTCATCTTGGTAAAATCCAGCGGATGGTCATAGCTGGCAAGCATACCCTTGGCATCTGCATCTGGATTCTTCGTATGTTTCAGCTGGAGCTTCTTCAAGGTCATCAAGAAGCGGTAAAACCTGTTCAGTCTGGTATAATCAAATCCACCCCTGAGATAGTAGAAATTGATTTTATCCTTCCACTCGCCCGTAAAATTTGTATTCCTAAGATACTCTGTTGTCTCGGTCCGGACCGGAGAAGCTCCGACAGCGAATACATATAAGTCTTTATCCTTTAATACATCATAGTTCCTGGTAATCAGCTTGATTCCGCTGATACCGGAAGCATATAATCCGGCACCATAGACAATCGCATCATACTTCATCAGATCCTTTGCCGTAACCTTACCGCCCTCCAGGAGATCACACTTTAACTCCTCGGAAAGCCATTCGGCATAATTTTTTGTAAATCCTGTTTTTGACCGGTACACAACCGCTGTTTTTTTGTTAGACATAATCATTCTCCATTTCTTCCAGATTCGACACAAGTTTTAGTAAAGCTTCCGAGGTGGTTTTGAGAGTCTGGGGATCCAGACCGTCGAACAGCTTCTCCATGAAATTACTGCTTTTCTCCGATGTGGACTGATAAAATTCATAACATGCAGGGGTTAGTTTGATTCTGAACTTCCTGGAATCCAGTTCATCCTTTTTCAGAGTAACAAAGCCTTTCTTCTCCAGCTTCAGAATAATCTGCTTTACGTTCTGCCTCGAAGTGCCTGCTGCTTCGGATAACTCATTCAGGGTTGGCTCCTTATCCGATAGGATGTTAAGTACCATGGTGATAAACCATTGCTTTGTTGTAATCTCTTGAAATAATGAGTCTCCGATGGTCTGCAGCTTGTTAGAAAGCAGAAACAAGGTTCCGAAGATCAAATGTTCATCATTGGTATTAGGTGGTATTATCAAAATATCATCTCCATTTATGTAATATGTTACCTATTAATATGTAATATATTACGTATTTTGCGTCTTGTCAATAAGGAAATAGAAAATTTTCTTAAAAAGATGATAAAAAAATAGGTGCTGTATCCTTCGCAACTGACTGCTGCCAAATCTTACGATTCGAAGCACAGCATGGCGATAGAATACAGCACCTATCATTCCTTAAAGGACTCCCCTCATAGAGTACTTAAGCGATTACATAGTATTCCGGGCTTTCCTTAGCACCCTCGATTGCCCGGTAAAGATCTGCATAGAGATTGTTATACCGAAGAGTGCTTCCCGACAGCCTGGTACAGCCAACTCTCATGCCAACAGGGATCGGGACATCATTGTGTTCAATCGGTTCTCCGTTCTTCGCCAGGATTTTCTTGACCAGCAGCTCAACCTCGCCGGGATCCTTAAGATCGGTGACCAGAGCAAACTCATCCCCACCGATCCGAAACAGGATGCAGCTGTCATCGGACAGGCTGTCGATTCTTCTGAGGCATTCCAGGATGGCCTTATCTCCGGCTTCAAACCCATAATTATTGTTAATCGGATCAAGACAGATCATATCAAAGCATAGCACGTAGCTGTTGGTGCGGTTCTTCAGTAAGTCATACAGTTCTGAAAGGTCAACATTTTTCCTGCTCATAATTTCGCCTCCGTCATATTCAAATTGTATTCTCGGGAAGATCCCTGAGAATTTCCATTGTTTCCTGAAGGCGGACGGGGTTGTGCCCCAGACCTTTGAAAAAGCGCGTGTAAATACCTCCGGAGAATTATATTGATATCTCATGGCAATCTGTGTCACCGACTGATCGGTATTTAAGAGATCATGGGCAGCGTGGGTCAGTCTCCGTTTGGAGACGTACTCATAAAGTCCATGATGAAATGCATACCGGAACAGCTTCTTTAAACCCGACAGAGAAGAATAGCAGGCTTCCGCCACATCCTCCAGGGTGAATTCATTGCACAGATTGTCTTCAATATAGTTGATTGCATCCGTCAGTATGTAGAAATTTTTCAAGGGTTCCACCTTCCTTATGGATCAGATATAACGGTACCGTATGATGACATAATAACACAACTTTTTATGTAACGCTTGATTATTTGTATACAAAATGTCCATCCGCATCAGAATGGATGTTCTGGTGATTGCTTGCAGAACCGGACACAGGTATGGTATACTGAGGGTGTTATGAAAGTCGGAGGAATGCAGTCTTAACTGTATCAAAATGTAAGGAATTGGGCGGGGAATATGAAGGACATTAAGAATTATCATACGTTCACTAAGGTGGAGCCTGTTAATAAGGGCTGGTCGGGTGAAAGAAAATATTATATAGAAACCTCGGAGGATAGGAAGCTGCTGTTACGGGTGGCAGAGGTCGCTGAATATGACCGTAAAAAGTCAGAGTATGAAAGTCTGCAGCAGGCAGCAGCACTGGGGATACCCATGTCCCAGCCGATGGATTTTGGAATCTGTGAGAACGGACAAAGTGTTTATACCCTGCTGACCTGGTGTGAGGGGGAGGATGCGCAGGAGGTCCTTCCGCTCCTTACTGAGACTGAGCAATATGTGCTTGGAGTTACCTCCGGTGAGATCTTAAGACAGCTTCATTCCATCCCTGCACCGATGGAGCAGGAGGAATGGGGGCAACGCTTTAACCGCAAGGCCAGCGATAAGATTGAACGATATAAGGCTTGCGGAATCAGAATAGAAGGAGAGGAACGGCTCATCGGTTATATAGAGCAGAACCGCTCCCTGCTTTATGGAAGGCCGCAGTGCTATCAGCATGGTGATTACCATGTTAGTAATATGATCATCTCACCGGAGCATAAGCTGTCCATCATTGATTTCAACCGTCCGGACTATGGCGATCCGTGGGAAGAATTCAACCGAATTGTATGGAGTGCCACTGTAAGCCCTCACTTTGCAACAGGTCAGCTGAACGGTTACTTCGGAGGGAGGCCGCCGATGGAATTCTTCAGGCTCCTGGCACTCTACATCAGCAGTAATACACTCTCCTCGATCTATTGGTCCATCCCCTTTGGCGAGGAGGAGATTACTACGATGAAAAACCAGGCGAGGGAGGTCCTGTCCTGGTTTGATCATATGAATAACCCTGTACCTACCTGGTATCTGGAGGATTTCTATGTCCAGACAATCGATCAAGTACCCTGCAAGCTCAGAGGGCTGTAATATCGATTAGATAGAACAGCAGAAAGGATTCACCATGAAATTCATACATATTGCAGATGTTCACCTGGGAGCAGTACCGGATTCGGATATGCCCTGGGGAGTGGAGCGGGAGAAGGAGATATGGGAAAGCTTCCGTAAGATAATAACAATCTGTAACGAGCATCAGGCAGACCTGTTACTCATAGCCGGGGACCTGTTCCATCGACAGCCCCTGGCCAGGGAGCTGAAGGAGGTCAATTACTGCTTCGGGAAGCTTACGACGGCTCAGGTGGTACTGATGGCAGGCAACCATGATTATATCGGAGCCAGATCCTACTACCAGGACTTTGCCTGGGACGAACGGGTCCATATGTTCCTGGGGGATAAGCCGGAAACGATCACATTTCCGGAACTGAATACAGAGGTCTATGGCTTCAGCTATCACACCAGGGACATCCTTGAACCGCTCTATGATAATATAAAGCCGGCGAACAGGGACGGTATAAATATCCTGCTTGCCCATGGAGGGGATGAGAGGGACATACCTCTTAACCGCAGGAGAATAGCAGAGGCGGGCTTCGATTATGTTGCCCTCGGGCACATCCATAAACCGGAGCTGATCAGCCAGAATATGGCCTATAGCGGTTCGCTGGAGCCTCTGGATAAGAATGAAACCGGAGAACGGGGTTACATTATCGGAGAGATCGGGGAGGATGGTACAGGAAGAGGTAGGCAGACCAGAATCCGCTTTATCCCGAGCTCTGCCAGAGAATATAAAACTCTTACTCTGCCCATTACTCCGGACACTACAAACGGAGCTCTGATGGATCAGTCCAGGGAAGCGATACTGCAAAACGGCAGCAGACATATCTATCAGTTCCGGCTGCAGGGACTGCGGGATGAGACGATCCGATTTGATGTTCAGGCACTCTATCTGCTTGGAAATGTCCTTGAGGTGATGGATGAGTCGGTGCCGGACTATGACTTTGATGCCCTCTACCGGGAGAATGCCGATAATATCATCGGTCAGTTCATCCGAAAGATCAGAGAGAGCGAGAAGCAGGACGAGGTAACCAGGAAGGCACTTTACTACGGAATAGAGGTTCTTCTGGGAGCAAGGGAGAAATAAAGGATTGGTGAGAGCATGCTTTTTACAAGGCTGAGAATGAATCATTTCGGAAAATTCCATAACTATGAGTTGGAGCTGAGGCCTGGGATCAATCTGATCTATGGGGAGAATGAGGCGGGTAAATCCACGGTCCATACCTTTATGAAGGGTATGCTGTTCGGGATCGAACGGGCAAGGGGCAGGGGTGCTGCTACGAAGGATGATCTATATATGAAATATCTGCCCTGGGAGTATCCCGGTGCATATCGCGGGCAGATGGATATTCTTCTTCATGATAAGGAGTATCGATTGCTTAGAAGCTTCCATGCTAACGATAAAAGCTTTACAGTTCTGGATCTGGAGACCGGACGGGAGGTTAAGCTGGCGGAAGGACTGATCAGCGAGCTGATTCCCGGACTTACGGAGGCAACTTACCGGAACACGGTAAGTATCGGGCAGTTGAGCGCTCGGACGGATGCGGAGCTGGCTTCCCAGGTGAGAAATTATATAACAAATCTGTCTGTAACTAAGAGTAAGGAAGTGGATGTGACGAAAGCAGTTACTTCCTTAAACCTTCAGAAGAAGGCGCTGGAGGCAGCTGAACCTGCGGAGGAGCTAAGGAAGCTAGCAGCAGAGATTGAGGAAGGTAACTTCAGGGAAGAGAAACTGAATGACCTGATGAGTAAGCTGCGGCAGCTTCTTGCAGAGGAGACAGAGCATAAGGACAGGATGCAAACTGTAACAGAAGGAGTAAGCCGGGAGATGCTTCAGAGGATGGAGCAGCTTCCCGCTATCCTGGAAAAATACGATACCTATCGGGAACTAGTCCGACAGGGGCAGCTTCTGGAGACGCAGATAGAGGAGCTGCAGCGGAACAATTCTCAGCTTACGAAGGAAGCCGGGAATGCGGATTCCCTTCGGGAGGAACTGAAGGAGGCGCGAAATCTATGTACCAGCCTCCCAGAATATGAAAACCGATTTATCTCACTGAAGGAGGAGAGGAAGGCAGCATCCAAGAGGAGGTATTTTAAGAATATACGCTCCAGTATCGTACCCGGGAGTGCCATAGCAATCCTGGCCTTCCTGCTGTTGCCCGAACCAACCGGCACCTATGTCTTTGCAGGGAGTATTGTCGCCGGAAGTCTACTTTACCTGTTCTTAAGCAGCAGAAATCATCTACTGTTGGAGGAGTACGAGGACCGTATCAGGGAACAGGAAGACCTGTATCAGAGAACGGACAGCAGATGGAGGGAATTGGCGGATAAATTCAAGGTATCCTCCCTTCAGGAGCTTACCATAAGGCAGGAGGAGGTTATGAGAGCGGCCTACTCACTGGAGCATGGGAAGCTTAAATCAGAAGAGCTATCCCGAAGCAAGTCAGAGTTGGAAGACAGATGCGATCTGCTGGTGGATCAGATCATGACCTATATGCAGTATTTTCTTACGGAAGAGGAATTAAATGAGAGCTCGGTGCAGAGACTGAAGGAAGTAATCCGGGTTAAGAAACAGGAAGCTATAGGTCAACAGGAAGAAATGAACGGACGGCTGAATACCTACAGACTTCAGATAGAGAAGCTTCGTTGGGAGATCGGTACATTGGAAGGCAACGAGGAGCAGCTGCTTCTTAATAAGGAACGATATTCCCATCTGGAACAGAAACAGAAGGAAGCAGCCCTGGAGCTGGAAGCAATCCGTCTTGCACTAAGTACGATCCAGAGGTTATCCTTGGACATCCATGACAGCTTCGGACAACAATTAAATCTTGCTGTTTCCGATACGATGAAGGAAGTGACGGAGCATCGATATACGGATCTTAAGGTGGATGAGAAGCTGGAGGTGAAGATTTGTCATAACGGGGAGTATATTCCGTTTGACAGACTCAGTGCAGGAACGATGGATCAGGTGTACCTGTCCCTGCGCCTGGCGGCGGCAGACCTATTGCTAGGTAAGGAAGAGCTGCCCTTACTGCTCGATGACAGCTTTGCCTACTACGATGATAGCCGCATGAAGTCAGCAATCAGGAGGCTTGCCGGCAGAGAACAGCTCCTGATCTTTACCTGCCATAGAAGAGAGCAGAGGATATTAGAGGAGCTGGGAATTCCCTATCATTATACGGAATTATCTCAGAATCAGATGTAATGTCCGCCGGTAAGCCGGGAAGTATTCATCCAAAATCGAGGATTTATTGGATTATGCTATTAAAATATATCTGACCAGGAATATGGATTACAGCGCAGTAAGGATAAACAGGATTTTATTCGGAACTAAGATTAATAGGCTGACTGTGGCAGCAGGGAGGAAGTTAGTTTGGACAGAAGAAAAAAGACCGGGAATAGGAAGGAACCGAAGAGCATCGGACAGGTGATTAAGCTTAGTCTGAAGGTAATGCTACTTCTCGCCCTGCTTGCCATCTTGATCGGAATCGCTTACTTCTACCATGCCTATGGGAGGACGATACTTCAGATGCAGTCAGAAGCGAAGAAGCTGGTCAGTGCCTCGACTCCGGAGACCTTCCGTGCTTCCCAGACAAGCCTGGTATATGATTCGGAGGGTGGGCTGATCACTTCCCTGAAGGCAGAGAAGGATATCTATTATATTAAATATCAGGATATTCCCGAGGTAATTATCGATGCGGCACTGACCTCTGAGGATAAGAAATTCATGTATCATAACGGAGTGGATTATCTGGCGAATGTCCGCGCGGCGATTGCACTGATTAAGAATAAAGGTGAGATTACCCAGGGAGCCAGTACGATTACACAGCAGCTGGCAAGAAATATGTTTCTGACCCATGAGGTTACCTATGAACGTAAGCTCCAGGAGATCTTCATTGCTCAGGAGCTGGAGAGAAAGTATTCCAAGCCCGAGATTCTCGAATATTATTTTAACAATATCTATTATGCCAATGGACATTATGGTATCCTGGCTGCGGCTAACGGGTACTTCAATACGGGCATCAGTAATCTGACTCTTTCCCAGATGATCTTCCTATGCGCAATCCCGAATAATCCGAATCTTTATAATCCGATTACGAATATGGAGGAGACTTTGGAACGCCGGGACAGGATCCTGCTGCAGCTGTTGGAGGAGGATAAAATCAACCTGATCGAATATAGAACCGCTCTGGCGGAGAGAATCGAACTGAAGCTGCCGGTGAAGGATAAGAATAATTATGTGGAGACCTATGTTTATTATTCTGCGATCCGTTCCCTGATGAGGGCAGAGGGCTTCGAATTCAAGAACCGTTTTACGGATGAGCTGGATCGTAAGGCCTATGAACAGGAATATGACGAGCTGTATTATCGGTATCAGAAACAGCTCTATACCTCCGGATACAGAATCTATACCTCAATTGACCTTAAGAAGCAGGAGCTACTACAGAATTCAGTGGATGAAGCGCTGACAAAATTTGAGGATCAGAATGAGGAAGGAGTTTACCTTCTGCAGGGGGCAGCAGTCTGCATCGATAATGACTCAGGACGGGTGGTTGCAATTGTTGGCGGCAGAAGCCAGGAGTTTATAGGGTATACCCTGAACCGGGCTTATCAGAGCTACCGTCAGCCCGGGAGTGCGATTAAACCCTTGATCGTGTATACTCCTGCCTTCGAGCGTGGCTATGATCCGGACAGTATGGTGGTGGATGAGCGCTTTGAAGGCGGACCGAAGAATTCTGAGGGCAGCTATTCCGGGGAAATGAAGCTTCAGAGGGCAATCGAGCTCTCTAAGAATACGATCGCCTGGAAGCTGTTTAAGGAGCTGACCCCGCAGGTTGGGTTAGAGTATTTATTTCAAATGAACTTTATGAGAATTAGCGAGAAGGATTATGTACCTGCGGCAGCCCTTGGGGGACTGACCATCGGGACCAGTCCGATTGAGATGGCTTCCGCATATGCTGCTTTGGAAAACGACGGTATCTATCGGCAGCCGACCTGCATCGTTAAGATCATGGATGCAGAAGGCAATGAGCTTGTCGGGGAGGAGCTTCCCTCAAAGCAGGTATATCGGACTGAGGCAGCAAGAATGACCACAGAAGCATTGACCGGAGTGATGGAACGGGGAACCGCGAAGGGGCTGGGCCTGACCGATACGATCAGTGCCGGAAAGACCGGAACAACGGATGACAGAAAGGATGGATGGTTTGTCGGCTACACCCCCTATTATACGACCAGCGTATGGGTGGGCTTTGATCTGCCTAAGGAGCTGGAGGATTTAAAGGGTGCCTCTTATCCGGGTACTATCTGGCATGATTTCATGGAGAAGATCCATGATTCTACGATGACGAAGCATTTCGAGGTTTATGACTGGAGAACAGATAAGGCTGCCGAAGAGATCATAGATTCTGAGAACACGGCAAAAGATAAAAACTTGAAGGAAGAAGTGATTGCTGCTCCTGATGCGCAGTAGGATATGTATCATGGACCACTGTGAATTCCTATTTGTGATTCGCAGGATAGCTGCACTCCGTTATGTAGCTCTGATAGAGAGTGAAGTCCTTCAAGGTCTTGCCGAGATTAAGAAAGGTAATCCATAGTCCGGCTACGGATGCGGCTATCAGCAGCACGCGGAAGGCTGATATTATTCTTTTTCTGTATTCGGGTTTCTGATATGTATATAATTTCATCTTAACATCTCCTATGTGGCTTCGAACAAAAACAACCACGTTATTATATAACAGAATAAAATCTGTTTCCATACGTGAAATACTTCCAATTGTCAGGTGAAAGGATGTATATACCATTCCATGGTATTCCACAGGAGCTTTACGATATAAAAGCACTCTCGGGGTAAGAATGTGATCCCTACCCGGAGAGTGCCGGTTCAATCATTGAATATTATATTGTAGCAGTGCCGGATTTACTCTGCATCGGAAGCTGCTGATGTGGAGTTCTTTCCGTTTCCCTGATGATATTCCTCCATGATCTTATGGATTCTTTCCACAGGATTTAATAATGCACTGATGCTATTGTCATGATTCATCGTATCCATGATCAATGCAATATATTTACTCATGTCCACATTAACATAATAGGGCTTGGTTAAAAGCTCAGGCGTCTGATAGATTAAGTTCGTGGTCATAAGACGGTAAATCAGACCGTTCTCATAGGCTTCATCAAACTTAGCCAAACCGCCGGTAAATAAGCCGAAGGTCGAAGCTACAAAGATTCGGTTCGCCTTCCTGCGCTTTAACTCGGAGGCCACATCCAGGATACTTTCTCCGGAGGAGATCATATCGTCAATGATCAGGATATCCTTTCCCTCCACATCCGTTCCCAGGAATTCGTGAGCAACAATCGGATTACGTCCGTTGATAATCTTCGTATAATCCCTTCTCTTATAGAACATACCCATATCAAGACCAAGGACGTTGGCATAGTATACTGCCCTTGACATTCCGCCTTCATCCGGGCTGATGACCATCATATGATCGGAATCTATTTTAATATCAGGAACATTTTTGAGTAAAGCTTTGATAAACTGATATGTGGGAGATACGGTTTCCAGACTCTTTAATGGAAAAGCGTTCTGTACTCTGGGGTCATGGGCATCAAAGGTTATGATACTCTCTACACCCATATTGGTCAACTCCTGCAATGCCAGGGCACAATCGAGGGACTCTCTGGAACTGCGCTTATGCTGTCTTCCTTCGTAAAGATAGGGCATGATGACGGTAATTCTTCTTGCCTTACCACCAACCGCTGCATTGATACGCTTCAGATCCTGATAGTGATCGTCGGGTGACATGTGATTCGTGTGACCACAGACGGAGTAAGTCATACTGTAGTTTGTTACATCCACGAGCAGGAACAGATCTGTACCACGGACAGATTCTTTAATCATTCCCTTTGCTTCTCCCGTACCGAATCTGGGGCAGCAGGCACTCAGCAGATAAGATTCTCTCTGATAACCGGTGAAGGCGATCGTACCCTTGTGTTCGCTTTCTCTCGAATTACGCCATTCTACAATATAGTCATTTACTTTCCGGCCCAGGGCATTGCTGCTTTCCAGTGCAATGATACCTAACCGGCCTACAGGAATGGTTTCAACGATCTTCTCATGCTTTGTCATTACGTGTCCCTCCATAAAATTAGTTGATGGCATTATAACCCACTACATGTTATATCATATTAAAAATTACATAGTCAAGTGGCTTTTGTATGTAAATTAATGGTTAGTGTTACTGTGAAACACTGCTCAAAGCCTTATGCAACCTGATGTCTTCCCCAATAATCCTCCGGACGGAGTAGCTGCCGATGAGTCTGGAATAGATACGTTCCCCATAATTCGCATTGATATTATCCAAGGACAGGTTGGTTGAGATTATGGTGGACTTCTGTTTCAGCAGACGTTCGTTAATGATTAAATAAATTTGAGAATTCGTAAAGGAATTGATCAGCTCTGTGCCTAAATCATCAATGATCAATAAATCACAATCCAGGATATAATCAAATTGACTGGAGGCAGAATAGGAGACATTCTCCTCTTTTGAAAACTTATTCTTTTCTAAGATATCAAATAATCTGAACGCAGTAAGATAGATTACAGTATAGCCACGGTCTAACAGCTCCTTGGCGATGCAGTTGGCAAGAAAGGTTTTACCCACGCCGGCATAACCCTGAAAAAGTATATTTTCGTGCTTGGTCCCAAAATGTCTGACGAAGCTTTTGCACTCTGCGACAATCCTCTGCATGTTTGACAACGGGGACAAACCGATGGTCTCATCAATATAATCATCGGAGTAATATCCGAAGGAGAAGGTATTAAAATTCTCGCTCTTCAGAACTGCTTTAATATTTGAGCCTTCATAGATCAGATCTGCTATTGCCTGCTTAAAGCAACTGCATTTTTCATTGCCGACAAAACCGGTATCCTTGCATTTGCTGCAATGATATCGGAGAGAAAGATAATCGGAAGGATACCCGTACTGAATCAGAAGCTCTGTTTGGCGGGCTTTCAGCTCGAAGGATTTCGCTTTCAGCTCCAGCAGGCTCTCCGGGTTACCCAGGATAGCCAGTCTACCGCTCTGGGCAGCGAGGGTAATCATCTCGTCCTCCAGCTCCTTTAATTCGGGAACAGCGGCATAAGCTTCGGCTCGTCTGCGATCAAGATCGTGCTTGTTCTGAAATCTCCGATTATCATAATCCCGTAAAATCTGATTATATTGTTCATTTCTTAAAGACATGGCAATCTCCTTATAAACCTTTATTTAAAAGCTTACGTTCAAGCTCGGCATAATCTTTACTTGAATATTCTCTTTTCGGAAATTGATTCAGTTTGTTATAAGTAGGCTTTACGGTTGAATTATTCTTATACTCTGAGGCTGATTTGCTCCCCTTCGTAAACTCCTCGTCCAGCTTTGCGATATCCGATTTGGTCTTCACACCTTTTTTAAACCAGTTCTCCAGAATCTTATCCGTATATTTGAAGTCCGGCTTCTGTGTTTGAAGAATTGTCCGATTACAGGCGTCCATTATGATTTCATCTGTAAATGAATACTCCTCCACCCATTTCTTCGTATATTGACGTTCAATATGTCCGGGTGCACGGTTCAATCCAAAAGCCTTTATTACAGTATTAAAATGTTCGTCATAGGCAATGGTATACTCCTTGGCCTTTTCCTCGGTATCAATTCCCTCTTTTGCCCATGCCAAGGCAACAGCTTCGATATAGGAGACATTCTTCTTGGACTTAGAGATACAGTATTCATACAGATACATGATCAGCTCAGGAGAAAAATGAAGCTGCTCATCCAGATAGGTAATCAGTTCAAAATCCATCTTTCTCAAAGGCTGTTTCAGATAGAGCTCCACGGCCGTATAAGCGCTATTAATGTCGATATTACTGACCGGTTCGGCTACAGGCTTGGCTGAAATGCTTTTCTTGGCAGCAGGCTTCGTCTCTGTATGAAGGGTTACGGCAAGCTCATCAAGCTCATTTTCATAGTCCTCTATTACGGTATTGTTAACCATCGCTTGATTGTTATTCTGCGATTTCGTTAAATTAAGGAGTTTAATACCGCTTACTTCCTTCTGTACATTCAGCGTCAGTTTTAAGAGATTCATTTTCTCCCAGTAGTTAAGTGCGCGGAGAATATCCTTCTCCGTATGATCCAGATGATCGGCAATCGAGGATATCGTAATGTCCTTCCCATCCGACTGGAGACTGCGGAGCAGATACAGATAAACCTTAACATAAGCACCATTTGCAGAAGGCATATACTCGTCGATAAATGCATTCGGGACGATTGTTACGTCATAATTGCTTTCTGTACACAGCGCGATTTTACTCATATGATCATCCATCCCTCAATTTATTCTTGCGGACTTTCTGGCTTTCCGTCCGCCACCGTGATAAGTATAGCACAGATAATTTCATCTGAAAACACCTTATTTTACTGGGTTTCCGGCACTTCAGGCTCTGTGGATGGTGTGGATAACGTGGATAATTTTTATCAAAAATCATGTAAAAAAATGTAAAATAAGGAAGAACTATATTGAAAATACGAAAAATTTAGAGGGAAAGTCTATAAATGTAGAAAAGCCGAAGGGCAAAAGAATATCCACAGGATTATTCACAAAAAATGTTGATAATCCTGTGGATACTGTGGATAACTAAAGGCCAAGAAGCGATTCGCCCACTTTTACAATGTCTCCGGCGCCCATAGTTATCAACAGGTCACCGTTCATACAATTTTCTAGTAAAAAAGTTTCAATTTCATCGAAGCAAGGGAAATAGTGAACTTCTTTACCCAATTTCTCAAGCTCACGGACTAAATCTTTCGAGGAGATATCACCGGGATCCTTCTCTCTGGCGGCATAGATATCTGCCAGTACAACCCTGTCGGCTAAACATAGGGATTCGGCGAAACTCTTTAAGTGTACCCTCATACGGGTATAGGTGTGAGGCTGGAAGACGCACCAAAGGGTTTTATGCGGATACGCTTTGGCAGCAGTCAGAGTAGCGGTAACCTCGGTCGGATGGTGTGCATAATCGTCGATAACAGTAACTCCACCGACTTCTCCCTTTACTTCAAAACGGCGTTCGGCACCATGAAACTTTAATAATGCTGATTTGATCTTATCCATGGGTACTCCTACCTGCATCGCGAGACCAATGGCCGGTAAAGAGTTGGATACATTATGAATGCCGATGACGTTCAGCTTGATCCGGTCAACGAACTGGCCTTTGTAATAAAAGTCAAAGCTTCCGGTACTGAGATCATCAAATTCGATATTGTCTGCCGCATAATCATAGGCCCGATCGGTCTTTCGATATTCCGGATCTATGATTCCGTAGGTTAATACCTCACAGGCCAGATCCTTAGTAAGCTCTTCGTAGTTCTTAATCTCACCGTTAATAAACAGCTGGCCGTTCTCGGGAAGCAGCTTGGCGAAGGTATGGAAGGAATTACGGATATCATCCAGGTCCTTGAAGAAATCCATATGATCTTCGTCAATATTCAGAATAATGCTTCTCTTAGGATAGAAGCTATGGTACGAATTGGTATATTCACAGGCCTCAGCGATAAAATGTTCTGATTTGCCCATGCGGATATTGCCTCCGATAGCGTCCAGGATACCACCGACAGAAATGGTAGGATCCAGATCACCCTCCATGAAAATCAAAGATACCATGGAGGTGGTGGTGGTCTTACCATGGGTTCCGGAGATGGCTACAGCATCATCAAAGTTCAGCATCAGCTGTCCGATCAGCTCTGCACGGTTTAACATCGGGATGCCCCGGTTGATTACTTCTATATATTCCTCATTATCCTCGCGGATGGCGGCGGTATATACAACCACATTGATATCCGCTGTTATATTAGCGGCTCTCTGCCCTATAGCAACCTGAATCCCTAAGTCAGCCAGATGATCAGTAATCTTACTTCTGTGGCTATCGGAACCGCTGACCTTATATCCGATATTATGTAAGTATTCTGCAAATCCACTCATGCTGATTCCACCGATGCCGATGAAATGAATCCGGCAAGGGCTATTAAAGTCTATTTTGTACATAATGCACTTCCTATTCTGTTAATTTTACATTGTGGTGTCTTTTCTATAGCTATTATAACCTTTTTCACCTAAAATACAAGACTAAGTCAGATATATCCCAAGAATAAACAATCCGAAGAGGAGTTTTCTTTTTACTGTAATATATTCTTTTTTATTCGCTAGAATGCAAGTATACTATTGTAAATAGTGAAAAAAAGCATCGTACGAGACTAATTTCAGTTATCTGATGTAAAATAATCAAGAAGATGTAAATTTTCACTAGAATCTTGTAAAAAATATTCACATTTTTGATTAAATATGGTATAATAGTCTCACTAGACAGCGGATAGGTATAATTTACTAGGTGGAGAAGTGCCTGTGAAACTTAGTGGAGGGGAAAAGGGAGTTAACATTAGTTTACATAACTTTTTCTTAAACTAACGATAAATAATGACAGAAGGGGGACTATGCCATGCAAATTACTGATGTACGCGTACGTAAGGTTAGTAAGGAAGGCAAGATGAAGGCCGTTGTATCAATTACGATTGATAATGAATTTGTAGTTCATGATATCAAAGTAATTGAAGGGGACAAGGGACTATTTATTGCTATGCCGAGCAGAAAAGCCGGAGATGGTGAATACAGGGATATTGCACATCCGATTAATTCGGAAACGAGAGACAAGATCCAGAAAATCATCTTAGAGAAGTACGAAATTGCAGCTTTAGAGGCAGATGTTGACATCGAGGAGTAGGGAGAAAGAGTAATAAAAAGACAAAGGAGGCAGCCGGGGGCTGCCTCTTTTGTATGCAATTATGGCCTGTTAATGTTCACATCAAAGCTTACGATAGCCGAGGACAGATTCAAGCTGATATTCCTGGCTGAACTGGCATCGGTGCCCTTCTTCCTCAGGTAGACGGTACTACCGTCAGGAGCGACAGAGTTGGACAAGGTCATAGGTTTTGACAGGTTCACGGTAATCCAACCTGCCTTCGCGAAGTCGAATTCTGCACCCGGCTTGAGGATAGCATATTCGTACTGATTCGTTTTTGATGCCAGATTAAATACCATAGTTAATTTAGAATTCACATAATAGTAAGAGATATCCTCGGTATTACCACCGATTCTTGGCGCTGCCTGCTGACCGGGAATCGTAAGCAATGTGGTTTTGGAATAGGGAGCCTTCTCGGTGGCTGCTGTACGAAGCTTCAGGGTTATGCTTTTAGAACCGTTCTGATGCAGAACTCCCGGAGCAATCTCCTCCACAGCCATTCCCTTTGTACATTCCATCCAGATGCCGGTAGCATCATCATAATACTCCATTGCGGTAGTAGTATTCAGAGTCAGTCTGGCAGCATTTACACTGACATTGGGCGCATCCGCACGGGCCGGAATAGTTATGGTAATCTCTTTACTGGGGCGGTTCCCGGCCTCGAGAGCGTTGCCAACCTGCTGGGGCAGGCGCAGGATGAGTTTGGCACCCTTCACCCGAAAAATCTCCACACTGTTCAGAAAGGCCCGGTAGGAAGAAGAGCTTTCATCCAGGCTTACGGTTTTCCAGCTATAATCGGAAGCCTTCCTCCATTCGAAGTCATCTGAAAGATCGGTATTATCAAAGATAAAGTCTCCTTCGACCTTATCAAAGGTCACATTGAAATCATTATTCTGCATGGGAATCGTTACCATGGTAACACTGGAATTACTATCTCCCTTAAAATAGAGGGTTGCGTCTAGTGAAGTGGATACCCAGGAAATATCCATAAGGTAAGCTCCGGCTTCATAGCTGCCCTCCACCTCTGTCCAGTTAAGCTGATCCATCGAATAAAATACAATGGAATTATTGTTATTGAAAACCTGAAGCGTCAGATCCTCATAATTAATAACTCCCAGGGTTACCGCAGAGGCTGTTCCGGCTTTCGCATCAGCCGTCGGGGCGATAACCATCAGAAACAGGAGAACCAGAATTGCCGTTATGCAGTAATACATTCTTTCTAATCGCTTTTTCATACATACCTCCATTTTCTGCTCCACAACCGGTTAATCAGCATTTAATATCGTCAGCTTACAGCCACTGTTAATGACGAAACCGTTGCTCAGGGTAATGACAATATTTTTCGTAT
This sequence comes from Bacillota bacterium, assembly GCA_023415595.1. Taxonomy (GTDB): domain Bacteria; phylum Bacillota; class Clostridia; order Lachnospirales; family Lachnospiraceae; genus Mobilitalea. The sequence continues at coordinate 25,829 of JAEZJW010000200.1, forward strand.
CCGTGGAATTGGTGGAAAGCTTGTTGATTTTCACATTCGATAGATAAATCGTAGCCTTTCCCTTGCTTATGGTTGCCGAACTGAAGATTGATGTATCCCCCCAGGTGACATTGGCGACGCTGACACCATAGGAGCTGTCAAATAAGGTGAGGGTAATGGTATAGGTAGTTACATCCTGCGTGGTTGTAGTGGTACTTCCATCCGGATTTGTAACGACAGAGGTCGACTTCTCCTTCAGGCTGCCCTCCGTGATGGACCAGGCAATCGGAATATCATCGACCGTGGCCGTTCTAATCAGCGTAATATAGATTTCCTCCTCCAGCAGCTCATTATTATTAAGGCTGATGGACAGGGGGAGTGCCTGATCGGTGATAGTAACAGCGGCAGCCTTCTCGAGGCTTGCTACATTTACTGTTACAGTTGCAGTTGCAACAAAAGCTCCTTCCTCATCTGTATAGCTGGAGTAGGCTACGGAATAATCCTTGCCTGATTCCAGGGTATAGCCACTATAGCGCATGGAGCTGATGGAGGTTACCACTGAGGTATATTGATCAATGCCGGTGGGATCCGGAACCTTCGCTGTGCCGAAATCCAGCCGGAATTTAAAGCTTGCTGCGTCCTTCGGGTCGTTGGATAGATAGATCCGTTTAAAGTTAGTAGAAAAATCCTGATCAACCGGGTTGCTTACCACAGTACCCGGATACAAATAGAGCAGAACTCCCTGATCTGCGGTGCTTCGGATAACCTCCTGGTTAGCCAGGGTAATGTTCGCATACAGGGTTTCCTCGGTCAGGGTATTGATGCTCTCGGTAGAGGTAATCCTGGTCGTGATCAGGTATTTATCCTCCGGTCCGGTACTCTTCGTGTTAACAGTGACCGAGCTCTTGGAGGGTACGGTTCCTTTATTATTCCCATAGGCATCATAGAACTCAATCGCAGAAACGGTAGTCTGAGTAGGACTGTAAAGGAAGAAGGTCAGGTAGCCGGAGCTATTCCCGGTACGGCACACGCCGGAGGTGGACACCAGAGTTGTCAGCTGGGCTGCTTTTGCTGCAGGCGGATATACAACTCCGTTACTGCCGGTCAGGTTAAGCGCCACGGAAGGAAGAGCAAATCCGGAAGCAGAAGAGGCCTCGGTTGCTTTCTGCCTGATGTAAATACTGCTGCCCTCCGGAGCCGTACTTTTACTGACGCTGACAGCTGAGGAAGTATTAATGGTTTTCCAGGTGGCGATCTGATAATTTAAGTCCTTATCCTTCCCTACGACCGTATATTCAAAGGGGGTTGACGCTGAAGCAGCCTTAACGGATAAGGATAAGGCAGAAGAGCTGGTATAACTTAGTGCGATACCGTAAGCTTCCTCTCCGGGAGCAGGCTTCTGGACCGGAATGGTAATCGTTGCAATATTAGAAACCTGGGAGGAGCTGCTGGCATTCGTCCTAAACTGAAGCATGGCTTCCTTCCCGGTAGTATTTCCATTATATAAAACCTCAGGTGCGATATCATTCAGAAGCAAGTCCTTCGTAGCAGTGAAGGTTGTCCACTCCGACATACTGCCATCACTATTCAGCTTACGATAAGCCATTCCCCTTTTCACAGGTATACTGAACCGGGAACCATTCACCGTAATGCTGGGAGCGGCGGCCTTCTTCGGAACGGTAAGGAACGCTTCATTACTGGCTCTCATACCGGGGCTCAAACTTCCCGTACCGTTTACCGGCGCCAGACGGTAATAAAGCTGAATTCCATTCGTGAAATAATTACTGATCTCGGCATTATGTGTATCCGCATTCAAAACCTTCCACACAGAACTACCCTTTTTCCTCCACTGTATGGTACGGTTGCCCGCATTGGTGAAGGTGACGCTTCCTTTCTGTTTGTTGAAGCTTGCCTTAAAGTTTGAAACCTGCTTTGGTATTGTTACGGAGACTATACTCTCTGAGTAATCACCTTTAAAGTTCAGGGTGTAACTCGTTGACGGACTAATCCAGGAGATGTCCATGGTAATGGTCTGGCCGCCAGATGCAGGTCCGGGCAGGGCCTCCCATTTCTTCTTCGAGGAATCAGAGAACCAGACCGCGGTATCTTTGCTGTTGCATTGTAAGGTAAGGGTACTGTTATAATAATCAATTTCCTTTACCTGGATACCTACCTGTGCTGCATTCACACTCCTATGATTAAGGAGTACTACCGCGAGGAGCAGTAAGAATGAAGCTGCGAGTCCCCCTGGGTTTAAGTAGTTTCTTAGATTTTTTCTTGTCTTTCCCATGTTATGCCTCTTTTCCGGGATATGAAGAAGTACATCCGTGTATCAAACTCATATCTTTCGTATTTTAGTTATGGATCACAGGTTACAGTTACTAAAATAGTAAGATGTTACACCGGCTCTGAATAAATAGAGCTGGTGACCTTTAAATGCTTCCATATTGTATATCGGACAGTAAGAGTTTATCATAATAACAAATAGAAAACTTAAGAAAATTTTAAGATTTACCCTTTAGTGCCAGCAGAGGGTAAGTGGTGAAAGCAAGGCGAGGGATAATCTGATGAAACAGTTGCCAACTATTTTAAGAAAGCTTATAATAATAGCGCATGCAATTGGGTTTTATATACGGAGGGGCAGGCTCTTATGAGGGATGAGTTAAAGAATAAATGTGATTTGTTTGCAGAGAATTATAGGATAACCAGTAAAAAGTATAAATGGAATTATTCCACGAACAACAGATTGGGAGCCCTTTTATATACCATGGAGGGAAGGACGGTTGATACAGAGGCGGTCAATCGATGTAAACGGATCATTAAAGAAAATGCAGGTTTATTTTCCCGGTTTAAGGATATCACTTATTTTTCAACTGCGGTCCTTCTTTCCCTTAAGGAGGAGCCGGAGCGGTTATTTCGCTCGGCTTCGGATATCTATAAGAGTATGAAGCAGGAGGGCTTCCATTCCTCAGCATATCTGGTACTGGCGGCATTATCCATCGCAATGCAGACGGAAGCTTATGATCACCGGAGAGTGATTACAGCTGCGAGGAGCTACTATGAAGCAATCAAGAAGGAGCACCGGTTACTGACCGGTCCCAGTGATTATGGTTATATCGCTTTACTGGCTCAGTCGGAAAGGGAAGTATCCTCAGTCACCAGAGATATAGAGACCTGTTATGGCATTTTGATGAACGATTTCACTTCACGCAACTCCGTCCAGTCCCTGACCCATATCCTGGTCTTTGGGGAACAGGATCCGTCTGAGAAATGCAGACGGGTAGTTGATTTATATGAAGCATTAAGGAACAGGGGCTTAAAATTCGGTACCAGATTAGAGCTGCCCGTACTGGGTGTCACTGCTCTACTGATGGAGAATCCGAAGGAGGCAGCGAAGGATATCGAGGAAGTGAATCAGTATCTGAGAAGGAAAAAGGGCTTTGGTATATGGCTTCCGAGGAAGGAGCGGCTGATTTATGCGGCCGCGCTGGTAAGCAGGGAATATGCCGGAGCTTTGAATACTACAATGGAGGTTTCTCTGACGAACAGTATGACCGGAATCCTTCTGGCACAACAGATGGCAATGATTGCAGCCTCTTCAGCAGCAGCTACATCGGCTGCAGCTTCCTCGGGAAGCTGAGGGAAGAGATATTCAGAAATAATAGGAATGAGGAACAAGGATGCATATTATAATAGGATTGGGGAATCCCAGTGATAAATACCAGGCTACCAGACATAATATTGGCTGGGATGCAATCACAAGACTGTCTGATGATTACCGGATCCCCCTGGATTTTAAGAAGCATAAGGCCATCTGCGGCAAGGGTTATATCGGCGGAGAGAAGGTTATTCTGGCTCAACCGGTCACCTACATGAACCTGAGCGGGGAAAGCGTCAGGGAGCTGGTGGATTTCTATAAGGTCTCACCGGAGGAGATCATCGTGATTTATGATGATATCAGTCTGGAGGTGGGACAGCTTCGGATTCGTAAAAAAGGCAGCGCCGGTGGTCATAACGGAATCAAGAGTATCATCAGTCATCTGGGAACGGAGGATTTCCCGAGGATTAAGGTCGGAGTCGGAGACAAGCCGAAGGGCTGGGAACTGGCTGATTACGTGCTGTCCAGATTTAAAGGAGAGGAGCAGCCGCTGATTCGGGAGGCACTAAAAGAAACCTCCGATGCCTGCAGGATCATGATCAACTCTGGAATCGATGAGGCCATGAATATTTATAATAAGAAGAAGGAAGCCCCGAAGAAGGAGAAAACTCCCGGACAGGGAAAGAAGCCAAGGGTACCGGAGGGCCAAGCCGGTACGGCTGATATGATTACACAGAAGGGCAATCCATCGGAGATCGCTATTTCGAAAGAAACCGCGGCAGAGAAGACGCCGGAAGGGACCATAGAGAAGCAGGCTCCGGAAGGGTATGTCAGCCAGCAGGATTAAACATAAGCTCTGTTGCTATGAGATATGGGAAGAGTCAGATTAAACAACACAAGTGGTACCGGGATAGTCAGAAGAAAAGAATATTAAGTATATTACGAATAGCCGGAGCTTACCGGACATAGAGCAGGAGGAAGCGCGTGAAAACCTTTACAGCTCCCTTAAGAGAATTAAAAGAATTTATTGATATCAGGGATAATATAAGACTGAAGGATTTGCCGGTACAGGTTACCGGCTGTATTGATTCGCAGAAATGCCATCTGATCCATGGACTTTCCGAGGATTTCAAGTTCAAGGTCATCGTTACCTATAATGACTTGAAGGCCAAGGAAATCTATGAGGATTACCGCCTGTATGACAGGGAGGTCTATCTCTATCCTGCGAAGGATATTATCTTCTACAGTGCGGATATCCACGGCAATGCAATTGTCAGGGACCGGCTGAAGATCATGCGCAGGATCATCGAGCAGAAGGACACAGCGATCATAATGACGCTGGATGGAGGCATGGACAGGCTGCTTCCGCTTCAGATGTTAAAGGACCGGGTAATTACAGTCAATGCGGATTCAATTATCAAGACACAGGAGTTCAGTGCCTCCCTAATCCATTTGGGCTATGAGAGACAGGCTCAGGTGGAGTCACCGGGTGATTTCGCAGTCCGAGGCGGTATCATCGATATCTTTCCGCTTACGGAGGAAGCACCCTACCGGATCGAGCTGTGGGGGGACGAGATTGATTCCATCCGTGTCTTTGATGTCAGCAGTCAGCGTTCGATCGAACAGGTGGATCGTCTGGTCATCTATCCTGCGGCGGAAATTATTCCGGATGAGAACCGGATCCGTGCCGGTCTTAAGAAGATAGAAGAGGAAGAGAAGCAGTATGTTAAGGGCTTAAGAGATCAGTTTAAGACTGAGGAAGCAGCGAGGATCCAGCAGATCATCCGTGAATTCAAAGAGAATCTGGAGTCCTTCCAGGGTTCTATCGCCATGGAGAGCTTCATCAATTATTTCTATGATCATACAATGAGCTTCTTTGAGTATTTTAATAATGAGGATGCCATCTTCTTCCTGGATGAGCCGGGACGGCTGGCCGAGAAGGGTGAGGCGGTCGAGACAGAATTCCGCGAGGGCATGATCGGGCGTATCGAGAAGGGGTATATCCTTCCGGGACAGATGGATGTCATCTATGGCTATAAGGAAGTCTTCGCGATGCTTACCAGGAAGAATTCCATCCTGATCAGCACGATGGAGGTTAAGAATAACTATTTCAACCCGAAGCATAAATATGATTTCACCGTATCGGCAGCAGCCTCCTACCATAAGAATTTTGATGTACTTGTGAAGGATCTGGAGCGGTGGAAGAAGAATAAATACCGGGTTATCCTCCTCTCCGGTTCCAGGACGAGGGCGATGCGCCTCAGTGAGGACTTAAGGGATTTCGGCTTAAGTGCTTTCTACAGTGAAGATATGGACCGTGTACTTACGAGTGGTGAGATCATGGTGGCTTACGGCAATCTTAGGAGAGGTTTCGAATATCCGCTGATCAAGCTGGTCATCATCTCAGAGAGTGACATCTTCGGCACGGAGAAGAGGAAGAAACAGAAGAAGTCCAACTATGACGGTAAGAAGATCCAGAGCTTTACGGAGCTTACACCGGGGGACTTTGTGGTACATGAGAACCACGGTCTCGGAATCTATAAGGGCATCGAGAAGATCGAGGTTGATAAGGTCACGAAGGACTATATCAAGATTGAATATGCAGGCGGAGGCGTGTTGTATATCCTTGCAACAGGCCTTGATGTGATTCAGAAATACTCCGGACAGGAGGGCAGGAAGCCAAAGTTAAATAAGCTGAATTCCGTGGAATGGAAGAATACGAAGGCTAAGGTGAAGGGCGCCGTTAAGGAAATCGCGAGGGAGCTGGTGGAGCTCTATGCCCAGAGACAGGAGAAGCAGGGGCATCAGTATGGGATTGATACCGTATGGCAGAAGGAATTCGAGGAGGCATTTCCCTATGAGGAGACCTATGACCAGCTGCTCGCCATAGAGGCAACGAAGAAGGATATGGAGAGCCCCCGGATCATGGATCGTCTGGTCTGCGGAGATGTCGGCTACGGGAAGACGGAAATAGCCATCCGTGCTGCCTTCAAGGCTGTTTCTGACGGAAAACAGGTGGTATTCCTGGTGCCGACCACGATCCTTGCACAGCAGCACTATAATACCCTGGTACAGAGAATGATGGATTTCCCGGTCAGCGTGGATGTGCTGTCCCGGTTTCGCTCCTCTGCCGAGCAGAAGAAGACTCTGGAACGACTGAAGAAGGGGAACTTAGATATCGTAGTCGGTACCCACAGGGTTCTGTCATCCGATGTGAAATTCAAGAATCTCGGCCTCCTGATCGTGGATGAGGAGCAGCGCTTCGGCGTTACCCATAAAGAGAAGATCAAGCAGCTAAAGAAGGATATCGATGTTCTGACTCTGACGGCAACCCCGATCCCGAGAACGCTTCATATGAGTCTGGTCGGAATCAGGGATATGAGCGTACTGGATGAGCCGCCGGTGGACCGCCTTCCGATCCAGACCTATGTACTGGAGCATAATGAAGAGATCATCAGGGAGGCCATCACCAGAGAACTGGCCCGTGGCGGACAGGTTTATTATGTCTATAACCGTGTAAATGGGATCGATGAGATCGCCAATACTGTAGCAAAACTGGTTCCTGAGGCGAATGTGGCTTTTGCTCATGGACAGATGCATGAGAGGACTCTGGAGAAGATCATGTATGATTTTATCTCCGGGGAGATCGATGTGCTGATCTCCACCACGATTATTGAGACCGGACTGGATATCTCCAATGTCAATACAATCATCATAGATGATGCGGACCGTCTGGGTCTCTCCCAGCTCTATCAGCTGAGGGGACGGGTAGGACGCTCGAACCGGACTTCCTATGCCTTCCTGATGTATAAGCGTGATAAGATGCTGAAGGAGATCGCTGAGAAACGGCTCCATGCGATCAAGGAATTCACGGAGCTGGGCTCTGGCTTTAAGATCGCGATGCGGGACTTAGAGATCCGTGGTGCCGGGAATCTTCTGGGTGCGGAGCAGAGCGGACATATGGAAGCAGTCGGTTATGATCTGTACTGCAAGATGCTGAATGAGGCAGTCAAGCATACGAAGGGAGAGGTATCCGACGAGGAAGCCTTCGAGACCACGGTGGATATGGATATGGATGCCTATATCCCTGCCACTTATATCAGAAATGAGGTACAGAAGCTGGATATCTATAAGCGGATTGCAGGTATCGAGAATGAAGAGGAGCTGATGGATATGCAGGAGGAGCTCTTAGATCGCTTCGGCGATCTGCCTGCGGCAGTCAATAACCTGTTAAATATCGCTCTGATCAAGGCAATCTGTCATAGTGTCTATGTGAACGGACTGGTTCATAAGGAAAATGAAGTGAAGCTTCAGATGTATCCGAAGGCGAAGATCAGTGTAGAGAAGATCCCGGAGCTGATAGCGAAATACCAGGGCAGCTTAAAGTTCCTGCCCCAGGCGAATCCCTACTTCCAGTACCAGCTGCCTAAGAATCCGAAGGGAAAAACCGACAGCATCACCGTCTTCGAGAACCTGAAGAAGCTTCTGGAGGATTTCAGACAACTCTGTCAGGAGTAGGAGATTCCGGTTTTTCAGGCAGGTGTCTATGTGTTTAGGATGAATAAGAGGTTCTCCAGATACAGGACTATATTGGCAGGAAGCATATTGTGAGGGAGATTCACCCTTGACATTGGGTTCCGGCTTATCTACAATTAGGCTAGTGAGATAGGATTTACGAAAAGAGGTACCGAGATGGGAAATCATAATAAAGTTCATATAAATATACCTACAGGAGTACGGATCCTGCTGCTCCTCCTGGTTCTGCTGCCGGTGCTTACTGCATGCCGTGCAAGTGGGGATAAGAATGAGTTAACAAATTATACCGGAAGCTCGGTTAAGACCTTCCAGAGAAGGACGGGCACGAAGCTTATCGTGGAGGGCACCGGGGTATACCGTCTGGAGGGAGCCCTGCAGCTCATGGCTCCTAAGGGTAAGATAACTTCCCTTACGCTGCTCCCGGAGGGTGAGAAGTTCACTATGTTCGGAGTGAAGATAGGCGCCAGGAAAGCAGAAGCAGAGCAGAGCTTTGTAAAGGCCTATGGGAAGGAAGCTGCCAAATCCATTAATTCGGCGGAGAACCTGCTGATCTATACCTACCGGGATGATAAAAGTGAGCTGTATGTCTCTTATGATATTGATACCGATTCTGTTGCCGGGATGTCCTATTATCTTAAGACAGAGGAGGAGATTAAGAAGGACGATACAGAGTCCGCTAACTCGGGAGAGCTGATCGCAATGGTCGGCGATATCCATGTCTATTATAATGAGGCAATGGTATATCTGAAATCGGTTCAGGAGAATTATGAGGCTGAATACGGCAAGGATATCTGGAATGCGGATATCTTCGGAGATGGGAAAACCTTTGGTGAACAGATTAAGAGAGAGGTCCTGAACCAGATCACAGAGCTTAAGGTGATCGGAGAGAAAGCGAAGGAAGAGGGTATTGCACTGACGGAGGATGAACTGGCAGAGGTTAAGACTCTTGCACAGGAACATTTTGAAGGCTTGTCGGATGCAGATATCGATCGCTACCTGATTACTAAGGAGCTCTTAGAGAAGGTATATGCAGATAACATGCTGGCAGAGAAGGCATTTGAGAGCTTGACTCTGAATATCGATACGAATGTATCAGATCTGGAAGCAAAGCAAATAACGGTTCAGCAGATCCTAATCTACGGGGCCGATGTGGATAAGGAGGGAAACATCACTCCCTTTAGTGCAGAAGAGAAGGAAATTGCCTATGACAAAGCGAAAGCACTGTTAGAACAGGCGAAGGAGACGACAGATTTCCATACGCTGGCGGAGACCAACTCAGAAGCAGAGACGATTGAATATACCTTCGGCAGAGGACAGGGACCGAAGGAATACAGTGCAGCCTTCGAGCAGGCAGCCTTTACCCTTAAGACGGGGGAGGTCAGTGATCTGATCTCTACGGAATATGGCTGGCATATCATTTACTGTGTCACAGATTTTAATAAGGATGCAACAATCCAGGTGAAGGAAAATATCATTGATGAGCGCCGGACCAAGATGTTCGCAGACCTCTATTCCCAGTGGTCTTCCGATTATGATGTGGTGGTCAATTCCGAGGCCTGGGATGCAGTCAGCTTCGTTGAATAGACAACGATGACGCCACCCCGGTTTATTATATGGACTTACAAAACCCTTACCCTTAATTTGTGTTATGTTTTGAAACAGCCCCCTCGAGGTGGTAAGAATACAGCTGGTTGATTGCGTTCACGATCAGATAAGCTATCACACTTCCGAGTATGACGCCACCCAGGACATCTGTGGGATAATGAACAAACAGATACAGCCTGGAATATGCAATCAACGCTGCGGTCACATAGGCCAGGATGCCTGCAAATTTATAATACGAGAATAGGACAGCGGCGGTGGCGAAGGCAACCGTGCTATGACCCGAAGGGAAGGAACGTGAGTGAATACTGCCGATCAACAGCGGAATCTCGGGGAATTTCACATTTGGACGGAGTCTGCCGACGAGTGGTTTTAAGATTTCATCACTGATCAGCATGGACAGGGATAGGGCACAGATTAAGGCGATTCCACATTTCTGGTAACGTTTCTGGCATAATAGCAAGAAGGCGATAAAGATCCATAAAAACCCTGCATTACCGAGTGAGGTCACAAAGACCATGAACCGGTCCATGACAGGGTTTCTTAAATTCTCCTGAATGAAGAACAGGATGGATTCATCAAAAATCTGGATTATAGCTGCCATAGGAATTCTCCTTACCGGCTTTGTTATATTATATTTCTCTTTGGGAGTAAAAAGTACAGATTCCCACAGGGCAGACTGTAGTTTGGTTTAAAGAAAGCTTCCCTTGGCAGTGATCCGCTGCCGGGGGAAGCTTTTATCTTTGATATAATATCTGAGAAGCTCTAAGCCGGCCTTATCTCTGAAAGTCTTACAGATAATACAGGTTCTCGGAAGGATATACGGGATCGCTGGTCACATCGAGGCCGAGCTTACGTAAGATCTGCTCGTCATTCTTATTCAGCATTGCAGTACAATGAGCTTGGACACCCTTTAACTGGGACAGCTTCTCATAGGCCAGCTGGGCAGTCGGGTTGGTAACAGCGCAGATGCTTAAGGCAATCAGGATCTCATTTGCATTCAGGTGGGTAATCCTGCTATTCAGATCCTTCTCCTTCAGACCTCTTATGGTATTAAGGATCAGAGGGGACAGTAGATAGATATCATCGCTGATTCCGGCAAGGTATTTGATTGCATTTAAAATTGCTGCTGAGGAGCAGTCCATCGTGGAAGAGCTCTTGCCGGTAATAATCTTACCGTCATTTAATTCAAAGGCAATTACTGTTAAGGGCTCGCTTTCACAACATTGCTCTTTTAGCTTGACTGCATACTCTCTGGCAGGAATTACGCAGGCACGGTCCTCCTGCTTCAGCCCCACCTCTTCCAGAATTACCTTCATACGGTTTAGGGATTCCTCATCCAGGAGACCCTTCTTAAAATCACATACGGTATTAAAATATCTGCGGATAATCTCCTGACGGGAAGCTTCGGATACGATCGCATCATCAATGACACCGAAGCCGGCACGGTTGACTCCCATATCGGTCGGTGACTGATAGATGGATTCCTTACCTGTAATCTTCTCGATAATTCTCTTGATTACCGGGAACATCTCCAGGTCACGGTTATAATTGACGGTCACAGTATTATAATGTTCAAAATGGAAATTATCGATCATATTGACATCCTTCAGATCAATCGTAGCAGCTTCATAAGCGATATTCACAGGATGCTTCAAGGGCAGGTTCCAGATAGGGAAGGTCTCGAACTTGGAATATCCGGCAGAATGTCCAAGCTTATATTCATGATAGAGCTGATTCAGGCAGGTTGCAAGCTTACCGCTGTTCGGACCGGGAGCAGTAACTACTACAATCGGCTTGGTTGTCTCTATGTAGGGGTTAATGCCGTAGCCCTGTTCACTGACAATCGTATCCACATCGGCGGGATAACCGGGAATTGCAGAATGCTTATAGACCTTAATATTACGACGCTCCAGCTTATTGATAAACACAGTAGTTGCAGGCTGCTTGTTATAACGGGTAATTACCACGCTGTTGACCTGCAGCCCATAGCTGCGGAAATCATCAATCAGACGCAGTACATCCATGTCATAGGTGATTCCAAAGTCCCGACGTATTTTATTACGTTCAATGTCGCCGGCATATACGCAGATAATAATTTCTGCCTGATCCTTCAGCTTTTGGAGAAGCTTAATCTTCGCATCCTCGTCAAACCCGGGTAATACTCTCTTGGCGTGCTTGTCACCAATCAACTTCCCTCCGAACTCAAGGTATAACTTATCGTAGTTGTTGACACGCTCCAGAATATATTTTGATTGCTCCTCGATATACTTCTGCGGATCAAATCCGGTCTTCATATGGTATCCTCCTTTGGGTACTTTTAATTGTTATCGGCTTTTTCTGTATATTATATTAATCTGATTTTACCTAATAGATTAATACACACCATATCTATCATAAACAAATTTATTGAAATGTCAAACAACTTTTCATGCTAATTGCAGGAAAAATTTTCATTACCGAATCAGTTAAATTATGTCAGTAGAATATGAATAAAAATAATGGTTAATATGGTCCGAGGCGAGTCCGGCTATGAGTATTAACGACAAAATTCACCTATATTCGACCAATGCATATATTGGTAGCAGAAGGAGGTGATTCAATGAATTCATGTTGCCTTTTGATTCTGATCTTACTGCTGTGCTCCAATGACGAGAAGCACGGATTATTTTCTTTTCCGTCGAGGGGAGAGCAATGTAATAAATAGGGTAGGTTAGGACCTGTTTCAAAATTAGAGGGGATTTTGGGTTAGAAACAGCCCCATGCGTTTGAGTGTATGAATAAGGGATAAGGGGATGCAGGCAGGGCTTCCCCTTTCCTTTTCGTAAGATTTCGGACATGTTATGGAAGAAGCTTGTGTTAGGATTAATCCGGTGGTAAAATCAGGTTACGAATCACATGAAAGTGCATACGGAAATGGAAGAATAATAGATAATACAATGAAAGAAATGAGGGATGACTATGTGCGGAAGATATAATTTTACGGTAGAAGAAAGTGATGAGGTACGGGAGATCCTGGAGAAGCTGAATGCCAAGCTCCATGGGGCTCAGGCCAGAACAGGAGAGGTGTTTCCGACGAATCAGGTGCCGATTTTGATAGAGGAAGAGAGGAAGGCAGAGCCGGCCTTAAGTATCTGGGGCTTTCCGAAGTTCGACCAGAAGGGGGTTATTATCAATGCCAGGGCGGAGACTGCCTTCGAGAAGAAGACCTTCCGTGACAGTCTGTTAAACCGCCGCTGCATTATACCCTCTACCGGCTTCTATGAATGGGACAGCGAAAAACAGAAATTTGTATTCCGTCTGGAGGGCACGAACGCACTCTATATGGCGGGGGTATATTCCTATTATAAGGACGAAATGAGATTTGTTATACTTACCACCGATGCCAATGAATCCATGAAGGAGATCCATAACAGGATGCCGTTAGTCATTCCAAGGAATGAAATAGATACCTGGATTCTTGATAACAGCGCAACGAATGATATCCTTCACAGGGTACCGCCGATGCTGATAAGAGAAGCAGTCTGACTGAACAAGGTCAAAAACGTCGAGTAATATACTACCGTTCTGGTATAATAAGGTCATCTTCCGGAAGAAGAAACTAGGAGGCAGATATGGATTACTCTAATTTCATATGGTCAACAGCATCCTTCATTGAAGCGCGGATCAAGGATCCGATCGAATATGGGGAGCTTGAGGAGGCAGTGGGCTTCTCCTACCGCCACATTAGGGAAACCTTCAAGGAATGCACGGGGATTTCCCTCTCCAGGTATATCTTATCCCGCAGGATTGCTAATTCTGCGTTTGAGATTGTGCATACCGGCAAGAGTCTGACCCAGATTGCTTCGGATTATATGTTCGGAAGCTATGATACCTTTACCAGGGCGTATTGCCGCCAGCTTAAGCTTCACCCTTCCGAGCTAAGAAGCGGAAGCTTCCGTAGCAGGGTGGGCAGAAAGAGGATTCTGATTGGCTTATATGCTCCGGTTATTATGAATGATGAGGGGTCTTCCATATCTCCCGAACAAATTCTGGAGGTAAAGAGGATAATGGGTAATATTGAGAGAACGGAACAAAGCTGCATTCTCTATGGGGTGCCGAAGGTTTCCTATAGTTTTGAGGAATGTACCCCTTTCTGCGCAGCATTAAAGGCATGTTTAAATTACATGGGGCAACAGATCGATTACGCTTACATTATGGCAGCAACAGGAGCAGCCTTCCGCCTGAGATGGAATACTGGAGCATGGGATGGCGGCAATGTGGATATCCTGAATATCTATGAAGACAGGTTTGAAGCACTCAGGAAGGGATTCGAGGCAGCAGGGCGCTCGTATCGGATCTTAACCAGGAGCGGATCCAGTAAGGAAGAATTCATACAGTTTATCAAGGCAGAAATCGAGGAAGGCAGACCGGTAATTGCACTGGGTATCATCGGACCGCCGGAAGCCTGTCTGATTACCGGTTACGACGAGAATGGCCGGAAGCTGCTCGGCTGGAATTGCTTCCAGGAGAATCAGGAATTCGCTAAGAATGTATCCTTCCATGAAACAGGGTACTTCATAACGGATGCCTGGTGGGAGAACGAGGAGACCTGCGCTGTCATGTCAGTTGGTGAATACCAGGAAAGACCTTTGAATCCGAAGGAAGTATTAAAGAATGGCATCGATATCCTCCGGAAGGAGAAGGTAATCTATCACGAGAATGGGATAACCACGGAATACGCCGGAGGGCAGAGGGCTTATGAGGCCTGGACGAAGGCGGTGGGAGATGATAAGGAATTTCCGCAGGGGGCTATCCTGCCGATTCTGTACGAGCGGGTCATGTGTCAGGGAGATGCACAGGTCATGGTCGGGGAAGGACGCTCCTATGCAGCCTGCTTCCTGGAGTGGATTGGAAAAACGAATGCAGCCGTGGCGGAAAGCTGTAACCATGCCGCCAGGTATTTCCGTCTGGCAGCAGAATGCACCTTTAAAATGAATGAGCCGAAGGGTGGCTTCATGCAGGATGAAGCTGCGACCCGTAAATTCGCAGAGCCCGAGGTAAGAAAGCAGATTGTCCCGCTCATTTATCAGGCGAAGGAGTACGAGGCAAAGGCTTGTGAGCTTTGCAAGGTGATTCTTGAGAAGCTGTAGGGAGGTAAGCGTGAAACGATATCAGGGATTGGAATTTGATGTACTGAAGGAAGAGGATATTGATGAATTAACGAAGGTCATGGAACGGGCCTTCGATGAAGATACCAGGATACATCTGAGTGAGCCAAAGGGTGGACCGGAGGGCTATGAGAATGGAGAATTCTTAAGGAGATACGGACTTCATCCTGATTCGGAAGCATATAAGATTAGCGAGGATGGTAAGCTGATCGGAGGAATCATCCTCTGGATCAATAAGGAAACTAACGTTAATTTCCTGGGCTGTGTCTTCGTGGATGTAAACCGTCAGAACAAAGGGACGGGAAAGAGCATATGGGATTTTATCGAACAGGAATACCCGGATACGGTGAAGTGGTGCACGGAGACCGCAGCATTCTCCAGAAGAAATCATCACTTCTATGTGAACAAATGCGGTTTTCATATCGTACGTATCGAAGAGCCGATGAACCCGAGGGAAGGAAACTATATTATGGAGAAGGTCATGGAGTGAGAGCTAAGATGATCAGTTAAGCAGCTGAGGAAATTTGATAGTTAATATGATTACAATAGAATGGTCCCTGAGCGCAAGCAGGGACCATTTTCAGCTAGTTTTAAGTTTTTTTGTGGTGTTCTGACGGAGACCAGACCCCGTGGCATCATTTGCCTGAGAAACATCAGATTTCACATTGATTTTCTTTCACAGGGGTGGTATTTTATATATCTGACCATACATAGGACTAAACCCGCGACAGGAAGGAAACACAAATGAAAAATAATTTTATCACTACGTTACTTATCATGTCCATCATTTCTCTGCTCGTTTTCGCAGTGGGGATTTATCTTCGGCAGACAGGGTTGGAGGCTCTGGGGATGAGGCTCTCCGAGTACGGTATTATGTTCCTAGCCCTAACCCTGTTAGTCCATTTTAAGAAATTATATATATAAGATAGCCTGCCCGATGTGATTGCTTCAGCTCTTCCGAGCTACGGCACAGAGAGAGGTGCTATCCAAGTTGTAAGGATCTCCGGCAACATTACTGTAGAAATCCGTCCGAATAAAGCCCGAAGCAGTAAGGTCCGTTTTCATTTCCTCGGACGTAAAACAATGGTTCCAGATATTATAGCATTCGAGCTGATTCTCCTCAAAGCTCCGGCTTTTTATTCAGATATTGCAGTAACTGCTTATTGCAATCAGACATTTTCGCTCTGCTTTCTTTCAAGTTTATCAATTCTTTGCAAGACTCCATCGGTAATAGGTGCTGTAGTGCTTCAGAACCTTGCTGCTCCATTCCACCAGCCAAATAAAATAGCACTCCGGCCTAGTCGCCCGGTCCTGCTTCAGGTAATCCCACATCATCGAATTATATAGGACGTCCCGGGTTTCTTTATCAAAATAGGTCAACATCTCCTGCTTTGTCTTAATATATCTATGGGTATTCAGAAATACCATTTCCTGCATGATAAAAAATGCTTTCTTATAAGTCTCCCTAAGCTTCTCAACCCCTGCCTTCAGATCCTCACTATACAGGTATCTGTGGCATACGGCATGATATATACTGGAAGCCTCAAACCGGATGGAGTTCCTGATATCCTCATCCGTCGGTTTCCTGACAATGTTGCTTAATTCCCCAAAGATAGCCTCGCTGTCATAGAACAGGTGGAAGAGATCCTGCTTAGGCCAGGCCTCCAGCTCAGCTTTGCCACAGAGGAAGCCACAGGCTTTCTCGCTGCTTTCCATGGAATTAACGATATCGCGATAGCATTTGAGATCACATGCAGATAAGGAATCCAACACGACAATTACATCCACATCACTCTCCTCTGTCGCCTCTCCCCGGAAATAACTGCCCTGTAATCCTACAAACAGTAATCTTCCTGCAAATTCAGCTTTCATCTTATTGGTAAGTAATTCCAGCCACTTATGTACATCGAAGCTCATAATATATTCTCCTTTTCTTGTGAGATAATCAGTAGGATAGATAATTCAAGTCTTCAGCATGCCATATTATTCCTGTCACTTATATCATATAACAAGATGGTCCAGGTTACCAGAGAATTTTTACTTTTTGAGGAGAAAGTTGTCCTGTATACTTCGTGTCAGAGATTAATATATTGTTTTTAGAAGGAACAATATGGCAATACATTATTTTTAGTATTATAATGGGATTTATAATCTTATCGCATAGATATATGCGAAGATACTGGATATGAATTCACTAAGAAAGCAGGGTCGATCAGATGATACAGTCTATAGTACATATTGCTTTGGTAGTCAGAGATTACGATGAAGCGATTGAATTTTACACTGAGAAATTGCATTTTACATTAATTGAAGATACCTATCAGCCGGAACAGGATAAACGGTGGGTTGTGGTATCGCCTCCGGGATCGTCAGGAACTACGATATTACTTGCCAGAGCTTCAAAACCTGAACAGGTGCCGTTTATAGGAGATCAGGCGGGGGGCAGAATCTTTCTGTTTCTTGGGACGGATGATTTTTGGAGGGACTATAATGATATAACATCAAAAGGAATTGAAATTGTCAGAGAGCCAAAAGTGCAAGATTATGGTATTGTCGCGGTGTTTAAAGATCTGTACGGTAATCTATGGGATTTGGTACAATTTAATGAAAATCATCCAATGGCTAGGAGAATTAAATAGTTCAAGACAACATATACACTCAGGGCAAAATGATAAACATAGCAAAATTAACATATATAAGAGAGGATTATTTTACATGAAATATGAAATCATCCATTTACCTAAGGAGCAATGGAAGGAAACGATCCTACCAATTAAGTATACGACGGATCAGTATTATGATGTGATCGTAAATAAAACGGATCAGGGATTTAAAATCGAGATAGAGAAGAAAGAGTTTGCGGAGCCGGTGACGCATGCGCCGGAGGAATATGATTTCCCGGACAGGCTGTATCAGGATCACTGGCAGAATGCATTCGCCTGGGGTGTGTTAGTTGAGGATAAGTTAGTTGCTGCCATAGAAACTGATCAGGAGTTATGGTCCAATCGTTTAAGAATCACCGAACTATGGGTTGCAGAAGAATATCAGAAGCAGGGAATTGGACATGCGTTGATTGAGATCGCCAAGGAACAGGCAAGAATCGAGCGCCGGCGGGTTATTATATTGGAAACACAATCCTGTAATGTCAATGCAGTAGATTTCTATCTGTATGAGGGCTTCAGCCTGATTGGTATGGATACCTGCTGCTATCAGAACGATGATTTGCAGAGAAAACATGTCCGACTAGAATTAGGATGGTTCCCGAATAGAAAGAAGAGATTAAGGCGGGAAGACATAGAAATCAGATTGGAAACAGAGGAGGACCGGCATGCTGTAGAATTAATGACACAGCATGCATTTTGGAATAAGTATCGAATCGGTTGCAATGAACATTATATTGTACATCAATTACGACAGCATCCGGACTATCTTCCGGAGCTGAGCAGAATAGCAGTTAAGGATGGTGTAATAATAGGCTGTATCATGTATTCTAAGGCACGTGTTGTAGACGGTACAGACATTCATGAAATAATTACCTTTGGGCCGCTTTGTGTAGAACCGGAATGGCAGGGCTGTGGATTAGGGGAGCTGCTGCTCCGAGAAACAATGAACCTGGCAGCAGAGAAAGGGTATAAAGGCATAGTAATCTTCGGTGAACCGGATTACTATCCCCGGATAGGGTTTAAAACCTGTGACAACTTTAATATTACAACGGCAGACGACAAGAATTTCGATGCGTTTATGGGAATAGAATTAGCAGAAGGCGGTTTCAAAAACATAAAAGGAAAGTTTTACGAATCGGAAGCCTTCGAGAACCCTACCGATGATGAACTGGAGGAATTCAATAAGAAGTTCCCCGAAATGCAAAAAATAAGACTTCCGTTACAATGGGGTTGATCTGTTAAAAAACAATAAAATGTAGTAAATATTCCATACATACACTAGATGTACCGTCTTTACATCGAACATAAGTTCTGTTATAATGTAATCAGGGGTGAACATATGTATGGATAAAATTATTTTTCATATTGATGTTAATTCGGCTTTCCTTAGCTGGGAAGCCGTTTATCGACTGCACATCCTTGGAGAGAAGACGGATCTGCGGGAGATACCTTCTGCGGTGGGAGGGGATGTGAAGAAGCGTCACGGCATCATCCTGGCACGGTCCATGCCGGCGAAGAAATACGGCGTGAGAACCGGGGATACGATTGCGGATGCACTGAGGCTCTGTCCCCAGCTGGTGACGGTTCCTCCCCATTATGATCTCTATGAGACCAGCTCGAAGGCCTTCATGGAGATTCTGAAGGAATTCTCCCCTGTCGTGGAGCAGTATTCCGTGGACGAAGCATACTGTGACATGACCGGAACCGTAGGGCTCTACGGTTCTGCAGTCGTGGCGGCGAATCTGATGAAGGACAGAATTCACAGTGAACTGGGGTTTACCGTGAATGTGGGGATCTCCTCGAATAAACTGCTGGCGAAGATGGCCTCGGACTTCAAGAAGCCCAATCTGGTTCACACCCTATTCCCCGAGGAAGTAGAGAAGAAGTTATGGAAGCTTCCGGTCGAGGAGCTGTTCTATGTGGGCCATGCGACGAAGAAGAAGCTGCATGCCCTCGGAATTCATACGATCGGAGAGCTGGCGAAGACGGATCTGAATATCTTAAGAGCACACTTTAAGAAATATGGCGAAGTAATCTATGCCTTTGCGAATGGCGTGGACATATCGGTGGTGTCCGAGGAGGTACCGGCCAATAAGGGCTACGGTAATTCGACGACGATTGCCTTCGATGTGGACCGGACAGAGGTGGCCAAGATGGTCCTGCTGTCTCTGTCGGAGACGGTCTGTACCAGGCTCCGGGCGGACTGCGTGATGGCAACGGTGGTCGCGGTAAGCATCGTGGACTTCGAGTTCAACCATGCTTCCCACCAGATGACCTTATTCTCACCAACAAATACGACAAATGAGATCCATCGGGCAGCCTGCACCTTATTCGATGAGCTATGGGACGGGATAACACCGATCCGGCACCTTGGGGTCCATACGAGTAAGGTGGTCAGCGGGGATTCCCTCCGACAGCTGAACTTGTTTGATATGAACCGCTATGAGAAGCTCTCTAAGCTGGACGCCGTCGTGGATATGGTACGGGAGCGGTTCGGGGATGACGCGATGATGCGGGCGATTTTCTTAAATAACAACATCTATCATATGGCCGGCGGGATTTCGCCGGAGAAGCGGAAACCAAATTATAAAGAAGGGATTAAGTAATGAATCATATGCCTGTGGATGTGGTTGCAACATTTAATGTGCAGGGTAAGATCAGGCCGAATTATATCCGGCTTGAGGATGAGGCTCATTCCCTGCAGACCTATAAGATTGAAAGCATCTTATTCAGCAGGGAAGAGAAGTACGCGGGAATCCCGGTACTGCTCTTCTGCTGTAATATCATGCGGAATGACTGCACACAAATGATAAAGATCAAGTATCATATCAAAACACATCAGTGGGTACTGGTAAACGAAGGAACACCTAGGGAAGAGGATGCAGGAGAAGGGTGCTAGAGTCTCCGGTCTACTCTCAGGGTTCCCACGCCGGTGGAATCATCTTCGCCGGTATACATATTCTTAGGGGAATGGATATTAAACATGAAGCCGTCCTTACTGTATTTGTGATCAACGCCCTTTGCATATTCCTCATCAACCGCCATATTTAAGACGCGGCCAACGATCAGATTGGATTTGCCGGTAGCAGTCAGAGGGAAGATATTCTCCTTCCTGCACTCCAGAGAGAGGAAGCTTTCCTTAATTCTCGGGGCCGATATGGAAGACGAGGGCTCCACGGTGAAGCTGCCAAGGGCAAATTCATCGTCCTCCTTGCCATTCTTGATCGTCTCAATCAGTCGGTCATAGTACTCCATGGACAGGAAGTTGACACAGAATTCTCCGGTCCTTACGATGCTGGTATAGGTATGCTGGGTTTCGGTGATGCCTGCAAGGATGGCAAAATAGCCTTCCTTATCGCCCTGGAAGCAGTTCCAGGCATGGAAACAGAGATTGGGCTTACCGTTCTCCTTCAGCGTTGTAATGGCAGTTAATAGTAACGGGATTCCGCAGGCAAATTCCAGATGGGAGAAGAATTCGTACTGTCCCTCCCAGCTGGCTTTGAAGTTATCAGGGATCTTGGTTCCGACTTCTAGTTTCATATATGTTTCCACCTTTCCGGAGCGGTTCGCGCTCCACTGAGTATAGTACGGTCCGGCATTTGGCCGCTATGTTAAATACAGTATAAAGAAAAGAACAGGACACCAGAATGTCATGTTCTTTTTAGTTATAAATAATTTTTACCAGGCGGTTATTATTGTGGAAATGGTTACTAGAGGCAGTGAGGGAATATAAAAGTTGTCACAACTGTAGTTTTTGCATATTAAGGATAAGAATGCTATAATGCAAATAAGCGTAGCGAGGATATGCAAGCTTGCTTGTGATATCCGAACGGAGCAGAAGATCATGAACACGCTCTATGTTCATGATATAGGGTAAAATGACATTATAATCGTACAATAATGGGGTAAATGATAGAACTTGGCAATAAAAATAATGAGGTGATTTTCATGTTGTTTTATAATAGCACGGATAGGAATATCCAGGAAAATAAAATAAAGAACAAAAAGTCAGTTCAGATGATATTATTGATGTTCATCATAATGTTCATCTGCACAGTGCTATCCATTTTATTCTTCCGCATTAAGATGTTTGAATCTAACATAGTTATGATTTATCTTCTTGGTATTTTTATGTTTACTTATTATGCGGAGAATTATATATTCAGCTTTATTTCCTCGGTATGTGCGGTGCTTCTTTATAACTTCTTTTTTACGGAACCATATTATAATTTTAAAGTAAATAACCCCAGCTATATCATTACCTTTTTCATTATGCTGATTGTTGGCTTTATTACAAATATGCTGACAAACAGTGTAAAGCTGGAGCGTCAGCAGGTAGAAGACAGGGAAAAATATATCTCTTCCTTATTCTATATCGAAAAAAAGCTTTTGGATGTAAAGAGTGAGGAGGAGCTAGCGAAGACCTCAGCAGAAGAGATTGCGAATCAGCTGAAAGCGAATGTAACGGTTCAGATATATAATCTGGAGCACGAACTGGTTTGCACTTATAACTATGTCGGGGATGACTTTTCGGGGGAGATTGACAAGGCGGCCTGCAATGAAACCTATCAGACAGGCAGCTCCTGCGGACATGGTACGAATCTTTTCTCCGAGGCAAAAGCTTATTATGAACCGATTATCAGCCAGAGCGGTGTATTGGGAATAGTCGGAATATCACTTCTGGACAATTCCGTTCTGACTCAGACTCAGAAACGGTTCATTGATGTTATTCTTCCGCAGATCGCAGTTGTACTGGATCGTCAAAATCTAGTGAAGAAAGAGCAGAAGGTCCAGTTTGAAATGCAGAAGGAGCGCTTAAGAGCCGATATGCTAAGATCCATCTCACATGATTTCAGGACCCCTCTGGCAGGCATTATGGGCCTGGCAAGTACAGCCCGTGATAACTATGATAAATTAAGTGATGAAGTAAGAAGGAACTTCCTCCAAAGTATTTATGAGGATGCGGACTGGCTGAATGAGCTTGTGGAAAATATTCTGCAGACCACCCGATTTGAAGCAGGTAAAGTGAAATTGAATCTGGAAGAGGAAGCTGCGGAAGAGATAATCACCGATGCAGTAGCTCATGTAAAAAAGCATGCGTTGAATTATAATATTCACGTAAAGATCCCGAAGGAAATAATACTGATTAAGGCTGATGCCATATTAATTCGTCAGGTTATTGTTAATCTCTTGAATAATGCAATCAACTACTCACCGGAAGGAACCGAGATCACCATTTCCCTATATCGTAAAGGAAAACAGGTTATATTCGAGGTCAAGGATAATGGCCCGGGTATCCTACAGAGCGAGCAGGAGGGCTTGTTTAACCGATACCATCAGGGCCACACTAAGAAAGGTATGGGCCTCGGGCTATCGTTATGCAAGACAATTGTCCAGGCGCATGGCGGGGATATCAGCCTTCGCAATTATGAACCACATGGTACGATAGTAACATTTTATATTATATCTGAGGAGGAAATGAGGGATGGAACCGCTGATTCTGGTCGTTGACGATGAAAAATCGATAAGAAGCTTTTTACGTATTTCCATAGAGATGCAGGGCTACAAATGTATCGATGCCAGTGATGGATCGACAGCACTTATGCTTGCGGTTTCCAGAAATCCGGATATCATGGTTCTTGATCTGGGGCTGCCGGATATGGACGGAGTTGAGGTGATAAAGAAGTTAAGAGTCATCTCACAGATTCCAATCATAATTATATCTGCAAGAGGTCATGAACGGGAGAAGGTGGAGGCGCTGGATGCCGGTGCGGATGATTATCTGACAAAGCCGTTCAGCGTTCCGGAGCTGCTGGCCCGTGTCCGCGTAATCTTAAGGCATAAATCTAATCTGAATACTCAGAATGAGTCAGCTGATCCGATATATAGAATCAAAGACTTATTGATTGATACGGACAAACACCGTGTCTGGTTAAGTAATAATGAGGTTAAACTAACGCCGAATGAATATAAGGTATTGGTGTTGTTGGCTCGGAATCAGGGGAAGGTTCTATCCCACAAATTTATAACGGAGAATGTCTGGGGAGGTATGCTTCCGAATGATACGCAATCTCTTCGTGTATGCATGGGAAATCTAAGACGGAAATTAAGCCAGGACCCATCACAGCCCGAATATGTCATTACGGAAATTGGAGTCGGCTACCGGATGATAGATGAGTAAAATAGCAGTACTTTAAGGGGACGTTGAAAAGACGTCCTCTTATTTGTTATGTAAACCTTATCCGTTTACCAAAATCATTACACAAACCTTATATGTTATAGAGTATTCTTTAAGCATGAAATATGAATTGGAGGATTTGATGATGAACGAGTTTGAGATAATTACAGACAAATTTGATCGGTATCTGAAAGATGCGACCAGTAAGCTTAAAAATGATGAACTGGAAGAAGCCTATAGATATATTATGGATGCCTGTGAGGCTGATCCGAATGCTCCGCAGCCCCATAATCTGCTTGGTATATGGTACGAATTCAAAGGAAATACCAATCTTGCCAGAATGCATTACCGGGTTGCGTATGTGCTGGATCCTACCTACAAACCGGCGAGTGAGAATCTGGAACGGATAAGCACCCTGTTTCCATATAAAAGGATTCCTGTTAATTATGGTGAAGTGACCGCAGATGATATGAATATGCCAGGTGACATTATAAAGTAGAGAGCCGGGAGAATGCTATGTATATTATAATAATCGGTTGTGGAAGGTTTGGCAGTAAATTAGCGAAGGATTTATCCGACGATGGGAATGACATCTGTGTTATTGACCGCAATGGTGATAAGCTGAATAACCTGGGTAGTGGTTTCAATGGCAGACGTATCAAAGGGATTGAATTCGACAGCGATAACCTTATAGAAGCAGGTATCGGACAGGCGAATGCCATTATTGCAGTAACTCCGGATGACAACATCAATATTACCGTATCCCTGATCGCAGGAAAGATCTTTCAGGTACCCAAGATTTTTGCACGGGTGAATGACCCGGAGAAGACCTATTTCTATGAAAAGCTGGGTATTACTACGATTAATCCAATTCAATATGAGATTGAGCTGATTAAGAGCAGACTTCCAATTGGCAGCATAGATGTCATTACAGCTTTTGATGATAATTATGAAATGCTTGAGCTACTTGTGGATAAGGATAGATCCGTCTCGGTAGGGAGGCTTGAAGACAGGTTCCATTGCATTGTTTCCGGACTGAGGAGGGGTGGAAGCTTAAGTCTTCCTACGAAAAACGACATGATTACGAGAGGGGTCAGGCTTTTCTGTACAGTCGGCATTAAGGATAAGGGGAAATTAATTAATTATTTATGTAAGGAGAATTTTCTATGAAAACGATAATTATCGGTGGAGGCAAGATCGGGTACAATCTCTTCAAAACACTCATTGAAAGAGAGTTTGATGTCACATTAATTGAAAGAGATAAAGAGACCTGCCTAAAAATTGCTGAAGATTTTGATACTGATATCATATGTGGGGATGGAACTAATCTGGAGGTACTGAAGGATGCGGGAATAGAAAATGCTGAAATTATCGCTGCAGTTACAGGATCAGATGAAGAGAATCTAGTAATCTGCCAGATAGCAAAGCTAAGCTTCAATACAAAGAAAACGATTGCCCGTGTTAATAATCCCAAGAATAGGGTTATGTTTAAAAATCTGGGAATTGATAATACCGTCTGCAGCACTGAGGTGATTGCAAATCTGATTGAGAATTCCCTGGATATGGAGGATTATCAGATTATCAGTACCTTCGAACGTGGGGCAATGATTTTAGTTGAACTAACCATTAAGGACGATAATCCCTGGAGTAATAAACCTGTCAGAGAATTAAGCCTCCCCAAGGAATGTGTTCTTGTATCCATTCTGCGTGGGGACAATGTGATATATCCGAGAGGAGATACGATTATCTTAAGCGGTGACAAGGTCGTAATTATAACGAATAAGACGGTTCTATCAATGATTGCATCTGATTTATATCATGGAGGAAGTAAGAAATGGGCATCCGGAAGGTAGAAATAAAAGGAATATTAGATGAAGTTTTTACAGTTGTTTTATATCTGGGCATCACGTTTTTAGTATCTGTCATAGTTATGAGGTGATTGGATGGACAGGATAAAATCATCAAGCATACATATTATCAGCTATTATACAGGCTATATCATATTAATAGTGGCAATGCTTATGCTTCTTCCAATTATTACAGCACTGCTGTTTCGGGAATGGAATCCGATGTTGGACTTTATCATCAGCGGTGCAATCACTTTCCTGGTCGGTTTCGGGTTTATTATCGTGGGCATCACTAAGAGAGAGAGCAGACCTGATTTTCAATGGAAGCACGGTTTTGTGATTGCCGCTTTCTCCTGGATTATACTGATGGTATTATGCGCGGTACCATACCGGTTGAGCGGTAATACAAAATCTATGTTGGACGCATGTTTTGATGTTATGAGTGGTTTTACGACTACCGGACTTGCGCTTACTCAGGATCTGGACCATCTGTCCTATGCCCTAAATATGTGGAGGCATATTTTAACCTTCATCGGTGGACAGGGTATGGTTGTGTTGGCCATTACATTTTTAACGAAGGAAATCGGGGGAGCTTATAAAATCTATGTTGGTGAAGGTAAGGATATAGAATTAGTTCCGAACGTTAAGGGAACAGCGATGATCATATGGAAAATCAGTATGGTATACCTGATCATCGGAACCCTTGCGCTATGGATCGTTGGAGTTTTTATTGGACTGAAGCCGGTATCAGCATTGATGCATGCTCTTTTTATGTTTGCTTCTTCCTGGAGTACCGGAGGCTTCGCACCGAATTCTCAGAATATAATGTATTATCATAGTATGTTGTTTGAGACTGTCACGATGGTCATCTTTATCCTGGGATCCCTTAACTTTGGACTTCACTATGCAATATGGCAGGGAAAACGTAAGGAATTCATTAAAAACATTGAGATACAAAGCTTTTTTGTCACATCCTTTGTTACCTGTATGCTGGCACTTTATGGCCTGGCAAGACTAGGTATCTATCCGGACGCAGTAGCAGGCTTTCGCCGGATAATATTTAATGTACTTTCTGCTCATACAACCACCGGCTTTGGCACTGTATATGCGAGGCAATTTGCGCTGGAATGGGGAGATTTCGGAATTCTGATCATGATACTTGCCATGCTGATTGGTGGTTCCGCCTGTTCTACAGCAGGAGGCTTTAAAGGGTTAAGAGTCGGAATTGTTTTTAAGGGCCTTCTCATGGATATAAAAAAGCTTCTTTCTTCGGAAAGAAACATGAAGCTCTATAAATACCATCATATCAAGGACAGAACTCTAGATGAAGGTGCGATAAAATCCTCGGCAGTTATCATATGCTGCTACGTGGTAACGTTCACAATCGGTACGATGCTGGGTGCATTTTATGGATATCCTCTATCGGCTTCAGCTTTTGAAGCGGCCTCAGTTTCAGGTAATGTAGGTTTATCAATCGGTGTTACATCACCCACCATGCCATCCGTTATGAAGGTATATTATATCGTAAGTATGTATCTGGGAAGATTGGAATTTTTGTCGGTATTCGCTATGGTAGGCTTTTTTATAGGAGGCGTGAAAAGAAAATGCTTAAGCTTATTAAAGTAATAATTGCTATGTTGATCATTATCTGCCCGCTTTCTGCTGTTGCTAAAGCGGAATCAGTAACCAAAATTAACGATCTTGTGGAGAATGCGAAAATGATTAGCGGACTGGAGGTTATTATAGAAGGAGAGGCAATTGGGGAAGAGTTGTCCCGTGGTAACTACTCCTGGATTAATATCAATGATGGAAGTAATGCAATCGGTGTATGGATTAGCAACGAAGAAGCGGATAAGATAAATTCTTATGGTAACTATAAAAATATCGGAGATACAGTAAAAATCAAAGGTATCTTCTACCGTGCCTGTAAAGAGCATGGTGGTGAAGCCGACCTTCATGCAATATCAATTGAAGGAGTAAAAAGCGGGCATCCGGTAGATAGACCTCTATCGATTCCCAAGATGATTGCGGCAGCAGTATTATCGGGAGCAGCCCTGCTTCTGTTCACGGCCTATCAAAAAATAAAGGCAAACAGGAACTTAATCGTGAAATCCTGAACGTTCGGAAGCTGCTATGTGGAGCAGCTAAGCGCTGATGGCAGTGATCCAAAAGCAGACAGCCGTGATAGTCGAAAGCGGAGTAGCAAGATACAAATTAACAGCTCACCGAATCACATCGAATTTACAGCATCGGCCCGGTTACCGGTTTGACAGGCAGCTTCGGTCTCTGCCATCCGTTTCTCACTGGCCTTATGGTATTCCTCCTCGATCTCGATTCCGATGAACCGGCGGTTCAGCTGCCTGGCGGCAACACCGGTGGAGGCTACTCCCATAAAGAGATCCAGGATGATATCATTCTCACGACTGGCAAGCTTGATGATATGCTTTAATACAGCGAGGGGCTTCTGGGTCGGATGCTTCGGATTCTTCAGCCGTTCATAGCCCATGCAGATCGGACTTTCCACGAAATTATGCATCTCGCTCTGCTTTGTAAAATTCCACGTATGCCCCTTATTCCATATGCAGATGATAAGCTCACAGCTGTTTAAGAAGGAGGATTTCCGGATGTTCGGTACCGGGTTTGTCTTATGCCAGACCATGAACTGGAAGGTATCGAACTCACTGTCAAAGACCTCATGCCATTTCCCTATCATGTTATAACTGGTAAAGATAAAGATATTGCCGGTGGGAGCAAGGATTCTCTTAAATTCCTGAAGGAAATCTGCCGGATCCAATTCTTTTAAGTCCCATTTGGCAACATCGTTGTTAATCTCGCTTCGCCATTCGAATCTCATGTTACCCGTGGAATACTTCGATAGGTTGTAGGGAGGGTCGGTCAGAATCAAGTCAATACTCTTGTCAGGGATAGCCTTCAGCTTCTCCATGCAGTCACCGTGGAGCAGCAGATAGGTGTCTAAGGTATTTACATCAATCATCAGGGCAACTCCTCTCCTTCCGGTGGTGGCTTAAATGAAGTCTCAGGTTTGGCCATAGTAGCTATATGGGATATTATACCATAATACCGGGAGACTTCCAATGAAAATCGGCATGTATTTATAAATATTAACTTTTATTAACAAAACATGGATAAACTAATGCTCCGTTTTGTGACCGAAGCAAGATGAACAGTCATAAAACGGAGCCTATAGGAAACAAATATTTATGGGCTATTTCCTTAGTAGCTTATCATCAACATAAATCCGGAGATAAGGTCACAAAGTTATCAGGGTATATCATAGGAGAGGAATGTTTTGCTTTATCAATTATTGGTACTTTTTCTCAAGGTCGGATAACAGGGATATATAATGCTCCTGAGTTCCGCTCTCCTGCGCGGTCTTCTCGAAGGCTTCTGTCTTCTCGTTTACCTGAGTCAGAATAGCTTCGGACAGTTGTCGCTTCGCAAAGCTATAAACAACGGAATCCTCCTTGTCAATATGCCGCTTTAAGAGATGGGTATATCCTATCGCGTTCGCGATGATATCCAGTTTGCTTTCCTCATCCCCTTCCCGGACGCGGTCCATGGCAGCCTTCAATTCCTGAATGTATAACCTTCCGAAATCATGCTCGACCAGCATTCCGTGGGTAATCAGCTTATTCCCCAGTGGACCGAGATGCTCCACCATCTCGTTGAATAGGAGCTTCTCCTCTTTGCCATGGTGGTGAGCATCGGCATAATTACGTATGAAGTCGATCATCCGGTCAAAATCCTCATAGCAAACCTCTTCTCCCTGCAATACCCGGAAGCAGGCCCTGCGAACGACTGTGAGCATCCGCAGGATATATTGGTGTTCCTCCATCATAAGCTGAATACTGTCC
This sequence comes from Bacillota bacterium, assembly GCA_023415595.1. Lineage (GTDB taxonomy): Bacteria > Bacillota > Clostridia > Lachnospirales > Lachnospiraceae > Mobilitalea. The sequence continues at coordinate 55,257 of JAEZJW010000200.1, forward strand.
ATCGATAAATCCTCCTTTAACCATAAGTAAGTGAATGAGTAAAAATATTTTATTAGATAAGTTTCATCAGAAAAATGCTATCTTCCGGCTTTCAGACGGAAGGTCTTCTCATCCTGGCGCTCGAAGGTAAAGCCGCACTCCTCTGCCAGTCCGCGGATCCAGTCCTCCCGCAGTTCATAATACAGTCCGATATCACCACCGACCTCCTCCCAGTAATTCGAATGAACACAGGTACTTCTTGTCCAGATCACTTCGGATTCTTCCTGACCTAGAATACGGTTTGCATGGTCGCAGGGCATGCCATCCAGAAGGTTGTCGGAAATCACCTTGAACAGCTGGGGTGCGTTCTGTACCTGACCCTGCAGAGAACGGCCTAATTCCGATCCCTTATGATGAAGCAGCTCCTTCAGACGTTCCTTCACGGACTTGTCCTGATGGATCAGCCGGGTGATGGAATAAGCGTATTTATACTCCACCTGTGATACCCGTTCCTGGAGCCATCCATGAATATTGCCATGGTCAATCATTTCCTCCAGGGGTCTGTTCGGGGAGGTCCCATACCGGGCCTCACAGTCCTCCTGAAGGGATAATCCGCAGCCCGCGCCGAGAGCATAAAGCTCCTCCACGATACCTTGCTGCAGCTGTATTTTATTATATAACCAGTAATGAATTGGTCCTAAAAATGCACTCATATGTTTTCCTTTCTGCCTTAATTTCATTCGGTCTATTATAATGGAAGGTAGTCATGTGTATGCCAAGCATGCCATCATTATGCCCGAAGCCGGCATTATAAGTTCAAAATGCCGGCTTCGCAGGTGTAATCTATTTCTTCTTATTCCAGGAACAGCTTGATGTCGTCTTCTACAGTGCCGATTCCTGCGATGCCGAAGCTCTCGACCAGAACCTTAGCCACATTCGGGGAGAGGAATGCAGGCAGTGTGGGTCCTAAGTGGATATTCTTCACGCCTAAGTAGAGCAGTGCAAGGAGGACGATGACAGCCTTCTGCTCATACCATGCGATGTTAAAGGCAATCGGAAGCTCATTGATATCCTGTAATTCAAATACTTCCTTCAGCTTCAGTGCGATCAGAGCCAGGGAGTAGGAGTCATTACATTGTCCGGCATCCAGTACGCGGGGAATGCCGTTGATATCACCAAGATCCAGCTTGTTGTACTTATATTTCGCACAGCCGGCTGTTAAGATAACGGTGTCCTTCGGAAGTGCCTGAGCAAATTCGGTATAGTAGTTTCTGGACTTCTGGCGTCCGTCACAGCCTGCCATAACGAAGAACTTGCGGATGGCACCGGACTTCACGGCTCCAACTACCTGGTCTGCGAGAGCAAGCACCTGGTTGTGGGCGAAGCCGCCGAGGATTTCTCCTCTCTCAATCTCTGTGGGAGCAGGGCAGGTCTTCGCAAGCTCGATCAGCTTGGAGAAGTCCTTATGTCCGTTCTCATCCTTCTCAATGTGTACGCAGCCGGTAATACCGGTTGCACCGGTGGTAAAGAGTCTGCTCTTATAAGAAGCAGCAGGAGGAACCACACAGTTGGTAGTCATCAGAATCGGTCCGTTGAAGCTTTCGAACTCTTCCTTCTGCTTCCACCAGGCATTACCATAGTTACCTACGAAGTTGCTGTATTTCTTGAAGGCAGGATAGTAGTGAGCCGGAAGCATCTCAGAGTGAGTATATACGTCAACACCGGTGCCCTCGGTCTGCTCTAATAACTGCTCCAAATCGTGTAAGTCATGGCCGGAGATTAAGATGCCGGGTCTGGTTCCTACGCCGATGTTAACCTTAGTGATCTCGGGATTGCCATAGGTTCCGGTGTTAGCAGTATCAAGCAGCGCCATGCCGTCCACACCGAATTTACCTGTCTCTAAGGTAAGAGCAATCAGGTCGTTCACGCTTAAGGTATCATCCAGGGTAGCTGCCAGTGCCTTCTGCATGAATGCGCTGACTTCGGAGTTATCATAATTTAATTCATTTGCATGCTTCATGTAAGCTGCTAAGCCCTTTAAGCCATAAGTAATCAGCTCACGAAGGCTTCTGATATCCTCATCCTTGGTTTCCAGGATGCCTACTGTCAGGGACTTCTGATCCAGCTCGGTTCTGGTAACCGCATCCCAGAGTGCTGCTTCCGGAAGGGAGGTACGGTCAGTTACTTTATTTAATAACCCATTCTTAAGATCCAGGGTCTCGAAAACTCTCTTATAGAAAATCTCATCATCAAAGTTAGCATTGGTGATAGTTGTGAATAAATTAATGGTAACGTAGTGGTCAACCATTGCTGAGATTTCTACGCCCTGCTTTCTTAAGGTTGTAGCAACTGCACTGAGGCCCTTAGTTACATAGATCAATAAATCCTGCATTCTGGATAAGTCCGGTGATTTGCCGCAGACACCGAAGTGAGTACAGCCGGTGCAGCCTGAGGTCTCCTGACATTGATAACAGAACATCCTATTTTCCATTTCCATTGAAATTTATTTTCATTGACTTCATCTGAACAAGGAGAGTATAATACGGTCAAAGATAAAAAAGCGTAGCCATGGCTACATTTATAATAGCATTTAAAATTTTCTGAAAGGTATTATCTGATCCTGTGAGAGTTTTACTTTAGCAATAAGCTTAGCAGGGGAAGGATGAAAGATAAGAAGAAAGAGTTTGGAAAGGCAACGGATAGGAGGACTATGGAGAAGTATATACCAGTGCTCAAGAAATGTGCACTGTTTCGGAATATGGATGAAAGTGAATTGGGTTCCTTGTTAAAATGCCTGGGTGCTCAGGTCAGGAGCTTTGCAGCGGAGGAATATATCTTCTTAGCGGGAGATGAGATTAATTATGTCGGTATCGTAATTTCGGGTGTAATAGAAATTATGAAGGAGAGCCTGGCAGGAAATAAGCATATCGTTGCCTTCCTCGGCCCCTCCGATATGTTCGCAGAGGGAATCGTATGTACCGCCAACCGGATCTCTCCGGTTACAGTCCAGGCCAATGAAGCCTCCGTAGCTCTGATGATCCCATATGAGCGCATCATCAAATCCTGCGGTAACAGCTGCAACTTCCACATCGGCCTGATCCAGAATATGATGGTGGTCCTTGGGGAGAAGAATGTGAACCTGAACCGCAAGCTGGAGCTGCTCACCTTAAAAGGAATGAGGGAGAAGATTGCAAGCTTTCTGATTAATGAAGCCGGAATGAAACGCAGTAATACCTTCCAGACCCTGCTTAACCGCACGGAGCTGGCAGATTACCTGAACGTATCCCGAACCTCCATGTGCAGGGAGCTGGCGAGGATGAAGGAAGACGGCTTGATCGACTTCTATGGCAGCAGCTTTAAGATCCTGAATAAGGAAGGATTAACCCAATGCCTGGAATGATGTGACAAAGTGTGACAAGGGTGTGACATGGGGACGAGGTTCTTGTCTTATAGAACTATAAAATTACAGGAAGCTTCTTGACCAATGTTACTTCCTGCGGAGATACGATGCAGCGATATGTCAATATCTCTACGCCTGCTTCATAAGCGGTCTTAACCCTCCCGGCAAAGGCCGGATCGGTAACTGCATTCGGGCTGAAGCCCTCCGCTCTTTCGGTCTGGACCACAAAGAGCAGGGCAGCACGATAACCATTCTGTACCGCATGAATCAGCTCATCAATATGCTTTCTTCCCCGCTCAGTAGGGGCATCGGGGAAATAACTCCAACCCTCCCGCTCGAGGGTTACTCCCTTCACCTCAACGAAACAGACAGAGGCCCTAGAGCCTAAAGCCTTAGGGCTTTCAGGATTCATCAGCCGGAGATCAAACCGGCTGTTCTGATATACTACTTCTCTTCGAATCTCAGAGTATCCCGCCAATTCCTCCACCACCTCATTATCAATGGCTTCCTGAGCCAGCAGATTCGGAAGCTGGGAATCGATTGATACCCAGTGGCCCTCCTTCCTTACCATTCTAAGCTCATACTGGGTTTTCCGAAGCCCAGCAGGATGGTGTGACAGCATCACTTCTGCACCTTGGATCAGCAACTCCTTCAAGCGGCCTGTATTCGGTACATGGCAAACCACCTCGGTACCGGATAAATCAATATATGCGATAAAGCGGTTCGGTCTGCTTAGGAACGTGCCATAGAAGACCTCATAATGTAATTTCATTCGAATTCCTTTCTTAATAACTGTGCCCCAAAAAGTGATTACGAAACTTCAGGCAGGTTTATAGGATATATACAGCAGGTATAGTTTCTTTCTACTTATTCTATCACAACTTGCTGTCTATTCCATATTTCATTTGAAATCTTTCCGGACGGATGGTATAGTTAATGTGACTGGATAATAATGGGACCTATAGTATACTAATTACATAAGCAGAAGACACATGCAATGGAGGAAAATATGAAACTTAAGATTAAGAAGTATCTTGTAAGAGCAGCAATTCTATTACCATTCCTTTTGGGAGTAGGATATCTTTATTATAGAACTCCGAAATTAGTCAAAATAGAATACCAGGGAATCTATTATCAGTTGGGAAATTCGGAGATAACAGAGGAGATTCCGGTAGTTTTTGACGGGTATCTTACCCGGGGACTGTGGCTGGAGGACTCCTTTCAGGGAACGATTACGATTGGTGATGCTACGCTGAACAAAGTCGACATCAGACTTCCCAAGGACGGTCCGAGTGTGATTGCGTATTTTGATGAAGCTACAAAGGACTATACTTCCTATGGAGCCTTATACACGAAGGATATTAAGAAAAGCATTACGATCAGTGTTAATCTATATGATAAAGCGACAGACAGTGACGTCTGGTCCAGTGCGGACGGATATATGATCTCCGCTCCGGCACAGGATCGTACAGGGGCTCTGGAGCTGTCCAATCAGCTTATGAAGGATGTTCTTTTAAAGGAGTTGGAGTAGAGTAGATGAGATTCCATAGGAAGTATATCATTAGGGCGGTAATTCTTCTTCCGGTCCTGCTCGGAGTGATTTATTTCTGGTACAGGGTTCCGTGGGAATTCCATAAGGAGTTCGAGGGGATTTATTATAAGCTTGGGGATCCATATTTCTCTGAGAAGGTTACCATCCGCTTTGACGGTTATCTTCAGAGGGGAGTATGGCAGGAAGATGTATTTGATGGGAAACTGCAGATCGGGGTGAAGGAGATGCATGTAATACTACATATACCTGAAGATGGTCCGACAGCACTCATGTACCAATTTAATAGCATACTTGGGATGTATGGGTTCTTATATACGAAGGATATTAAAAAGGGCTTTACAATACTGGTTTTTGAGAATGACGATACAGAGGCAAACAATAGCAGTCAGTCAGCGAGGGATTGGTATATGATATCTGCTCCGGCTGATAACCGTAGTGAAGCGATGGAATTGTCGAAGAAGTTTGCTGATCCTATTCTTTTGGAAGGGAGTAAATAATGCTGAGAGAAGTCTTTCATATCAAGAGTAAAGATAGAAAGGTCTTATCAAGAAGGTAGAGGGTGTCAGCGGAAGGAGCATTCAGAGGAATTCTATTCAGTCACTTAAAGTAAGAAATATTCGTTTCTCATCGCTAATCTAATTCAGTCAGCAGTATTCTCTGCGGCTCATTTCGACTTGTATTTCCTTGCATTCGGAATTACATTGGGCATTTCGCTAGGAATTATAACCAGAAGGTTAGGACTTCATAGTGCAATATTTCTTCACATGCTGAACAATATGATAGCTTTGGCTGTACCAGAGAGTAATACCGACATTTCGAGAGAACTGTGCCTAATCATAGGTGGTATTTTTGCCATTCTAACAGCAGGAATGACATAGAACCGACAGAATTACGATTTTTATAGAAACATGTTTACTCGGCTATTGTAAAATATAAGTATAAATGGTAACATTCTTATATATTTAGTAGAGCAGGGAAGCGTTGCTCTAGTGATATCATCATAATATAAGAAAGGTGATAATTTATGTTCTGTACGAAATGCGGGAGTAAACTGGATGATACGGCGAAATTTTGTACCGGATGCGGTGCGCCGACTAATCAAATGCATCAGGAAACACAAGCAGTACAACCAAGTAATCAGGAGATAAACGTATATCAGCCGGTTCAACAGGAGCAGATGTTCCAGCAGCCGGTGCAGCAGGAGGCAACACACGAGCAACCGGTTCAACAGGAGCAGATGTTCCGTCAACCGGTACAGCAGGAGGCAGCACCCGAGCAGCCGATTCAACAGGAGCAGATGTTCCAGCAGCCGGTACAGCAGGAGGCAACACCCGAGCAGCCGGTACAGCAGGAGCAGATGATCCGCCAACCGGAGCAGCAGGAGACAGCACCTGAACAGCCGGTACAGCCCGAGCAGATGTTCCAGCAGCCGATTCAGCAACAGGGTACATTTCCCCAGCAACCGTTTAACCAGATGATGACAGGACCGATTCCTCAGATGCCAATTTCTGCTCCTCAGGTACAGAAGCAGCCTTCTTCCATTCCTGTGAAGAAGAGCAAGAAGAAAATAATTCTGATTGCCGGAATCAGCGCAGCAGTAATTGTGATTTGCGGTGGAGTCGGATTCTTCCTTAATCAGAATAATATTAAGAACCAGGCGAAGAATGTTATTGCTTACTTTGAGGATGGAGATTTCGATAAATCGGTCGACCTTTATGATAAATACAGTGGCAAGCAAAAAACCTTCGATAATAAAGTCGAGGAAGAGCTGTTAAATAAAGTGGAGCTGATCAAGGAGGATTATTTATCCGAAAAGCTTGATTATGCTTCTGCGGAGGAACAGCTACATAGACTGGAGGAATATGATATTGATGACTTAGAGGATTCCATAGAGGAAGTATCCGAGTTTGTCAATATGATTTATCTGTCCAGAGAGAATTATAAAGAAGGAAAAGAATATTTTGACCTTGGAGATTATGCCAGCGCCATCGTAAAATATAGTTCTGTGGCGAAAGAGGATAAAAAGTATTATGATCTGGCCGTGAAAGAGATGGAGAGTGCTCAGAACCTGGAAGAGCAGCGGCAGGAGGAAGAAAGGTTAAATGGCATCAGGGATCAGGCATTAGCAGATGCTGAGTATTATGCAGGTTACTATGATTATACATCTGCGATTACGGCAATTGAACAAGGCCTTAGTGAGATTCCCGGTGACCAGGTCC
>JAEZJW010000018.1 GCA_023415595.1 Bacillota bacterium
GTTTAACGATACGAGGGCCATGGAGAGGATTACACTCTACATCAAGGTTGAACTTCCCTGCAAGAACATTCTCAAGTGCCCATTTGTTAGCATCAAAAGCGATAACCTTAACATCACCGGTCTTGCCATATGTAATACCTGCTGCATCCATAGCGGCACAAGCACCACGAGCCATGTTGTCGTTCTCAGCGTAAACAACGTTGAATTTTGTGCCTGCTGCAATCAGATCAGCAACTGCCTGCTTAGCAAGAGTTTCGTCCCAACCCTTCATATTCTGGTTGAATACGATTTCCCAGCCATTAGCCTTAGCGCCATCTTCAATTGCCTTGGAGCGTCCGAGCTGTGCGGAAGAACCTGTGTCACCACCAAGTACAACAATCTTGTTCTCAGGAAGTGCCTGTTTCTTCAGCCAATCAACAGCCTTATTACCTTCAGCTTCGAAATCGGAGCATACCATTGCGGTGTAAAGATCCTCAGATAAATCAAGCTTACGGTCAGCCATAATAAACGGTATTCCGGCTTCCTTAGCAGCCTTAGCTACATCTTCCCAGCCTGCAGACTGAAGTCCTAATACAACAAGATAGTCAACCTCTTCCTGAATAAGCTGCTGTGCCTGCGAGATCTGCTTTGCATGGTCACCCTCGCCAAATACCATTTTTAACTCAAACCCTGCATCTCCAAAAGCTTCGTTGAAGGATTTGGTGTTTGCTGTACGCCAGTCTGACTCGTTTGCATTCGTCTGAACTACGCCAACAGTAACTTTTCCGCTTTTGTCACTTGAAGCTGCATTGTCCTTTGAAGCCGCGCTGTCATTTGAAGCCGCTTTTTCTTTTGTACCACAGGCTGCAAGAGATAAAACAAGTGCTACTACCATAACTAAAGATAACAATTTCCTCATGAATAATCTCCTCCTATAATTTTTACTCAAATAATTGAGCTTCCTACACGTACAAGTATATTTTACTTATACGCGTAGAAATACGGATATTATTCCTGTAATTGTTATTTTTTTTACTGGTTTTTATGATCGTTCTTTATTTGTTAAGATTCCTATGAAAATTGTTTGTTTTTTTACGCTGCTGTAAAATACCCTTCCCCTTAATAACTCCGTCCGCTGCGTTCTGCCGCAGCAGCTTCTGCCTCAAAAACCTTTTCATCCACATAGGATATCTTATCTACTTTTTCTCCTCTTTCCAGACGTCCGATGATATCAGCTATCAGAGGACCCTGTAAGGGATTACACTCAATGTCAACGTTAATTAAGCCTTCTTCCATCTTATCAAAGGCTTCCGATACCGCATCAAAGGAGATGATTTTGATCTTGCCGTTTACCCCGCAGGTCAAACCGGCTTCCTGAATCGCCTCTATCGCACCAAAGGTCATATCATCATTTTGTGATACCAGAATATCAATATCATTATATTCCCTTAATAGCTTAGACATGACTTCCTTGCCCTTTGCTTTGGTGAAGTCACCGTTTTCCCTTGCCAGGATACGCCAATTCTCATGGGTTGCGGCGATGTCCTCAAAGCCCTTCGAACGCCCGAGCTGGGCAGTTGAATTTGGGGTACCCTCGAGGACCACGATATTTATGATATCTGTATCCTGCCCCTGCTCCTCCGGGTCTGATTTTTCCTTCGATGTACTTTCCTTTGCTGATTTTTCCTTCGATGATGCATCCTTATCCTGAGAAGCCTCCTCCTTTACCTTTTGCTCCTCCAGATATTTTTCCAGCCATAGCCCTGCCTTCCTGCCTTCTACATACTTGTCAGTGCCGACGGAGGCGACATAGAGGCTCTCATCTTCTGTATCAATCATTCGGTCCACGATAATAACCGGTATTCCAGCTTCCTTCGCTTCCGTAAGTACGGTATCCCATCCGGATTCCGTTACCGGAGCAATTACGATATAATCTACCTCCTGAAAGATAAAGCTCCTTACGTCCTTAATCTGATTCTCCTGACTCTGCCTTCCGTTCGAAAAAATCAGAGAAAATCCATTCTCCTTAGTCAAAGCATTCTGGATCGATTTCGTATTTGCCGTACGCCAGTCTGACTCGGAACCAAGTTGGGAAAACCCAACGATTGTGAGATCCGAATCAATACCCTCCGTTGCCTCGGTTTCAGATTTTTTAAGGTTTTTTAACGGGCTCAGGCTGTAGCTGGCAAGCGCAATCAACCCAATAAATAATATCCATAAGATGATTTTGAAATTTTTATTCATATCCCACCTCATTCTCCGCCAGCTTTGCAGGTATGGTGATCATGATATCAGTGCCTTCTCCTTTTTTGCTCTGTAGCTCAAGTCCATACCGATTACCATAATTGAGTTTAATTCTTTTGTTTACATTAGCGAGACCAAAACCGGTGCTCTGCTTACTAACCGGAAGTTCAATTTCTTTTTTCAGTGCGTCCAGCTCCTCCTCGTCCATTCCGATCCCGTTGTCAATTACATGGAAGCAGATGACCTCATTAAGAATTTCACCCGTAACCGTTATCTTGCCTCTTGCTCTTAGCATTTTAATACCATGATATAGGGAATTCTCAATAAGCGGCTGGAGCGTCAGCTTCAGAATCTGATAACCATACAGCTCTTCCGGGATAACAATCTCATAGTCCAGGATATCCTTATATCTTGATTGTTGAATCTGCAGATAGCTTTTGATATGTATCTCCTCTTCTCGGATCGTAATAAAATCCTTTCCCTTACTTACTATAATTCTGAAGAACTCGGAAAGGGCTACCACAATATCGATCGCTTCTTTATTCTTATCTCCTTCAATCAGCCAGATAATCGTATCCAGCGTATTATATAAAAAATGAGGATTAATCTGTGTCTGCAGCAGCTTAGATTCCATATGTCTTAGATTTTCCTGTTCCAGTCTGATACTCTGAACCTGCTGCTCCAGCTTGATCGCCATATCGTTAAAGCTTTCGGACAGGATGGATAATTCATCATGATTGTCACAGGTTGTCCTCGCTGTAAAATCTCCCTTAGCAACCATAGCTGTCTTATCGCATAACATCCTGATCGGCTTTGTAATACTGTCTGTCA
>JAEZJW010000003.1 GCA_023415595.1 Bacillota bacterium
AACGTATCTTCCGGAAACTAAATCGAAGTCGGAATCAAATTTCGTAACATCATTCACAAATGCCTTTACCTTATCAATTGAATTTAAAGATATTTTAACAGTTTTCATGGCTCGTACTCCTCCTTTAATCGGTATATGTATATACTATATTTTAACAAATTAAAAGTCAATATACAAAGTATCTAAAAAAATGAGGAAAAGTTGTATAGGTGGGAGAAACTTCTATGAAAAATGGATAAGTAAGGAAGATATGCATCAAACATAGATTCACGGATTAGAAAGGATCAATAACATAAATGAAGAAAACAGCAGCATTTTTGAATCTGGGCTGTAAAGTAAATTCCTATGAAACAGAAGCGATGAGGGGGATGTTCGAGAGGGCAGGCTATGAGATCGTGGATTTCAAAGAGATCGCAGATGTCTATGTGGTCAACACCTGTACCGTTACCAATATTGCTGACCGCAAATCCCGTCAGATGCTGCATCAGGCGAAGAAAAGGAACCCGGAGGCCGTGATTGCGGCAGCCGGCTGCTATGTTCAGGCGAAGGAAGAGGAGCTCCTGAAGGACAGCGCGGTGGACCTGATCATCGGAAATAATAAGAAGTCGGATGTCGTAGCCATGGTGGAGCGGTATTTCGAAAGCAGAAATAAAGAAGAGCTGATTACAGATATCGGGATGGAGCAGGGCTATGAAGAGCTTCTGCTAAGCTCAACCCTGGAGAAAACCAGAGCCTTTATCAAGATACAGGATGGCTGTAACCGTTTCTGCTCCTATTGCATCATTCCCTATGTCAGGGGAAGGGTAAGGAGCCGTGTGGAGCAGGATATTCTTAAGGAAATCGAGGGTCTGGCGAAGACGGGCTATCAGGAAATCGTACTGACAGGAATCCATATCTCCTCCTACGGAACAGACAGGCAGACAGAAGGCGAAGGACTGAAGAAAAACCCGCTGGCTGAACTGATTGTTAAGGTGGCTGATATTCCCGGAATCGAGAGGATACGAATCGGGTCCCTGGAACCCAGGATCATCACAGAGGAATTCGTACAGGCGATTTCAGGCATCCGGCAGTTCTGCCCCCATTTCCATCTGTCCCTGCAGAGCGGCAGTAATACGGTGCTTATGAGGATGAACCGGAAATATACCGCAGAGGAGTATTATGAGAAGGTTCAGCTGTTACGGCAGTATTTTGAACATCCGGCCTTTACGACCGATGTCATCGTCGGCTTCCCGGGAGAGACGGAGGAAGAGTTTGAGGAAACCTGTGATTTTGTGAGGAAGATCGGTTTCTCCCACATCCATGTATTTAAATTCTCCAAAAGGGAAGGAACGAAGGCAGCAGCGATGTCCGGGCAGCTTATCGAGGAGATTAAGCATCAGAGAAGTAACCGGCTGATTACCCTTGGCGAGAAGATGTCTGAGGAATATAAAGCCTTATTTATGGGCAGAATAGAGAAAATCCTGGTAGAAGAGGAAACCACCGTGGACGGGATTGTTTATCAGACCGGACATAATGAACGCTATCTGAAGCTTGCCCTGCGAAGCGGGGAAGACCTGGCAAACAGGATCATTACAGCGAAAGTAGAGAAGGGCCTGGATGGGGATCTCCTGCTTTGTGAAATAATTCATTGAATTTTTGAAGTAAATATATTAATATAATAGATAATAGAAAATAGTATCTAGAAAATTCAGGAATATTATACAGGAAAAGGAAGTGAGTCAATGCAGAAGGTTAACAATACGCAATATTTTAAGGTGCAGAAGGATACCGAAGTGGTGGTGGGAGATGTCATCCGTTCTGTATATTCCGCATTAACCGAGAAGGGATATAATCCTGTGAATCAGATCGTCGGATATGTTATGTCGGGAGACCCGACTTACATAACGAGCCACAAAGGTGCTCGAAGCTTGATTATGAAGGTAGAGCGGGACGAGATCATTGAAGAGCTGTTGCGCTTCTACATTGATAATGGTTTACGTAAATAGGATCGGAACCACTGGGAGATAATAGATGAGAATCATGGGTTTGGACTACGGATCAGTCACGGTCGGAGTAGCCATAAGCGATGAGCTGCTTCTTACTGCGCAGGGAATTGAAGTGATCCGCAGGAAGCAGGAGAATAAGCTAAGGCAGACACTGGCCAGAATTGAAGAATTGATCAGGGAATACCAGGTTACGAAGATCGTACTCGGTTATCCCAAGAATATGAATAATACAATCGGTGACCGGGCCCTGAAATCGGAGGAGTTCGCGGACTCCTTAAGAAGAAGGACCGGACTGGAGGTCATCCTCTGGGATGAACGTCTGACAACTGTGGCAGCACATCAGGTGCTGAATGAAGGCGGACTGGATTATAGGAAGAAGGCAGAAGTAGTGGATAAGATAGCTGCTGTACTGATCCTTCAGGGTTATCTGGATAAATTATATCACGAGAGTAAGAAACTGGATTAGCATGATATAAACAGGCGGGTTAAATTGGAGTAGGAGAAAGGTTTGGTATATAGGATGGAACAGAGGCCGGATGAAATCACATTTACAACGGAGAACGGTGAAGTAGTAGTTTTCCAGGTGCTTGAGCAGACAAGACTCGGAGGAGTGGATTATCTTCTGGTCAGTACCGGTAATGAAGACGGTGAGGATGAGGAAGCACTCATTCTAAAGGATATCTCTTTGGCTACGGATGAAGAAGCAATTTACGATATTGTAGAGGATGACCGGGAGCTTGAAATGGTTGCCGGAA
>JAEZJW010000034.1 GCA_023415595.1 Bacillota bacterium
CCCTTACCGACGATATGGTTCGGCAGGCAAGCAAAGGGCTGAGTACATACGATGTTATTGACACCGGAATGGATCAGCTCCAGCATCTCACCGGTCAAAAACCAACCTTCACCGGTCTGGTTACCGACGGATACTACAGGATCTGCTAACTGTGCCAGCTTCTTGATATGAACAGGAGGAGTGAACCTCTTGCTCTTCTTGAAGCTCTTCCTGGCTTCCCCACGGATTCTCTCCAAGGACCAGATGACCAGATTACTGATCCTTGCACCCTTTTTGCTTTTTCCCAGGTATCTTGATTTAAAATTATTGTTGTAGGCACAATACATAAAGAAGTCCAGGAGGTCGGGCATAACTGCTTCCGCGCCCTCTGCTTCGAGCAGCTCCACCAGATAATTGTTGGCGGAAGGAAGGAACTTCACTAAGATTTCTCCGACCACGCCTACCTTCGGCTTTACGAGATTCTCCTTCAGGGGAAGGCTATCGAAGTCACGGATAATGCCTCTGACATTCTTCTTGAATTCCCGCCAGCTTCCTCTGTTTAGTAAGCTCTTGGCGCAGATATCCCTCCATTTGTCATGCAGTGCGTTAGCAGAGCCCGGCTCCTGCTCGTAGGGTCTCGTCTTATAGAGCACTCTCATGAAGATATCCCCGTAGACCAGAGCCTCCATCGCCCTTAATAATAGGCCCGGAGTTACCTTTAAGCCCGGATTCTTCTCGAGGCCGGAGGCACTTAAGGAGATTACCGGTACCTGTGGCATCCCTGCTTTCTCGAGGGCTCTGCGGATGAAACCGATATAGTTTGTCGCACGGCAGCCACCGCCGGTCTGGGTAATGATAATGGCTACCTTATTAAGATCATATTTGCCGGAAAGTAACGCATCCATGATCTGGCCGACTACCATCAGGGAAGGAAAGCAGGCATCGTTATTTACATATTGCAGACCGACATCCACGGATCTGCGGTTATCATTCGGCAGAACGACCACATGGTACCCGCCGCTTCGCAGGGCAGGTTCCAGAAGGTCGAAGTGGATCGGTGACATCTGAGGTGCCAGTATCGTATAGGAATCCTTCATATCCTCGGTAAAGACTGCTCTGTGATGGGCGGTATTCACCTTATAGGAGACGATGTGCTTGGTTTCCCTCTCTCTTACTGCAGACAGCAGGGAGCGGATTCGGATTCTGGCTGCTCCAAGGTTATTCACTTCATCTATTTTCAGTACTGTATAGATTTTACCCGATTTAGACAGGATATCATTCACCTGGTCCGTAGTGACGGCATCGAGGCCGCAACCGAAGGAATTCAACTGGATCAGTTCCAGGTTAGGCTGGGTGCGAACGAAGGATGCAGCCGCATATAGTCTTGAATGATACATCCATTGGTCGATGACGATGGTCGGACGGTCGACCTCCCCCAGATGTGATACGGAGTCCTCAGTGAGAACCGCAACGCCATAGGAGTTGATGAGTTCGGGGATACCATGATGAATCTCAGGATCCACATGATAAGGGCGGCCTGCCAGTACAATTCCCTTTCTGCCGGAAGCCTTCAGGTAGGCCAGGGTCTCTTCTCCCTTCTTACGCATATCATCCCTGGCATCGGCAAGCTCCTTCCAGGCAGCAGTAAAGGCAGTACGGATCTCCTCCTCCGGGATTCCCTTCTCCGTAAATAGTTCCACGAGACGATTACTTAAGATCTCATCGCTTTCAAAGGACATAAAAGGATTTTCAAAATTGATTTTCGGGTCTTTCAGTTCCTCCACGTTGTTCTTAATATTCTCGGGATAGGAGGTTACGATCGGACAGTTATAATGGTTATTCGCTCCGTTCACTTCCTTACGTTCGAAGGGAATGCTCGGATAGAAGATATAGTTAATCTTATTGTCAATCAGCCATTTGATGTGACCATGCACCAGCTTTGCCGGATAGCATTCGGACTCACTGGGGATGGATTCTATTCCAAGCTCATAGATACTGCGACTGGAGACCGGGGACAGGACCACGCGGTAGCCGAGCAGGGTAAAGAAGGTGTGCCAGAACGGATAGTTCTCGTACATATTCAATACTCTTGGTATGCCCACAATTCCCCTCGTGGCTTCCTCTATTGTCAGAGTAGGGTAGGAGAAATAACGTTCCAGCTTATACTCGAACAGATTCGGGATATTCTCTACATTCTTTTCTTTTCCCAGACCCCGCTCACAACGGTTACCGGAGATAAATTGTCTTCCCCCGGTAAATTTGTTGACAGTTAGTACACAGTTATTCGTACATCTCTTACAGCGAGCCAGGTTGGTTTCAAACTTCAGCTCGTTGATCTGATCGATGGAGAGCATAGAACTCTCTTCCCCGTCATAATGCTCTCTGGCGATCAGGGCAGCACCGAAGGCTCCCATGATTCCGGCGATATCCGGACGGACAGCACTGCAACCGGAGATCTTTTCAAAGCTGCGGAGAACCGCATCATTATAGAAGGTACCACCCTGAACGACCATCTTCGTACCGAGATCCTTCGGGTTGGTGATCTTAATTACCTTATATAAAGCATTCTTGATTACGGAATAGGCAAGACCGGCGGAGATATCCGCTACGGTTGCTCCTTCCTTCTGTGCCTGTTTTACCTTGGAGTTCATGAATACGGTACATCTGGTACCGAGGTCGATTGGATTCTTTGCGTAGAGGGCAACCTTAGCGAAGTCCTCTACCTCGTAATTCAAGGATTTTGCGAAGGTCTCAATGAAGGAACCGCAACCTGAGGAACAGGCTTCATTAAGGAGAACATTATCGACCGTCTGGTTCTTGATCTTGATACATTTCATATCCTGACCGCCGATATCGAGGATGCAGTCCACTTCAGGCTCGAAGAAGGCAGCAGCTTTATAATGGGCAACCGTCTCCACCTCACCCTCATCCAGGACCAGGGCAGCTTTAATCAGGGCTTCCCCGTAACCGGTCGAACAGGAGCGAACGATCTTTACGTTTTCCGGTAAAAGCTCATAGATTTCCTTAATTGATTTAATCGCTGTCTTCAAAGGACTGCCGTTATTATTATTATAGAAGGAATACAGGAGGGAACCGTCCTCCCCGACGAGTGCCACCTTAGTGGTTGTGGAGCCTGCATCGATTCCTAAGAAGCAATTGCCTTGGTATTCTTTTAAATTCCCCTTTTTAACGGTATGTATGGAATGGCTCTTTCGAAATTCTTCATATTCATCTTCACTGGTGAACAGCGGTTCCATCCGGTGTACCTCAAAGTCCATCTTAATCCCGTGGGAGAGCTTATCGTATAGGGCTTTGAAGTCTACCTGAACATCCGGTTTTGCATTCATCCCGGCTCCGATAGCCGCAAACAGATGGGAATGCTCCGGTGCAATTACCTGTTCCTGCGTCAGATTAAGAGTTCGGATAAACGCATTCTTAAGCTCGCCTAAGAAATGCAGCGGACCTCCCAGAAAGGCTACATTACCCCGGATCGGTTTTCCGCAGGCCAGACCGCTGATGGTCTGGTTAACTACCGCCTGGAAGATGGAAGCGGACAGATCCGGCTTCGTTGCACCCTCATTGATTAACGGCTGAATATCTGACTTGGCAAATACGCCGCATCGGGCTGCAATCGGATAGATGGCCTGATAGCTCTTTGCATATTCGTTTAAGCCTGCTGCATCCGTCTTTAATAAGCTTGCCATCTGGTCGATGAAGGAGCCCGTACCACCAGCGCAGATTCCGTTCATACGCTGTTCGATTCCGTTGGTAAAATATATGATTTTCGCATCCTCACCACCCAGCTCGATGGCGACATCCGTCTGAGGAGCATAATCCTGCAGAGAGGTGGATACGGCGATAACTTCCTGAACGAAGGGAATATCAAGGTGCTTTGAAATTGTTAAGCCTCCGGAACCTGTTATGACCGGTGAAACCGCAAGGTTACCCAGAGACTCCTCTGCCTTCTTCATCAGTCCGGCCAAAGTCTCCTGTATATTAGCAAAATGGCGTTCATAATCTGAGAATAAGATTTCATTATTCTCATCCATCACGACGATTTTGACTGTAGTTGATCCGATATCAATACCTAAAGATCTATTTGCTATCATGCTGCGACTCCTATATATAACAGTTAAAAAATGGTTGTGCAAAAATTAGCTTTCTATATTATACGATACATACTAATTAAGTTCAACAATTTAATTGCCAGAAATTTAAAGTACAAACCCCAAATGCAAAGTGTGTGAATATAATAGAATTAAATTGGTATGTAATCTGTCTCAGATGAGGGAGGATCGTAACTGTATGTTCTGTACGAATTATGTAATCAAAAAAGGTGACACTCTCTATTCAATCAGCAGACAAACCAACGTTCCGGTTTCAGCTATCATAAATGCCAATCCCTTTGTTAATGTGTATAACCTGCAGGTCGGAGAAGTGCTCTGTGTTCCGATCGGAGTTCCGCTGAATGATTATACCAGTACGATAACCTATACGGTTAAGGAAGGGGATACCCTTGGCAGTATATTGGACCAATATGGAATTGTGATTGGCGATCTTATGCAGCTGAATGACGTGAACAGTGTTTATCTGTTACCCGGTACGACGTTGGAGGTCCCGGTATACGAGTTCGAAGAAGATACTAACCTACCATAATTAGTCTATCTATTATTAATATGGATAGGAAGATACGCAGCAAATCCACATCCTTTTTGTGGTGAGCCTAAATTTGGCTATTTATAAATGATATGAAACTGATAAGCTCATTGTGGATAACCATTTTTCAGTGTTTGACTTTAGGGGCTGTTTCTTAATGGCTTAGAGATACAAGAGGCTCCATAAATGGCCTCTTATATTCTTTAAACTTATTGTGAAACAACCCCTGATTTTCTAAACCAGCTTTCGATTTGAAGCAGGTTTTTTATGTTTGACAAAGGCTGGATAACAACATATAATGAATTTGAACTTTTATGGTTTATATCTGGATGAAAAAAGGAAGGTGGTTTGGATGGAAGCCGGCCCTGAAAGTAGTAACTTGTATAGGAAAAACAACATCATACTTACTGCAGTTAGCAGCAGGGTTTCGTTCGTATTCTCATCTTTCCGAGGAATCGCCTCCGAATAAGATTAAAATACGCCTACCGCTGCTATACTATAAGCAGTGGAAAGGAGCATTTATGATCGATATCTTTAAGACAATGGAAGGTACGCTTCAGAGACAGACAGAGATTACGGAGGGCTGCTGGATCGCGATGACTAGCCCTTCTGCCACCGAACTGATGGAAATTGCCGAGAGGACCGGGATTGATATCAATCATCTTCGGGCACCACTCGATGAAGAGGAAAGAGCACGTATAGAGGTAGAGGAGGAAAACACGATTATCGTGGTAGATATTCCTTCTCTGGAGAGAAGAAATGATAAGGACCGCTATGTTACGATTCCACTTGGTATCATCGTAACAAAGGATATCTTAATTACAGTTTGTTTGGAGGAATCCCCCATCCTAAAATGCTTTATGGATGGACGCGTCAGGGATTTCTATACCTTTAAAAAGACCAGATTCATCATACAGATACTTTATCGGAATGCTTCCACTTTCCTACAGCATCTGCGGACGATTGATAGAAAGAGTGAAGAGGTTGAGCGGAAGCTCCACATCTCAACTCAGAACCGTGAGCTCATAGAGCTTCTCGAATTGGAAAAGAGCCTTGTGTACTTCACTACCTCCTTAAGAGCGAATGAAGTCGTATTTGAAAAGATGCTTAAGATTGAAAACATTAAGCATTACCCTGAGGACGAGGATCTTCTGGAGGATCTGATTATTGAGAATAAGCAGGCAATCGAGATGGCGAATATCTACAGCGGCATCTTAAGCGGTACGATGGATGCCTTTGCATCGATTATCTCTAATAATCAGAATATCGTAATGAAATTTCTGGCAGCAATCACAATCGTGCTTTCGATCCCTACGATGATTGCGAGCTTTTATGGTATGAACTTTGTCCATATTCCCGGCGGGGATAATCCCTTCGGGTTCTTTGCAGTTACCCTGACTGCATTGGTTATTGCCACTATCACTGCACTGATTTTCAGAAAGAAGAAGCTGTTTTAGGTTTTCGCAGCTTGGAGGACGTATATGGGTTTTTTCAATAAACTGGAGCGTAAATTCGGAAGATATGCCATTCCAAATCTGATGAAGTATTTTGCACTAATGTATGTACTGGGCCTTCTGATCGGAAGCTTTTTTCCGGGAATGATTATGTATTTGGGTCTGGATTATGGGCTGGTGGCGAGAGGTCAGATTTGGAGACTAGTTACCTTTATGATTCCGATTTCTACGATGAATGATATCTTCTTTGTATTCATCCGGGCCTATGTATTTTATTTTGTAGGCAACTCTCTGGAGAAGTCCTGGGGTGCTTTCCGCCTGAATTTTTATTTTTTCTCAGGCATCCTTTATAACATTGTAGGTGCCTTGATTGTATACCTGATTTATGGTCTGAATCTGTTCGACGCTCTTGGTATGCTTTTGAATCAGCCGTTGGATCTGATCTACACCTCACTGTTTTTGGCATTTGCGGTTTTATATCCGAATATGCAGTTCTATATCTATTTCCTGATTCCTGTGAAGGCAAAATATTGGGCCTGGATCTCCATGATCTATTACGGATATATGATTTATAGGCTGATTAACGGTGGTTATCCTTGGGGTGTGATCCCGATAGTTTTATCTTTGTTAAACTTTGCAGTATTCTTCCTGGTAACCAGGAACTACCAGAGAATGTCCCCCAGGGAAATCGAGCGGAGGGCAAAATACCGAAGACAGATGAAAGAGGGCAGAAATACCGGTAACGTGGTTCAGTTTAACGGGCGGAATGTGGTAACCAGACATAAATGTGCCGTATGTGGCAGGACAGAGCTGGACAATGACCAGTTGGAGTTCAGGTTCTGCTCGAAATGTGATGGCAATTATGAATATTGTATGGACCATTTATTTACCCACGAGCACGTGAAAAAAGAGGAAAAGCCTGAATAACCGGGACTTCCTGGAGGCATGCATGCTGAACACCTTAATAAAAGAGCTGAAAGAGCTCTTCGCGGACAAAAAAATATGGTTAGGAATCCTTACAGTGCTTATTATAATTATAATAGGCACTTCTTATAATAGAAAGATTGAGACGGAGCATATCTCAGATCACCTCAGACTCGGTGTAATCAATAATGATGACAGTACCTATTCTGAGCTGCTGCTCAGTTATTTTCATGGCAGCGAGACCTTCTCCAGCTTAATAACCGTAACCATTGGGGAAGAGGAAGAGGTAAAGAAAGCCTTTGCAGAGGGGAAGCTGGACATCTTCATTGAGATTCCGAAGGGTTTTGCTCAGAATATGATCCAGATTGAGCATCTTCCCATCAATGTTACGATTAATATAAAGGATACAACGAAAGCGATCCTGTTCCAGAATGTACTCCAGAGTTATGAGAAGTTCATCTCGGCCGTAGAAGTAAATGCGGTCGGATTGTACGATATCATGGAACAGGAAGGCGCCGAACAGAAGTTGATTGACGATACAAATGTTTCCATATCCCTGGATCTGATCTTCACAGCTCTTGGAAAGGAAGAATTCTTTAACTTCAAAGAGATAGCGACCTTTCCGAAGATACGGATCAGTGAGTATTACCTGATCTCCATCCTCATCATGGGATTAATGTATGCCGGCTTGTATGCGGGCTTTAGGCTCCTGAGAGAAATAAGGCAGGGAACCTTCTTAAGGATTAAGACGACAAGAATGCCGGTATATCAGTTCTTATCCGCGAAGATATTATTCCTGTCAGTATTCTTATCAGCAGCTGCATCCTCAGCGATCTGTATTATCAGTGGAAGCAGACCATCCCCCCAGATTTTGCTTTTTGGCAGTTCCCTGGCATTATTCTGTGTTACGATGCCCATGCTTCTCAGCGCCTTCTTTGAAACCACACAGCGATTTATACTGGTAGGGAATCTGCTGGTATTCTATTTTGCGGTGATCGGAGGGGGAATTATTCCCATCATGTTCCTCCCGCAGGATATTCTTCGGTTATCTCGAGTTACACCGTATTACTATATGATGGAGGGGATGATTCGGATGAAACAGGGACAGCCTGAGATTGCGGGCAGAATCAGCATCATCCTGCTCCTTGTATCCCTGCTTTTCTTTGTTGGTACCCTACTATTCTTTACAAGAAGGAGGGTAATCAATGAAGAAGCATAGAACAGGTTCTTCACTTCAGGATATTATATGGATTCTTCTTCTGAGGATCAGGCTGATTGTAAAGGACGCAACAACGATAGCTGCTTTACTATCCTCGATTCTGATCTTCTCCATCGTTATCCATGCACTGACATCCTCGGCAGAGGAGCAGAGTGCGCTCCCGGTAGGTTTCGTGGATTATGACAATAGCGGGGAATCTGAAGCCTTGATGGAACGGCTCTCCGAGGTACCCTCCATCAGAATCGTGGAAGGGGAAGAGAAGGACTTACAGAAGCTCTTACTGGATGAGATGGTCAATGCTGTCTTTGTCATAGAGAAGGGTTATGAGAAGCAGCTGAAAAAGGGGCGGCCCGATGAAGTCATTACAGTTTATTATGTGGACAGTGATAAAGCCTCCAC
>JAEZJW010000092.1 GCA_023415595.1 Bacillota bacterium
CTTAATTTCTCCGTAATTCATCCTACAGATGTAACACCCTTTCTTGAATTTCCTGCGTTCTTCCCTGATTCCAATATTGGGTTCCTATGTAACCACAGGTTCTTCTGGCAACATTCATCGTATCCTGGTTATGGTTGCCGCACTTCGGGCATTCCCAGATCAGCTTACCATCTACATCCTTAACGATCTGTATCTCGCCATCAAATCCACATTCCTGACAAAAATCACTCTTTGTATTCAGCTCTGCATACATAATATTATCATAGATAAAGCGGATCAAGGAAATAACTGCCGGAATATTATTCTGCATATTCGGTACTTCTACATAGCTGATCGCTCCACCCTTGGAAAGCTCCTGGAATTTGGACTCGAACTCCAGCTTGGCAAATGCATCGATATTCTCACTAACATGTACATGATAACTGTTTGTGATATAGCTCTTGTCCGTAACTCCTTCTATTACGCCAAAACGCTTTTGAAGGCATTTTGCAAATTTATAGGTGGTACTCTCTATCGGCGAGCCATAGGCGCTGAAGCCGATGTTCGTTTCCGCCTTCCATCGGTCACAGGCTTCATTCATATACTTCATTACCTCTAAGGCAAAAGGACAGGCTTCCGAATCCGTATGGGATTTCCCTGTCATGTATTTTACGCACTCATACAGACCCGCATAGCCAAGAGAAATCGTAGAATAGCCTCCATAGAGTAGCTGATCGATCGTCTCTCCCTTCTTAAGCCGTGCCAAAGCACCATTTTGCCAAAGGATCGGAGCTGCATCCGATAATGTACCCTTCAGACGGTTATGGCGCTGCATCAGGGCCCGGTAGCACAGATCAAGACGTTCATCAAATATCTTCCAAAACTTATCCATATCCCTGCCGGAGGATAGTGCAATATCCACCAGATTAATCGTAACTACTCCCTGGTTAAAACGTCCATAAAATTTATAGTTGCCGTCTTCATCCTTCCAGGGACTTAACGCACTGCGACAGCCCATGACAGGAAAGCAATTTCCTTCCTTGAGCTCCTTCATCTTCTTCTCGGAGATATAATCCGGAACCAGTCTCTTGGCAGTGCATCGTGCTGCAAGCTCTGTCAGATAAAAATATTCTGTTCCCTCTGCCACATTATCTTCTTCCAGTACATAGATCAGCTTTGGAAATGCCGGGGTAACCCACACTCCTGCCTCATTCTTCACCCCTTTGATGCGCTGCTTTAAGGTCTCCTCGATAATGATGGCCAGATCCTTCTTCTCCCGTTCATTTCTTGTTTCATTGAGATACATGAAAACCGTCAGAAAGGGTGCCTGCCCATTTGTAGTCATTAATGTGATGACCTGATATTGAATGGTCTGAACTCCCTTGGTGATCTCCCTGCGAAGTCTCTTCTCCACAAGCTCCTGAATCTGTTCCTCCGTAGCAGCGCTGTTTAAGCTTCTTACTTCCTCCTGCACCTCTGCACGGATCTTATCTCTGGATATCTGTACGAAGGGAGCCAGATGGGAAAGGCTGATGCTTTGTCCGCCATACTGGTTACTAGCTACCTGTGCAATAATCTGAGTAGCGATATTACATGCCGTCGAAAAGCTATGTGGCTTCTCAATCAGGGTTCCGCTGATCACAGTCCCGTTCTGCAGCATATCCTCCAGATTAATCAGATCACAGTTATGCATATGCTGTGTAAAGTAATCCGAGTCATGGAAGTGGATAATTCCCTGCTTATCAGCCTCCACGATATCCCGCGGTAAAAGAAGTCTTGCTGTAATGTCCCTACTGACCTCACCCGCCATGTAATCCCGTTGTACACTGTTTACGGTTGGATTTTTATTGGAATTCTCCTGTTTCACATCTTCATTATTACATTCAATAAGAGATAGGATTCGATTATCAGTCGTATTCGCTTTACGAATGAGGGAGCGTTGATAACGATATCTTACATAATTCCTTGCCAATTCAAAGGCTCCTGTAGACATAATCTGATCTTCCACCATGTCCTGTATTTCTTCAACCGATACGGCTCTGCCCAGTCTGTTGCATTTGAATTCAACATACTCTGCAATCTCTTTGATCTGCTCACCGGTCAGTAATTGCTTCTCTGTAGACTCATTCGCTTTCGTAACGGCTGCAATGATCTTACTTAAGTCAAAAATCTCTTCTGAACCATTTCTCTTGATAATCTTCATGTCCTAGTCTCCTCGTTATGTTATAAATATGTATTCTGACCTAAATATCGATCTGTATGGAACGCCGGTCCGCTTCACATAACCACCCATATATGCTAATTGAATGCCTCAAGCAGGTATTTTAATAAAAGTTGGGAAAATAAATATAATACAAAATATAGTATTTGTCAAGTTAGTTAAGTACAATATGAAGTAATTTTCTACTACTACATATGTCAATTAACACATAAATGCTTCATTGAATGTTGATTGCAAATGAAATATCAGGAAGCTTTTCCGTAGAAAGTCGTACCTTTGTAGAACACGTAAAAAAGACACTCACATCTAGTTTTTTAACTAAACGTAAGTGCCAAGAGGGTCTTTTATTTATACCGTCTGCCCCTGGTCTGACACAGCCCATGAAGCCATCTGATTTACTTATCTGAAGTCAATATATTAATCGTCAATGATAGCCCAAAACTGTACCAAGAAACAAATGTACTAACTCTGGATCAAACTGTGTACCTGCATTTTTCAATATTTCTTTTGCGGCCTCTTCCTCTGAAACGGGTAATTTGTAAGGTCTTAAACTAGTCATTGCATCAAAGGTATCTGCAATCGCAATCATCCTTGACTGCAGAGGAATTTCTTCACCCGCAAGTCCTCTGGGATATCCTTTTCCATCCCACCTCTCATGATGAAAAAGAACGAACTTTGCAATATCTGCCATTTCGCTTACTGAACATAGGATTCGATATCCTATTTCCGGATGTTTGGCAACATCCTCAAATTCCTCCAGTGTCAGTTTACCTGGTTTATTCAATAGGCTATCTTGTACGGCTATTTTACCTATATCATGCAATAATCCAGCATTTCTTATCACCTTTAAGTCATGGTCTGGCATTTTCAGTGCTATAGCAAGCTTTTCACATAATTCAGCAACTCTGTGTGAATGTTGCTCTTCTCTTTTGTTTTTCTCATGTAAAGTATTGATAATAATGTCAATTGTTTTTCCTCGCATGCTAGGCCCTTCAAAGAGCTTTTTCTTGTACATGTAATCCTCTGCACTTTTTAGCACCTCATTAATATTCTCACTCATATGAGTTTTAATGTCCCACCCAAAAGAAACAGACAGATTTAAAGCATCAACGCTTTCATAATCACATTTATATTTCATACTCTTAACTAAGTTATCTGCTT
>JAEZJW010000137.1 GCA_023415595.1 Bacillota bacterium
GGCGGCAAAGGAGACAATGGCATAGTGGCTTGAACAAAGTGAAAGCCAGCGTCTTTAGGCGCTGGCCGGTAACAGAGGCTTATAGCCTCAGAGCAAACCGCCCGTTAGACGGGCGGTGCTGATTGGAATTAGTAGAGTCAATGGGGCTCGAACCCATGGCCTTTCGCGCGTCAGGCGAACGCTCGTCCCAGCTGAGCTATGACTCCATGTGGAACAATTATATCATAGGCATCTGAGAAAATCCAGAAGGAAAATCAGTTGGTCATCAAAAAATTAGGCATGATAAAAGAATTATAACTCAACATAACTGCCTGCAGAAAGGTAAGATATCTGATCCTTCAAAACGGTCTTAAGTACACCATATGCCTTCTGTCCGGAGCAGTGGCAGGTGAAGTATTTGGTTTTATGTACTTTTAATCTGTTAGCCAAATCCTGAACCAGGTCATCACTTTCGTATTTTCTAGCCGCAGGATTGAACAGATGAAAGCCGGAGATGGCATAATCCAGTTCACAGCCGATGAGCAGCTCTGCTTTATTTAGGATATTAATAATGCCATTATGAGCACAACCGGCGATAAGAGTGGATTTGCTGTTCTCCGTTATGATTAAATTCTGCTCATGCTCAAAAGGATCATGTTGAAGGCCGGTTCCGGTCTTAACATAAAGAGCCTGGTTGGCCTGAGGATAGCAAATCCTTTCTGTTACATTGGAAAACAAGCGGAGCTCGTCATCAATTATAACAGTATCCTCCGTTAATATGATTTGCTCATGGTCCTTTAAAGAACTGTCAAGCCCAACAGAGAGGGAAAGTCCAATTACCTTGGTTCGATAATTATCAAACGCTTTTTTATGTACGTATACCTTAGCCGTATTATTCTGCTTTAAGAATAGTTTCAATGCACCGCCATGATCAAAATGTCCATGGGATATTACAACGGTATCTACCGCTGTAATATCAATCTTCAGTTTCTCTGCATTCTGTAAGAACAGGGCATCGGAGCCTAAATCAAATAATATTTTATGCTGTTCTGTTTCAATATAAAAGGATAACCCGTGCTTATGTTTATATTCCGGGGAAATGGTGGTGTTTTCTACTAATGTTTTTATTTGCATAGCAATTTTACCCTTTCCTATAGAGTGAGACTAATTGTATTATCAGATTCTTACCGATCGGTATTATTTTTGTTGAAAGAACTGAATATTAAGGCCATTCGGATCCTTGATTATGAAAAATTTTGATCCAGGTGTTTCAATGATTTCACTATTTACCGGAATGTTTTTGTTCTTTAACAACTCCTGAATCGCATCAAGAGATTATGTCGGCTTTTTATTAAGCTTTAACTGCACATTCCGTTCTGCTGCAACGGCTTGCAGAAGGTTAGCCACATATGCGGACTTTTCCTTCAGCGGTAAATCATTTGCTTCGGCAGGGATCTGCCCCATGGCTGTTTTTAAGTCCTGAAGCTCTAATAGATTCACTGCGATACAGAAAAAACTTTTACGGCGCCCGTCATTGAAGTTTGCGAGTAAATAATCCAGTATTCCCATCTTCTCAATTAGCTCTGATTGATAAGCTTCTATGCCGTTCTTTCTTACTTTCTCAAAATCCTTTAGCTGATTCCGGTGAGTGATAAAGGAATCATAAGCATCGATCCCTTCATACTTATCACAGGGATATTCCGTGCATTGATAACAGTATTCGATTCCGTCCCGCTTACAGCTGCAACGTACGATAGCGCAGGGCTGGTTGCCCGGTCCGCCACCGCATCCGGGACAGTATTTCCCGATGAACATCGGACATAGACCACAGTTTAAGCCACACAGTGAAAATAATGGATATTGCCGCCGATAATCCTTCATGGTACCCTCCTAAAATGATTAATTCTCAAAGGTCTTCCTGTGATAGCAATAATAATAATCCTCCAACGGTGTAATAATATCCGAAACGTAAGAGGTGGCGCTGAAGGAATCAATCAAAACTCTGGTATCTGAACCATCGTATTGGAGGAGCTGCTTCTTTTTATTATCGTCCTCGGTAACATAAACGATGTTATCCTCATCAAATGCATAATAGCCTGTGACATTATCAGCTAAGATAATTCCTTTCCCATCCTTATATAGATTCAAAGTATTGGTGTAGATACCCAGACCATTATGATCATCCCAGTTATTCAGATAAATAAATGCATCCGAATTCTTGATCCCATAGATCCAACCTATGACTTTACGATCGATCTCACGGTGATCTACATATAGAATATAGTCCTCCGCCGAGCTGCTCCCGTTCTTAAGATAGATCACAGAATTTCCTATTACAAAACTGTTAGGATCATACATGATTACCTTTTCTTCATAGAGTGTTCCCTCGCTGACCGACGGACCATCTATTGCTACGGAATAGAGATCCCCACGGTTACTATGCTCGAGGTAATTGATTTCATAATAAATCTTATTATTCTTAAGATCATAGAGCAACAGATAGAGCTCACCCTTGGCAAATTTACCGAGCACATCAGCTCCGCTGCAGACATATTGCTCCTTAGTGTCAGCAACATAATTTATTATGTAATTATATATATCATCATAGCTTGTAACTGAAGACATATTTGTTTTGTTGGGCATAAGCTGTTCATAAGCCAGGATGGGCTGATCGTTACCGCGATAGTGATTTATAAGTGATTGCTCAGCAGAATACCGCCAAACTCTGGTGCAATAATCGCTGACGAGAGTTGATTTACCATTGGAATAATAATATAAACTATTAGTCTCCTGTAAAGGTAAATCTGAAATCGCAAGCCTTTCTCGTATATTATCGCGGGTACCTTTCTCCCGGTATTTTTCGGTAGCTTCCGAATAGCTCTTGTGATCCGGATAATCGGACCGTTTCGGCTCCGGTAACGAGGAATCTTGAGCAACCATGTCATCATTTACATAATCCGTGTCCTTCAGCTGCCTGGGCTTCAGATAATACAGAGAGCCGTCTTCATAGATGCTGATGATCGTTTCTGATACTGCTCTGAGCCCGGAGTCTATCAAGAGAAGGTCCTTACAATCCTTCAAAAGATAGAGACTATCCTCCTTAAAGTAATAAATCATATTTAGATCTTCAGAGGCAAATTTAAGGTAAACATTCGCATCCAGCTTCTTAATCTCCCCATCGCTGTTATAAAGGAACAGATTGCAGTCAGAGGTACGGTAAACAAGCCGGTTACCCTCTTTATTAATGTAGAATTCATTTACGTCATCCGCAAGCTTTTTACTTTCAATCAGATCATAGACATATAATTCTTTATTTTTAAGATAGTATATCAGGGATCCATCCTGATTCATGGTGAAGTTATTCACTTCCGAGTCAATCTTAAGATGCCGGATACTATCAGCGGTCAGATCGCTATAAATCAGATTGGCACTAAAGTCGTCCTTCGAAGGATCGGTGCTTTCCGGATATAAGAGGGTCTGGCCGTCCTCACTGACTTTCAGGTAGAATAAATTCTCCCAGGAAAAGGGGTAGGAGGAAATGATTGTTGGTTTGAGAACCTCGCCCGATGCATAGTATACCCTATTATCCTTAATATAGAACAGGTTCGGAAGAGGACGGGTGAGTTCAACAGCATAGTTTGGTACTGCCGTCGGAGCAGCGGTGGGAGAGTTAACTGTTATGGTTTCGAGCGGAGGTGTGACATAGAGATTACTGTCATCAACCGGCACTGCTTTGATTGTAGCCTGTGATGTATCCTGTGAGTCGTCTGACCTGCCTTTCAGAAGGAAAAAGGATGGGATGCCTGCCACAAGTAATATTCCTATCATGACTGTAGTGAGAATTCTATTTCTTAACTTACTTTTCTCCGCAGTTTCTGTGTTCCTGCCGCATTCGGGACATAACGTTACGCCTTCCTCCAGCTCGGTGCCGCAATATTTACATTTCATACTTCCACCCCTTTTCTATATATCTGTATGGCAAATGCTCCTATGCTCCAAGTAATTTATTCAGCATAGTCCCCCATATAATAAAATCCTTCTTCATAGGCGGGATCTATTTCCCCATGGTACTCTCTGTTGGTCGTAGGCTTGATGATGGCATTTACCCCGGAATCTATGAGCATATCTTCCCCTTTCAAATCGTAGAGGTGCAGGGTACCGTTATCGGAATCCGGATCATCGATTTTAAGATAAAGAATTTTATCCTTCAGGAGGATAAAGTCTGTTACATTGTCCGCGATTTGTTTTATTGCTCCGTCCTGATAAAGCATTAAGGTGTCCATTGTAAAATACTCATCTATTTTCGCATTATAATAATCCCTGGGATTCTTAAGATAAAAGAAGGTATTGGGACCAAGGACAGTATTTGTCCATGAAAATGACCACGTATTGACATTGCTGTCTATTTGCTGCTCATCAATGTACATGTCAGCCTGATTATAATCCAAGTTTTTGAAATAAACGAAGTTGTCTCCGACATAACCTAGGTAGGAGTAAGTAACATTTGATGCGACGAGTTTACTTTCGGAGACGGATGTTCCGTTCGCTGACGCATAAAACAGGTCGCCCGACTCATCCATAGCTTTTGGCAGTACCAGATAATAAAAGCCCTTTCCCTCCGGATCAAAGGAGGCACTCATTAAACTGCCACCGGTGATCTTCTTCAGTATTTCAGCTCCTTTACATACAATATGATTACTGTTCAAATCATCATAAATATGGAGTGGGGGATTGGTACCGCCATACATGATACGATATGGATAAAGGTAGGAATTATCATAGGCTGCGAGATGATATTTCAGGTTATTGCAGATAAGCTTAGCTACTTCTTCGGAATTGGAATAGTAGTATAAGCTTGTGTCGTAGGTGAAATAGGTGTCTCCATTTTCATAGAGATAGGAGAGTCTTGGGATGCTGACAGACATATCCCCTTCAAATATCTGAAGGATATCCTTACCGTCCTTCACCAGATACAGGGTGCTTTCCTTCCGATAATAAATCGTATTCAAATCCTTCGAAACAAATCTTAAACCAACCTGTTCATCCAGTTTCCTGGCAGCCTGATTCCATTTTTTCAGATACAAGGTGTTATCGGTTGTCAGATAGAGGACCTGATCCCCCTCCTCATTTGAATAGAATCTGGCCACCTTACTGCCAATCGGTTCAAACTGATCCATATTACCTGTATACAGTTCATGGCCTGACAAATAATACAATTTACTTGCATCGCTGTTAGTTGTAAAGATAGCGGCCTTGGTAACGAGCTTATTATGTATCTTCTGTTCTGCATCGAATTGACAGGAATAGAGGTCAGCATTATTTCTCTGACCAAGGGGATAGAACAGCAGTTTCCCGTTGCCGCTTAAGAAGATCGGTGCGAGACGGCCCTGTCCGGGGGCAAAATCCTCCACCAGTTCTTCAGGCTGGAGCTGATCGGGATAGGTGTGATAGATAGAATTATCCTTCAGGTAGAAAATATGCTCCGGAGATGCAACAGTCGGAGTATTTGCCGTCTGTCCGGAAGGAAACCATAATATGAGGATAGCGGCTGCCAGCCCGGAAACAGCGATAATAGCAGCTGTAACCCAAAAAATAAGGCGTTTAAAGTTTCGATTCTTGGCTGCCACCTCAGTTCCGCATCCGGGACATATTATCGTGCCAGCTTCCAGCTCTGTATTACATATCTTACAGAACATATTTACACCTCCACATAATATAGAATATATTACTTCATAATGCAGTGCCTGATTAAATATCGAACCAGTAGACCGTGTTTTCGTTCATTTTCTCAAACCCTAATTTCCCTGCCAGCTGATAAGAGCTTTGGTTTGATTCCATGCAATCCCATTGTGGGATATAGTCGTGATCCAAGCAATCAGCGATAAACGCCGAGGCCATTGCGTAACCCAAACCCTTACCTCTATGCTTTTCTTCAGTTTCAATATCAATTGCGATTGTACGGCTATAACTGGCGGTTCCGATGATGACAGCTACGATTCTCCGGTCACAGACAGCACAATATGCAATACTCCTATTCATGAAAGCTTTAAAGGAAGGCCAGTTTTCCAACAAACGTAATTTGATGAATTCTCCATTTTTATATTGTCCTTCGGATAACTGCTTCCAGAAGTTATCTTCTACTTTACGGATCTGATAATCCCTAGGGATAACCGGATTTTTGTCAGGGATTGCATAGGCTCTAAAGGAGCATTCCTGTTCTGATTGGAGGGATTTATGCTTGAACAGCTCTAAAATGCCCTCACGCAGGCTGTCATTATCAATTGAAAATTCAAAACTGTCATAACCGCTATTCTTTAATTGAATAAATAATTCCTTCTCTAGAAAATTCTTTAAGCTTATAAAATCATCCATGGATTGATAGACACCAAGAAAAGCAAAGCTGCCCGTTGCATAAGATTCCACAATTGCTATTCTTGGATGATCAGTCCGATCAACCCATAATCTGCCCCTGCATTCCCCGGTTACGATTCCGGAAATGCTGGGAGCTTTTTCGTTTATGATATTACTGGTATTTTCCAGCTTAATGTCTTGATTCACTAGTATCATTTGAAAGCCCTCATTCAGTGGCGAACGGCTATATACAACCTCTTCGATTTTATATTAAATCCATTATACTTTTCCTTAAATAGGAAGTCAATCTTGAATAAAAAATCGCAAACCCTTAATTTATAAGGATTTGCGATGCGATTTCATTGTTATTTTGGATAAGATGTTTTCTGAAGCATTCTCCATAAGGTTGTTCTGCTGATGCCGAGTCTTTGAGCAGCAGAGCTATGGTTTCCGCCTTCTTCCGATAATATCAGCCGGATGATATCTAAATTTATATCCTCCAGTGTCTTATCCATGAGAGACAGCTTTATACCACTTGAATTGGTTTTAGAAGACGGTACCTCCTTTTGTAGCAGCTTGGTAACTGTTGGACCCGTGATGTAGGGGGTATCTGTAATAGTTACCAACTCGTTGATAACTTTTTTGAATTGATTATAATTTCCTGGCCAATCATATGATTTCATGATAGTAAGAGCATCTTGATCAAGACCAAGGACTTCCTTTGCCATTGATACATTTAAATTACTAATATAGATACTGCATAAGTTGGGTATATATTCAATATGTTCGCGTAAGGAAGGAACCCGTATTGTTAGACAAGAAAAATGATTAATGATCTGTGTACACCTTTTTGCAATAGAATCCTTCGTACTATTGGAGAATGTGAATATTATTCTGTTTTTCGTACATAAATTCAAATCATGTATAATGGAGAATAACTCCTCGTACTGCTGTTGCGAAAGGCGTTCCATATTTTTAATATATATGGTGGTTGAAGTGCCACTAAGTGGGGATAGGCTGTCATCTGTTAAAAAAGACCATATCTTTGGAGAAAAACGAATACAATCAAGAACTACAAAAGGATGGTTACTTGATTTGCTTTTTGCATATAACAAATAGGCAAGGTGTTCTTTTCCTGTTCCCTCTTCGCCAACAATCATGATAGGGTAGTTACATTTGGCATATTGATTAATGGAGGAGTCAGGAAACAGCAATGGGAGCGCAATACCATAAAAACTTTTTTGTAACTTATTATTAGCTTCATCCTTGTTCAGATACTGAATACCGTCCTTTATAGTGGATAAGGGTACCTTATGTGAACTGATGTAAAAAACCACATAAAGTTTGTTATTAAAGGTTCTGCATTGACCGTTGATAACATACAGAAGACCAAACACTATCTTATTTATTATAGTATTCTTTTCTTTAAGAACAAAAGAGACTTTATTTTGCATTTCCTCTTCCACAATATCCGGAAGAGTAGTATTTTTTGAATGATAAATCAATTCTAAGGCATCATTATATACACAAAAACGCTGCGGATGCTCTTCTATTAAGGTCTTATAAAATATGATTTGAGAAGTTAATAGATCATAGGTTTTCTTGGTTTCTATCGCCTGGTCAAAAGCTAATTCGACACTTTCTGATCCTGATGTAATCAATATGGCTGTTAACCCAATGGATTGTGCTATAGAATATGTAACCATATCGCATAAAATCATATGAATGCCATTTTGTGTAAGCTTCTCTAGGATATCTTTTACTTCCGACTCGCTGTGAATGGTATATATTTCGAAGCTGTATTGCAATAAGTCGCACAAAAGTTGAGCATTTTTTGTAATTGCGGGGAAACCGATGAGAGCATATTTGTTATTGGCATTTTGTGCTAATTTTATGGAACGAAGGATATCCATTGCAGATAAAGAGATTTCAACAACAGGAATAGAGCAGCTATTCCGTATTAATTCAGCAGTGCCGCCTCTTGATACTATAATATCGAAGTCATAGGGGGTATATTTAGAGGCTATTCTTAATCCCTCCTTCAAGTCACCAATAAATGTAGTCAATTCTATGTCGCTCCGTCGTTCTGCTACCTGTTGCATTAAAAATTGAATACCTTCATAAGGGGCGATTCCCAATATTCTTGTTTTATCCAAATGGCACCTCCGAAAACACATGGTTTTAGATATATTTCAAATATGAACACAACATATCATATCTACAAGTAAAATGCAAACGAAACCTTGGTGTTTCAAATATAAACAGTGCTTTTGGTGATATGTGATAAAAACATCTTGCATTCGACAAATTACTGTGTTAAGATTGTACATGTAAAGGGGAGAAAAGTTACTAAATTAGTAAATACATCGCATAAGTGTTTCAAATGTGAACATACAAGGAGATAAGATGTGATTGACTTAATTATATTAGCAGATGATTTAACAGGTGCTTTAGATACGGGTATTCAATTTGCCCGTTACAATATAAAGACAAAAATTCTTACAACAGTTGAGTTTAGCAGTTCATTATTTTATGAAATTGATACAGAGGTTTTGATTGTTGATACTAAAACAAGACATTTATCTCCTGATATGGCCTACATGATTATTTATCGGTTAGTTAAGATGTCAGTGGAAGCAGGGGTCAAATATATATACAAGAAAACAGATTCAGGACTCAGAGGTAATGTCGGAAGCGAACTTGCTGCAGCACTAGCAGCTAGCAATGAAAGATTTTTAGCATTTATTCCGGCACTCCCGGTGATGAATCGTGTAACGAAACAGGGAATTCAATATATTGATGGAATTCCTGTTAGTGAAAGTGTATTTGGAAGCGATCCCTACGAACCGGTTAAGTCCTCCTACGTAATGGATTTATTTACTGAGATTGCTTATAACACCGTACTATATAAATTGGGAAGTAACTATTGCTCTGATTTTACTGAGCCAACAATTGGAGTATTTGATGCACAGACTAACGAAGACCTTCGAGGTATCGGAAGATATCTAAATCAAAAAAATCAATTAAAAGTAATCGCAGGATGCACGGGATTTGCAGCAATATTGCCTGAGATAATAGGAATAAAAAGAATTGATGCTGAGTCACCGAAGATTAAAAAGCCTCTTTTAGTGATCTGCGGAAGTATGAATCCTATTTCAAGACAACAAATAGAGCATGGTGAAGAAATGGGATTTGGTCGTATCACATTATCTCCGGAACAGCTGTTTGAGGAAGAAGTTTTTTTTTCGTCTGAGGATGGTGAAAGATGGATGGACGGTATTATTCAGGAACTACTCGAAAAACAGGTAGTAATGATTGATACAGGAATTTCAAGGCCTGATATCATGGTGAAATACATGAGTAAAAACGGAATTGATCTGGAGGAAGTTCGAACAAAGATATCAAGAACCTTAGGCACATTACTGGAGAAATTCTACATGATGAAAAATGGACCCGAAGCAACTGTTATGATTATCGGAGGAGATACACTGAGAGGTTTCATTGAGAAAATAAACTGTAATGAAATAAATTTGGTGAGTGAAATAACTTTAGGCACGGTATTATCTCTAGTTAATGTATATGGAAGATATGTGCAGATAATTTCAAAATCAGGTGGATTTGGTACAAAGGAGCTTTTTGTTGATATAGCCAATATGACTCACGATACATAGGTGGGAGATGTCCATGAACACACTGTAACTGCTTCTGAGCAATAAATAATGAAAGGAGATTTAGCCATGGAGAAAAGACCAATTATTGGGATTACTATGGGGGATCCGGCAAGTATTGGACCTGAAATTACATTAAAGGCACTTAATAAAGAAGAACTATATGGAAGATGCAGACCGATTGTAATTGGTGATGCAGTTATGCTGGAACAAGCCAAAATAATAGTGGGTATGAACCATATAAAAATAAATCCGGTAAGCCAAGTAAGTGATGCTAACTTTGAATTTGGGACTATAGATGTTCTTAATATGGAGCTAGTTGATTTGGATAATATCTCTTTAGGAAAGGTTTCAAGTACATCAGGAGAAGCTGCTTTTCAATATGTGAGAAAGGTTATTGAACTCGCAATGAATAAGGAAGTTGATGCCACTGTTACAAATGCTATTAATAAAGAAGCGATTAACCTTGCGGGGCATCATTACTCGGGTCATACTGAAATCTACGCAGAGATGACCGGCACATCAAAGTATACGATGATGTTAGTACATAATAACCTGAGAGTAGTTCATGTATCGACACATGTATCACTTGGGGAAGCCTGTAGACTCGTAAAGAAGGATCGTATATTAGAAGTTATTGAAATTGCAGACAATGCATGTAAACGTATGGGAATATCAAATCCATGTATTGGTGTAGCTGGACTAAATCCACATTGTGGAGAGAATGGATTGTTTGGCAGAGAAGAGTTAGAAGAAATCAAACCAGCGGTCAACGAAGCAATTGAGATGGGGATTAATGCACAAGGACCTATTGCTCCAGACAGTATCTTTCCCAAAGCAAGGGGAGGCTTTTATGATGTGGTTGTAGCAATGTATCATGATCAAGGGCATATCCCATTGAAAACTTTGGGCTTTGTATATAGTAAGAATCAACAAAAATGGGAGGCTGTGGATGGAGTAAATATCACATTGGGTTTGCCAATTATTCGTACATCGGTTGATCACGGTACAGCTTTTGACCAAGCAGGCAATGGTACCGCTAATGAGAACAGCTTAGTTAATGCGATTGAATATGGAATCAACTTAGCATATTAAAATCACTATGAGTATGCTGAGGATTCATAGATTAAGTTAGGTAAAGAAGAAAGTATTATGAAAGGAGATGGATAGACGGAGAAACCATAAGTTAATATCAGCTTATGGGGTAACTGGGGGGTCAAATGTTATGCTTGAATATCGTTTGACCGAGGGTAATCTGTAGCAAAAAACTATCAATTATGGGAGGTTTCAAATGAAAAGGTACAAGAAAGTAAGTTCAATTATCTTAGTATGCATAATGGCGCTATCGTTAATAGGTTGTAGTAAAAAACCTGATAACTCCGGGTCAACAAAGACACCCGATAACTCTGGAACAACAACCAGCACTGATAAAAGCAGCGGTACTGTAAGCGCGAAACCAATTGAACTAACAGTCTGGTCAGTGAATGAGATTCATAGTGAAATGTGGAGATTTGGAGAAGAAGCCTATAACAAAAATCACCCGGATGATCCTATTAAAGTAAATGTTGAGATATTACCTAATGCAGAGATGCATAATAAGCTGTTAATGGCTCTTCAGACCGGCACTGGTGCCCCTGATGTAGCTGATATTAACCTCAATTTCTACACAAATTTCACATCAAAGAATGTTCAGTTGGTTCCTTTGAATGATATTATTGATAAAGCGAATGCAAAAGGAAGTTATGAGCAGTCCAGATTTGACCTCTATAAGGTAAAAGATACTTCTTATGCAATTCCAACACATGTAGGTGCCACAGTAACTTATTACAATATGGAGATTCTTGAAAAAGCTGGGTTCACTATTAGTGATGTTGATGCAATTGAAACTTGGGATCAATATTCCGAGATGGGTAAAATCGTACTTGAGAAGACCGGAATTCCGATGACTTGCTTCGAGGTTTCGAATCAGAGACCTTTCTGGCCAATGATCGTTCAGCATGGCGGAGACTATTTGACAAAAGATAATGAAGTAATCCTTGACAGCCAAAGTAATATCGAAGTGTTAAATTATATGCTTGGGATGTATAATTCAGGTATTGCAGTTCAAGCAGGTGGCGGTGCTACCTCAACGGAAGAATTTTATTCGTTCATGAACTCAGGAAGCGTTGCCTCCTTAACTATGCCTTCATGGTATATGTCAAGATTTTTAAATTATATGCCTGATCTTAAAGGTAAAATTGCTATTAGACCTATGCCGGTATTCAAACAAGGTGAACCTAGAACAGTTGGTATTGGTGGAACAGGTACTGCAATTACAAATCAGTGTAAGAACATTGATGTAGCAAAAGAATTTTTGTTTGAAGCTAAATTATCTTACGATGCTGAAATCAACATTTGGAATAAACTTGCGTTTGATCCGGTTAATCTTGACACTTGGAAGGATCCGGTATTAGAAACACCTTCAGATTACTTCTACGGAGAGTCTTTCTTTAAGATAATGGAGCCTTATATATCAAATATTAAATCTCCGGCGAATGCAGAATTATCGGTTGCTGCACAGGATCTGGTGAACAATACTATTATGTACAGTGTCTTCGTAGATCAGTCTAAGACACCCGAAGAAGCATTGAAATCAGCGGCAGAAGAACTTCGTGCTCAACAATAGTATTATAATTCGAGGACTGATACACGTACTAAAAGATAATTTTAATTAGTGATCAGCCACCATTCAACTATCGAGACATAAAATCAATCGTAACAATAGATATGTAACTTGACTAATCATAGGTTAGTATGGATTTTTGAATGGTGGCTGTCATTATATTTATTCTTTGAAGTACGCTTTGTAGATGTACTTTGAAAGGGGAAAATACAATGCGATCGAAGATATCTGCTTTTGGGAAAATGAAAAGTATTCTTTATAATAAAAAGGCGGCACCGTATATTTTTTGTATGCCATTCGTTTTAAGTTTTCTGGTTTTCTTTTTATATCCTATAATAACAACGTTTTATATGAGTTTCATGAATGTGATAAGTCTTAATGATATGGAGTATGTAGGATTTAAGAATTATCATAGATTACTTAACGGACATTTTTATAATGCTCTGAAAACAAGTACGATCTATACATTATGTATGGTAACTATCATGATGATTTTTCCGATAACAATTGCTACATTACTCAATTCTAAAATAATGAAGTGTAAGAATCTTTTTAGAGCAGCTATTTTTATACCTTCATTGACCTCAGTAATTGTGGCAGGTATTGCTTTTAGATTGATTTTCGGAGATACGGAGTTGGGTTTTATTAATTCAATTCTCTTGAAATACGGTGGAGATATTATTCCATTTAAATTGGGGTATTGGACGGGTATCATGATTATGGTCGTATTGGCTTCCTGGCGTGAGATAGGAATTAATATGGTATATTGCCTGTCTGCACTTCAAAATGTACCAGAAGAGCTGCTGGAGGCTGCACAGATAGATGGGGCAAATACTTTTCAAAGATTTCGAAATGTTATTTTGCCACAGGTAAAACCAATTATCATCTATATCCTTACATTGTCGATTATTAGTGGATATCGTATGTTTACCGAGGGCTATGTTTATTGGAATGAGACGAATCCGGGTGATAACGGTCTTACAATTGTCCGCTATATATATCAGCAGGCTTTCCAAAGAAATGATTTTGGAATGGGCTCTGCAATTGGAGTTGTGCTTTTGGCTATTATTCTGCTAATTAATATGGGGCAGCTTAAATTCTTTGGTCTATTTAAGAGGGAGGATTAATCATGAAGATAAGAAGATCAGCATCATCATTAATCCTGTTGATATTATTTATATTAATCGGAATCATTATTATCTTTCCTATTTATTACCTCTTTATAGGTTCTCTACAGCAAAGTGACACACTTTTTGGCTCTGCTATGAAAGTGGTATATGATCCAAAAATAATGGATCTTAGTAATTATGCGAAAATATTCTCATATAAATCCGGAATATATATTCAATGGTATAAAAACAGCGCCCTGATAACCATATTATTTACAGTATTATCTTTGTTTTTCTCTTCAATGGTAGGCTACGGTTTGGGAGCATATGAATTTAAATTTAAAAACATTATTTTTGTTATGGTCATGATTGTAATGATGATTCCCCTTGAGATATTGATGCTTCCGCTTTTTAAGTTGGTTGTAGATATGGGCATTATCAATTCTTATAAGGGAGTTGTATTACCCTTTATGGTTGCTCCGGTTGCAATATTCTTTTTCAGACAATATGTATCCGGAATCTCCAAAGAGTTTATGGAAGCGGCACGAATCGATGGATGCACGGAATATGGAATTTTCTATAGAATTATAAGTCCGGTTATGAAGCCTGCATATGGAGCAATGACGATATTATTGGCAATGCAGCAGTGGAATTCTTTTATGTGGCCTTTAATTGTCCTCCGCTCAAATGAAAATTTTACGTTGACAATTGGAATTGCGTCCTTAATAAGTCCATATAGCGCAAATTATGAAGTTATGTTTACAGGTAGTGTTTTGGCAATATTACCGATACTAATTTTGTTTCTTTTTAATCAAAGATTTTTCATATCTGGACTCACCACTGGTGGTGTAAAAGGATAATTATTAAAAATAATACAATAAGACAGTATTAACTGCATGAAGAAAAGGAGATTTAGATATGGCTAATCAGATAATTGTAAATGCCGGATCTGAAAAAAGTACTATAAGTAAGATGATATACGGTCATTTTTCAGAGCATTTGGGTAGATGCATTTATGATGGTTTTTATGTAGGAGAAGCTTCAGATATACCTAATATAGACGGCATGAGAATAGATATCATAGAAGCACTCAAGAAGATTAAGATTCCCACCCTGCGTTGGCCAGGAGGATGCTTTGCCGATGAATATCATTGGAAAGATGGAATTGGTCCCAAAGAAGACCGGATGGAAATCGTTAATACACATTGGGGCAGTGTCGTAGAAAGTAATCACTTTGGTACGCATGAGTTTTTCAGGCTATGTGAACTGTTGGAGACAGAACCATATATATGCGGTAATCTTGGCAGCGGTACAGTGCAGGAAATGTCCGAATGGATAGAATATATGACCTTTGGCGGTAAATCTCCTATGGCTGATCTCAGAAGGAAAAATGGACGGGAAGAGCCTTGGAGATTGAAATATTTTGGTATCGGGAATGAAAACTGGGGTTGCGGAGGCCGTATGAGAGCAGAGTATTATGCGGATGAGGTTAACCGGTATAATTTGTATGCGAGAAATTATGGCGATAATGTTTTATATCGTATTGCAGCCGGACCAAGAGGCGACAATTACAAGTGGACTGAGGTTCTTATGAGAGATGCGTCAATGCATCTGGATGCGATTGCACTTCATTATTATACCAGACTCGGAGATCCGGTCATAACGACTGAAATACCCGATGGAAACAGAAGATACCTTAGAGATGAATCCAGATCAAGATTATCCGCCACTAAATTCGATGAAAAAGAATGGCATGGCATCATGAAATCAGCCATTTATATGGATGAGATGCTTCACAAGAATGAAGCAATCATGGATAAATATGATCCTGCCAAGAGAGTTGCCATGATAGTTGATGAATGGGGTACCTGGTTTGATTGTGAGCCTGGTACAAACCCGGGATTTTTGTATCAGCAGAATACTTTGCGTGATGCCGTATCAGCAGCTACAAGTTTGAATATATTTAATAATCATTCAGAACGTGTTCATATGGCAAATATTGCTCAAACTATTAATGTGCTGCAGGCAATGATCCTGACGGAAGGTGAGAAGATGATTCTTACACCGACATATCATGTCTTTGATATGTATAAGGTACATCAGGATGCAAGGCTTTTGGACTTTGCACTGCTTTCAGAAGATTATGAATGTGATGGAAATAAACTGAAGCAGATCAATGCATCTGTATCCAAGGCGGCTGATGGTTCTGTTAACTTGACCATTTGTAATATCAACCCGAATAGGGATGCCGACATTTCTTGTTATATTGAAGATTTCGGACTCTTTGGTAAAATAGAGGGAAGAGTATTAACAGCTGATGTAATGAATGCAATGAATACCTTTGACAATCCTGACAATCTCAAACCTGTAGGGTTTACTGATTTCTCGATAAAAGAGAATAAAATATCACTTAAGATACCTTCAAAATCAGTAGTCTTAGTAACAATCAAGACCCAAGAATAAATGACGGAGAGGAGTTAGTATGGACGCATTAGAGTGCAAAAGATGTCTACTTCGCGGATTTTCGGACACGGAGTATATTAAGAATGTTTCCGGTTATATTGCTAACATTCCTCAAGAACTTAGAACATCAGAAGAGACCTATGCTTATCGACTCGATCAATGTAAAAAATGTCAATATCTTCAGAATGGTTTATGTAGATTGTGCGGGTGTTTTGTAGAAATCCGAGCTGCATCAGTGAAAAATTATTGTCCTAATAAAAAAGCCTGTTGGTAATAATAAATGGACTTATGAATTACATGCAAATCCCTTGGGAATTCCAATCAATTTGTTTACACGCTGAAATAGATTGGAATTCCAAGGAATTGGATTGTTACTAATATTTGTATCAAATTATTATGGCTTAGCAAATTCAAGTATTATTGTCCACATGTACGAAAATTGTATATTGTATATAAGTAGAAAATTATTAATTAACTGAAGAGAGTAAATTATGAATTATCTGATTTTTAGTCTAAATA
The DNA here is from genome assembly GCA_023415595.1 of Bacillota bacterium. Classification (GTDB taxonomy): domain Bacteria; phylum Bacillota; class Clostridia; order Lachnospirales; family Lachnospiraceae; genus Mobilitalea. The sequence continues at coordinate 16,752 of JAEZJW010000137.1, forward strand.
TGGTATCGCCAATATTTATTATTGTTTTACTAGGATTTATCATGAGAAGGAAAAAGCTGATAAACGAAGCTTTCTCCAAATCCGCCTCATCCATAATATATTATTACGCCTTGCCCGTAAAATTGTTTCAGGATGTTTCTGAAAGTGATTTTTACTCCCTGCTAAATGTTAAGTTTATACTATATATAATTGGTATCACAGTAGTATCATTTTCCGTCATATGGTTTGCAATATCAATATTTTCTAAGGATAGAAGTAAAATTGCTGCTTTTGTTCATGCATCCTATCGAGGAAATTATGTATATATTGGTCTTCCTATTACACAAGTTATTCTTGACAAGGAAATCATACCCAGTGCAATTCTGATTATAGCGTTTGTTCTTCCACTTTATAATATTCTCGCCGTTATTCTGTTTTCTTATTATAACCAGCAGAAGAGAGACCTGAAAGGCTTAATGCTGAAAATTCTTAGGGACCCAATGGTGCTTGGAGTGGCAATAGCGCTTCCTTTTTCCTTATTAAAAATAGAATTGCCATTTGCGTTAACGAAAGCTATGAATTATATTGGTTCGCTTGCAACCCCAATGGCCCTTCTACTAATTGGTTCCGGAATCAAATTTGATTCTTTTCTTAAGAATATCAGATATATACTAAATGCATCCATCTTCAAAGTAATCATACAGCCTCTACTGTTTGTACCGCCGGCTATTTTCTTGGGATTTAGCTCAGAGGAGATAGCGACTATATATGTGTTGATGGCAACACCTACCGCAATGAATGCATATATTGTGACGAAGAAGTTTGGGGGTGATGAGGTACTTGTAGGAGGGATAATTTTGGCAACAATTATATCATCAGCTATCATTTTACCAATCGGAGCAATTATACTTAAAGTGCTCCATGTGATAAGCTGACATTTTTCAGACCAAGATTTAATAAATCAACTTGGTAAGGCGATGATGCCTAAACTTCTTTCTTATAGTCTTTATCATAGGATTCCTTCTCCCACGATATAAAAACTTCCAGTTCCCAGTGGTACTGTGGAATAGATGCTTTCTTCTCATAACCGATTTTCTGATAGAAGGGCTGATCTCCGCCTAACATGCCCCCACAATCAGGGTACATGGCCTGTACCCGATTAGCGGCCTCGTGCAAAATCGCTGTTGCAATTCCTTTTCTTCTTTCCCACCAAACGACGCCAAGAGGTTCCAATTCACAATAGGGCATACGTTCATCATACCAGATGATAGCGAAGGCTACAGGTCTCTTATATTCATCAAGAACACATAGGTCCAGATTTTTTCTGTAATGCTTCATTTTGCGTAAATCATGAAAAGCCTGTTCTCCGTGTTCACAGGCATGTTGATCTCCGCCATAGCTAAAGGATAGCCGATGAGTATTGGAAAGATAAAAGTCAGGAACCGTATTCCCGTCCGCAAAGGTATAGCCGTCAGGGAGCTTTACCTCAAAGGGCTTCTTAGTAAAAGGCAGAATATTTCTATCCTCGCCCCATCCTGTTTCAGAGAAGCCAGATTGCAGAGCCATTTCCTTTAATACAGTATTCCAATCAGGTATGTATAGGTTCAGAGACTTAGTCCGTCTGTCGTCCTTCACAGCTGCAACATGGGTCTTCGCATACTTTATCATTTCTCTGAGAAGTTCTTTGTCTTCGCCACGTTCCTTCGAGTCAAATAAGAAAAATGCTTCACCGCTATAATTACCTTCATTGATGACACAGGCTGCTACCTTGCCGTTTTCCCTATAGACACCAACCGTATGATAGAATGCATGATAATGTCCGGTAAATGCCGGATGCAGTCCCAATGAAAACTCATGCCTGCTCAGGTTCCAGACGGGGTATTCCCACTGATAAGAGGACAGTACCAGTTGTTCTATTTCATCAAAATCCTCATCTTTATAGTAACTAAATTCATATCGCATAAGCATCTTCCTCTCTTTGGCATCTTCGTTATACACTAATCTCACCAATTATAACATTAATCTACGGGATTGCCAGCAAGTACCAATTTGATTGAGTAATACTCTAACTAGGAATGTTCTCGTTAAGGAAGTTTGTCCAAGCCATGCATCTGAAATTGGAACACAGATCGTAACCTTGAAGATATGTAATATAATTATTGATACCTGGATAATCCAAATCCATACTTTTCTGCTTCATAAAGGTCATATGATGAATGGTTTTCTCCACATGATTGGACTTTATATAGCAATATAGGACATCCCAGATCAAATAATCTTGTGTTTGGGAGGCGTTTTCTAAGTATTCAGCCCATTCATACCATTCAGGCTCAGATAAATCCTTAACATTCTCTATTGGAGGATATGTTGAAAAGGAATAATAGCTATTGCAATAGGTAAAGCCTAATTTTTCGGCAATAGTGTAAGACCCTTTGTTGGTATCTACGCACAGCCAATCTATACTTTCGTAACCTTTCGCAAAGCATTCTTTCGCAGTGGCAGAGACTACGATTAATCCAAAGCCATTCTTACGATACCTCTCATCAGTATGTATTCCAATTGCAATTTTCTTATCATAACAGCAATCGCTCAAGGACCAGCTTACGATAACCTTATCATCATGTATGAAATAACCTGCACCATACTTTTGAAATCGTTCCTCATCTCCCCAATTCCCGGCCCATTCAAGTAATTTCTCCGAGTTCTCATAGCTGTGCGTCCGTAACAAATCAAGATCAACCTTCTCTAAAATAAAACCATCCTTTAAAGGTACTTTACATTCCTGAAAATCATCAAAGGATAAAGTATAGTGTCTTCTTTTATATTTTCTGACAAAGGGATTGCTATGAATCGTTGGTATGATATCGATCCACTCCTCTGAATCAGGAGTTAGCTGATCCCAAACATCTAATTCTTCAGAAACTTCCGAATTAAATACGGCATCCTTCGTATTACCTGCGACTAGATTGCATTCAGAGGTTTTTATCAAGGCTGCGGTCGGATGGTCCATGTTGTTTACATAGATTTCACCTGGCATAATCCCGTTTATAACAGAAAGTACTGATAATTCATTTTGTGATTTGATGATAGGCGCTATTTTATTAAAATCGCTTTCAATAAGTTTGAACATAATTCCTCCGCAAATTAAATACTAATCTATTTTTGAATGTATAATAAGACAATACCATATTTAATAAAATTTACCAAAAATAATCTTTATTGATTTAACTTTAACTTTAGTTTTTAGAAACCGCCTCTTGTTTACAATTTGGATAGTCACTTGCTTTTATAATAAAAATCAACGAAATTACGCCTACTATTATATACATTCCATAAAATATATTGTCTAAGAAAACCTTAACAACCGTATTACTCCAGGTTGCATAGATAATCAAATTTGCTATTATATCATAAATTGTATGTAAAATCATAGCTACTAACAAATTATGCGAGTACAGATAAATTGCAGTGAATGTCATTCCTATAATTCCTGTTGTAACAAATCGATAAACTGCATCCGACAATGAATTACAGTTTGTCAAATGTGCTGATCCAAATATGAGAAAGGAAACAAGTGTATATATTAGCCTTGTTGACACTTTTTGTTTCTCATGAAAAAAATACCCCTCTAGCACAAATCCTCGAAAGGTGATTTCCTCAAAAAATCCAGTAGTAATCTCTTGACAAACCAATTGGCTAATTACTATCGGAAATGTAAGACCTATAATATCAGATGCTCCAGCGATAAAGTAAATAACTAAATATATAATAAATAGAATGAGTCCGCTTCCAGCTAGAAGACCTTTTTCATATCCCTTAAAATTTAGCACTTCCTTCCAATCTCTTTTTTGAAAATATTTCATAAAGAATATCAACTCAATTATTCCAAATAAAAGTCTTTGTAAACTATTTGCTAAATACCAGACTGTTCCACCAACCTTATTGCGATATATACTTGTTACCACGCAAAACGCTATATAAAATAAAATTGCTAACCAAATACCAATATATTTCTTATCGAATATTACGTTGATTTTATTTTTCAAACTATTCTCCTCCCTTTACCATCTCCATAGTTTTCGGCATTATAATGATTCATTTTACTTCGCAATTTAAACCTACAACGAATTCAATCAAGCTGTAACTTACCAGTATTATACATTTACAAATAGAGGAAGTCAATCGCATTATGAAAGTGTAATACTACACATATTCACACATGATGATGTTTACTCATTATTAATAGAACGTCGGCGTGTGGGCATCCGTTCTCTTTCTTTCGAATGCTCGGCCTGTGAGAGTACAAACCTGATCTAGTGCACGAGACGGCGCACGAGGTCCGGTGGACCTCGGTTCTGCGCGGACCGAAGCGGAGCGTCTCCTCGCAATGTCTTTGCTTCGCAAAGCCATAAGGAGAATGCTTGCGCATTCTCCCGAAGTCTTAGTTTGTACGAGATCGAAACCTACCTAGACAATATCAAAAACAAAATGGGTATCAGTTTCACTGATACCCATTTTGTTTTTGACAGCGCGAGACGGGATTCGAACCCGCGACCCTCGCCTTGGCAAGGCGATACTCCACCACTGAGCCACTCGCGCATATGAAGTTGTTTTTCCGAGTACAAGAGATATCATAGCTTATGAGAGGGTCCTTTGTCAAGCCTTAATTGAGGGATCTTTATTGGAATTTTTAAGTATTTTATAGCTTCCGGGCATCTGATCCCACTGATTGGGCATCTGGCGGTATAGCTATTGATATAAAAGGAATTTATTACTATAATCTACCTGTAAGCTTACAAAACATCCTTTGGAGGTGAAAATAGTTTGAAAATAACTGTTAATCAGAGTCTGGATTATAGAGAAACGGAAATCATCATAAATTGTTCCCTAATGGACGACAGACTGAAGAAGCTGATTGATCATATCAGACAATACTCCTTCTCCTTAATGGGTATTGCTGACGGTGAGAGATACAGTATCCCGCTGGAGAATATTCTCTATATCGAGTCCGTGGACGGAAGGACATTTCTATACTGTCAGGACAGGGTCTGTGAATACAAGGAGAGTTTGACTTCCCTGGACCAGATGCTTCTCCATACTTCCTTCGTACGAATCAGTAAGAGCTGTATCATGAACCTGAACGCACTGAAATGTGTAAAATCATCCTTAAATCACAGAATGGAAGCCACCCTGACAACCGGAGAGAAATTAGTTGTTTCACGGAACTATATTGAAAGTTTAAAGAAAAAATTAGAAGCTTAGGAGGTTATGATATGAATTCAATCAGAAAATATTATTTTCCGAATTTATGCATCTCATTTACACTGGTGAACGTAATTTTTGCAGCTCTGAATGCAATCGGTGGAAATGAGTCTGATGATACGCAGCTCTTCATTTTACAGTTAGCCGGTTTTTTAGGTGCCATCTTTGTAATCGATTATTTCCTCGAGAAGATCGAATTCAAGAGTTGGATTATTCAGATATTAGCAGAATTTATATTGAATTATACGGTTTTTATTGTTACAGCATATCGACTTAAATGGTTTGGCTTCAGAGCATGGAATATTGTAGTCTGTACAGCAGTATTTATATTGGTATTTGCTCTGTTATGGTTAAGGACCTATAAAATGATAAAACAGGATGAAGCTTGGATAAACAGGATGCTATCACAGAGACAAACAGAGAATAACTAAATATGTGAAATCGATTAGAGGATTCATTTATCAGAAAATAATATGTGCAAAGGGTGGGAGAGTAGCTCCCACCCTTTCGGATTATGTAAGATCAGGAATGATATCAGCTTAGTATATTAATACGGAGCCGTATCACTCCGGAAAGCTCCTAAAATAAACATGGTTTCCGTCAGGATCACACAAATGCATGTTCTTAGCACCCCAGGGCTGGAGCTTTGGCGGATCGATGACCGGTATCCCGAGCTTCGTGAGCCGCTCATACTCCTCGTCCACATCCTTCACCGTAAAAGCCAGACTGATATTCTCATTCCGACCATTCTTATGTTTGCCATCATTATAAACAGTCAGGGTAGTCCCATCCGAAATGATAAATTGATGGACCGCATCCTGATTTTCACCGGTAATATTTAATATCGTGCGGTAGAAATCAGCTAATCTTATTACATTATTCGTTTCTAAACATACTTCACCTAGAATCATAATTTATCCTTTCTGCGAATTACACTATTATGTGAATGGATATGAACTGTTCATTCACCTATTTGAATCTTTTAGTTATAGGATTGAAGCTTAGATTATCTATCATGATTGTACCACAGCAGCTCTTCTAAATCTACCAAGAGTTACCATAACCATTCCTTTCATTTATTATTGTTTATCATCCAATCCCAAATTAATTTACATTAATTCCCTTGACATATAGATATATGTGTATTACAATAGTAGTACACTGATTAACCAATATACTATGGGGAGAATATATGGGAAAGCGCATTCGCAGGATTTTATTAATCATCTTAGGAGCATCGGTTGTTATTATCGCAATCGCCGGCTCCATCAACCAGGCAATTAAAAGGAAAACCTACGGGAGGAATTATACAGAGGGAAAGCTGTATGAGCTCGAGAAGAATCAGATTTATGCAGAAGTGGGAGGGAATCCGGAAGGGGTACCGATCGTATTTGTAGCCGGACTAGGGGACGGAGCTTATTCCTGGTGTACCTATACACCCTTACTGCAAAATGAATTTCAGACAATTACCTTCGACAAAGGCGGTACAGGACGGAGCGGTGCTCCTTCCTTTACGGATCGTGTGGATGGGGAGGCTTATGAGCTGAAGGCATTACTTAAGGCTACCGAAGTGGAAGGCCCTTATATTCTGGCAGGTCATTCCCTTGGCGGTGCGACCGTTCGCAGATTCACCCAGCTGTTTCCTGAGATGGTACGTGGGGTTATTTTAATCGATACGACCAATGAGGTTATGTTTGAGGGGTGGGAAGGTAAAGCAGCCCATAGGGTCGAGGGAGTTCTATACTACTTACTGAAGCTGACAAACTTTGTCGGCTTCCCAAGGTTGCTCCATGATATAGGCGCTCCACTGCTTAAGAGGGAGATTGATGATCAAATCATAGCAGCCAGGGGTAGGGCTTACCTGGAGGAATATAATGAGTACTGCTTCAGAAGCAGCTATATTGCCTCGGTTTCGCGCCAATTCCGGTCCGCGGATAAGATCTTTAGGCTGATTACGAAGGAGCTGGTACCGCAGGAGATACCAGCATATATCATTTACGAAGTTCCGTCAGATGAATACAAGGAGGATACGGAAGCTGATGTAGCTAATTATATCGCAGCTATAAGGAAACAATATCCGGTGTCAGAAAGTACCATAGTCTATGATGCCGGCCATTATATCCATGTGACAAGGCCGGAGGTAATTACTGAGGGGATAGATTGGATCCTTAATCATTAATTATACTATTCATCGGGACACTCGTATTTTCTCGCCTCCATGATAACGGCTAGGTAATCCTTTATCATATCCCTGGTGACCTGCATCTGAGTCAGATACAGATCAGCCAGGGATTTCTTGAACTGGCGGATCTGTTCACCCATTTCTCCCTCCTCATGGACAGGGGTGTACTGCACCAGGAACACCGTTCTTGCAACGTCGTACAGATGATGCCCATGGCAGATATTCATGAAGTCGATAATACCGGTAGTTCCCTGATTCAGAAGGATGTTGCCGGGATGAAAATCGCCATGGCAGAGAGTATTCCCGTCGGGTAATCGATCCAATTTCCTCAGGGCCTCTTCTCTCGTTGAAGTGTCAGGGTTCATGGAAATAAAATACCTTAAAAAGTCCTTATAGTCGTCAACATTTACAACATGTATAGGAAGGATGGACTTATGAAGCTCAGCCATATAGATGGCGCATTGCTCCAGATCCCCGGTTCTAAGTACCCAATCTAACAGGGATTCCCCTTCCAACAGGTCATATACGATTCCTAACCTGCCGTCCAGGGATATCAATTCATGAGCCTTTGGTTTGGAGAAGGGCAGATTCCTGACTGCCATAGCGTTCCGAAACTCAATCTCGATTGATTCTTTTGAGAAGTCCTGCCGGAAGAGTTTAAGAACCTTACCTTCTTCCCATTCGTATACAGTTGCTGTAAAACCGACTCCGATTACCTTATCCAGCTTCATAGCATTTATCCTTTCAGATTATTCTATATTCGTTTTCCAACTTTTAATTTATCTCCGAAGTTAAAGAGTAGCAGACCGAAGATGATGATGGTTCCCCCAATGATGGCAGATAAATCAACAGTTTCATGCCCTATGATGACACCAAGAATACTTGCCAGCAGCGGGGTGACGAACATGTAATTACTGACGGAGGAGGTATGGGCAGCTTTTGCAAAGGCCTTCGCCCAAGAGATGAAGGCGATTGCACTCGAAAAGATTCCCAGAATCAATATGTACATAATCTGTACCAGCGGTGCAGCCTTTATTTTACCTACGGATTCGGGAAGGAATACTGACAGCAGGAGAGTCCCTGCAAAGATACTGAAGGCTGAGGACTGGACAGCGGTGTAATGCTTAGTCAGCTGACGCTGAAGCAGGTTATACAGACTAAGCAGAACGGCTGCACTGATCAGCCACAGTACTCCGATACTTACTGTGAAACCACCCTCCAATACGGTCAGGACAATCACACCTGCGAAGCAGACCAGAATGGCAGTCCATTGCAGCTTTTTCAGTTGCTCATGGTAGAAGATTCGGGCGAACAGGGCAGTGATAATCGGTGTAATGGCGATAATAACGCTGCTGGTGGCAGAAGATACGGTCTCACAGCCCTTATTGAAGGTAATCATATACAGGAAGAAGCCGGTCACCCCGGATAGAAGGAACCATTTTAAATCCGAGCGTTTCGGAAGCTTAAGTTTCATGATAAGAACGATCAGGATCAAAGCCAGGGATGCTGTGAAATATCTTAAGAAGCCCAGGGAAAATGCGGAGAAGTAAGTCAGTGCCAATCTGGTATAAACAAACGCGATGGACCAGAAGAGAATCGTGATGATTGCGTATGGATGAAAGCTGTCCTTAAATTTCATAGAATACCTTTCTTATGTAATATGATAAATAATGTTGAATTATGCTGATAATGTGATAAAATAATTAAAATGGAGCTTTGGGGTTCGAACCAATGACCTCTCGCGTGTGAGGCGAACGCTCTCCCGGTTGAGCTATGACTCCAGATTAATTCTAATTATAGCACCGTAAATGTAAAAATCAATTAATTTGTAAATTTTAACTATTTGCGAACATAATATTGCAAATACAAAGAGAAGAGGATAGATATGCAGGATAAAAGAGAAGAAGAATTGTTAAAACAGCAAGTACTTGATATCATGAATGAGGAACAGCAGGAGCAGGAGATTAAACAGCAGAGGCCGAAGCAACCCAAGAAAAAGAAGAAGCATACAGGTCTTAAGGTTGTCGGCATATTGTTCGCAATACTTCTGGTTCTGGTCGGATTCATTATCGGGACCAAGCCGGGACGCAGCATTATCTATAAGGCAGCCAGTAACATTGTATTCAGCAATGTTAATAAAGAGGATCCTCATAAAGGGGATGCCAGCGAGGCAGAACCGACAGAGGAAACCAAGAATGACTCATCCGTTAGAACAGAGAAGTATATCACGAATTATCTAATCTTCGGCATCGAGGAATTTGGTGGAGCGAGAAATACAGACTCCATGATGATCGCAACCATCGATACTAAGAAAGATACCTTAAAACTGACTTCCCTGCTTCGTGACAGCTATGTACAGATTCCCGGCTATAAGCAAAACAAGCTGAATTCAGCTTATGCCAGGGGTGGAGCCAAGCTTTTGATCGAAACCATCGAACTGAACTACAAGGTAAAGCTGGACGGGTACGTATCGGTTGATTTTAAGAACTTTGAGGAAATCGTAGATCTCCTTGGCGGTGTGGATATCGAACTGGGTGAGAAGGAAGCCAATTATCTGAATAGAACCAACTATATCTCTAAGAAATCCAACCGAAATGTAAAAGCAGGTATGAATCATCTGAACGGAAATCAGGTCATGGGTTATTGCCGTGTACGAAAGGTTGAGACATTAGGCGGAATAAGCTCTGACTATGGTAGAATAGTCCGCCAGCAGAGAACTCTAAAAGCCATCTTTGACAGCTATAAGTCCAAGAGCTTCTTCAAGCTTCTGCCGATTGCTAAGAGTTGCCTGGGTTATGTGAATACGAATCTTTCACAGAAACAGATCGAGGATGCGATGGAAGCAGTTGTAGAGAATAAGATCAGAACACTGGATACCTTCCGTGTTCCGGTTGACGGTGCTTTCGATGCTCCGAAGAGATATAACGGCATCGGGTATCCTCTGGTTCTGGAATGGGATAAGAACCGGACAGAGCTATACCAATTCATCTTTAATGACACTGAGAGTGAAGCGCAGGATGAACTGGCGAAGCTGAAATAGTGGATATCAAGAGATAAATTAATTGTGAGATAAGAAGATGGAGACATAAATATAAAGAAGTTAAAGGAACAGCAGAAGGAATGAAATAAGTACAGCTATAACATCATGAAGAACAAAGCGGACGATACATAAAACGTATTGTCCGCTTTTTGGTACTATTCACAAGTGAAACTGAGCTTTAGGAATCTGCCAGTTATGTAGGGAATCAGTGATATTCTCATAGGGTTCTTATTGACAAACATAATTAAATTGTGTACAATCAGAATATAAAGATTGCATACAATTTAATAGCAAACACAGACAAGGAGATGCTTATGAACATTTACGACTATCAGGTTAAGGATGGTAAAGGGAATTCAGTTGATTTAAAGGCTTATGAGGGAAAGGCGTTGTTGATCGTGAATACTGCAACCGGCTGCGGCTTCACCCCCCCAATACGAAGGCCTTCAGAAATTATATGATAAATACAAGGATATGGGCTTTGAAGTCCTGGATTTTCCCTGCAACCAGTTCGGCAACCAGGCACCCGGCACGAACGAAGAAATCTCGAGCTTCTGCCAAATGAAATATGGTACGACCTTTCCTACCTTCGGCAAGATAGAAGTAAATGGTGAGAATGAGGAGCCTCTGTACAAATATTTGAAAGGACAGCAGAAGGGTCTGGTCGGAAGAAGTATTAAGTGGAATTTCACAAAGTTCTTAGTTAATAGGCAGGGAAAGGTGGTTGAGCGCTTCTCACCGATCACAACGCCGGAGCAGATAGAAGAGAGTATTAAAGAGCTGTTATAAGCCAGTTAACCTCCGGGAATACTGGTCGAGTTGGATCTTTAAGAAGAGAATAAAAATATTGAGGCATTCTATACGGACAATGAGTATAGTATGCCTTTTTCTAATATTAACCGTTAGTATGCCCAATAGACTAGATGCAATATTTGGCACAGGAGTTTAAATATGTTATAATAACACAATAATTAAGCCCTTTACTTGTAAAAATTATATGTTGAACATGACAAACTGTTGTCTTGGTGGATATGATATGCTATTTTACAAAAAAATGAGGAGATAAGCAAATGACGAATGAAATTATTAACAAAGCCGGTGAAATTGTTGCTAAAAAAACAGGTGGTGGAAACGAAGGGTATTGCATATTATCGTTGTTGGATGAAAACGGTTTTCCGACAGCCTCAACTATTTCAGCGTCAAAAGCGGACGGTATCAATTGGATTACATTTTGTACGGGCATTGGAAGCAACAAAGCCATGAGGATTAAAAGCTGTAATCGCGCGAGTGTTTGTTTTAGCTCTATTGACCATAACATTACTCTAGTAGGTACCATAGAAATACTAACCGACTTAGAAACAAAGAAAGAAATGTGGTATAATGGACTTAACAATCACTTTAGCGGACCGGAGGACCCGAATTATTGTGTTTTGCGCTTTAAAACAGAGCGCTATAATTTGCTCGTGGATTGGAAAGAAGCGGTCGGAACTTTATAAACCATAAACATTTTGGAGTGAGAACATATGAGAAGATTATTATTACAAATTTATGCAAAAAACAGAGCCGAGGCCTTTGACTTTTATAAGGACGCCTTTAATGCGGAAATTGGTTATTGTGACAAAACTGATGATGGTACAATTATTCATGCTGAACTTAATGTTTGTGGACAAAGTATTGCAGTCGGAGAGTTGTATTATGATAAAGAAGAAACTTTTTCTGGAAATACAATGCAATTCTGTATGCAGTTTGAACACGGAGAAGAGCATATCATTGAACGTGCATATGAGAAAATGAAAGACGGGGGTAATATTCTTGAGCCGTTAGGATCATGCTTTTTCAGTCCGCTCATGACAGATGTTATCGATAAATACGGTGTCCATTGGTGTCTGTTTATCGGTTGATAGGTTGCGTTTATAATAAACGTAAGTAGTTTATTCAAACATACTTCAAATTACAAAGTGGGAGCTTAACCAGTATGAATTTAAGATAGGTATTAATGGTACCTGTGATACTATTACGGATCAGGTCATCAGGGATTATCAGCAGAAGAAGGCAGAGGATTGGATGACTCAATCCATAATCGCCTGTATGGTCAAAATACGAGGTCATAATTTTACCCCGGTCATTACTGGCCGGGGTTGTTATTATTGTTTTGTTAATTGCCGGATCATAATCGGAATAGTTATCGTATTCGGATAATCCAGTGATATTGTATGGGTCAACCGTCATTATTTAATAATACCTTTCCTGATCAGATCTTCTCGGTTGAAAAAGTACTGGTTTTTTGTATAACTCTTATCTCCAACTGTAAACTTATCTAGGTACTGATATTGAACTTCACCATTGGTATATATTATACCACTAACAGGCTTCTCGGGAGCACCAGAGATTATATACTGGTTATCAACACCGGTTATAAGGAACAGTCTGTCATCCATCATTGGTGGTACTACGGAAGTATTATATGAATTCTTCAGTTCGTATTCACTTACCCATTCATCACAGAATTTCATGTATGCTTTCCCGATTTCTGTATCCATGTCTTCGCTACTAGCAAAGCCGTATTTCTCCATTAGGGCTATCCTTGCCCACCTTGCTTTCTCTTCGGAAGCTTTTTCTTCTTCGTCATCATCGGCAATAATAAACTTTGCATCAGGAGTCAAAATATGTGATGATGTATAGTCATCGCCTTCCGCTATGTCGTGTTCATATACAATCTGTTTATCCTCCCTCATCTTGACATATTCAGGTGAGCAGTAATATCTACCATTCATATATACAACATAACCATCGATTATATTCTGTACAAGTAACCCAAGATTATCTGTACTGTATAACACCCACTCTGAATAATCTTCGTTGACATAAACCTTACATGTAAATTTAGCTTTTCCAGATGTTACAGTTATGGTTGCCGTTCCGGGCGAATTAGCTGTCAGGTTCCCTTTTTTACTGACGGATATAATCTTGGTGTTGCTGCTTTTCCATGCTACATTTTTGTATTTTGCAGGAAGAGTAAGCTTGGCAGTTTTGTTTTCCGTGATAGTTATTTTTTTAGTACTGGATAGATTATAATTTGGAGTAGCTGCATAAACAACTACAGAAGAAATATTCAGATAAAGCACGATCATTATTATCACAATAATTTTTTTCATAACCACTCTCCTTTGTACATACTAATCCATAATTAATGCAATTATAATACCTTTGTCTGATTTTGTAAATAAAAAGGAAAACCCCGCACTTTTCGCGAGGATCTCCTTAACAACAAAAAGCACTCTTTTCAGAGTGCCAATGTGTTTCTTTAAACCGCTATAACCCTTGATTTTGCTAGGTGTGATGAAATGGAGCATAGGGGACTTGAACCCCTGACCCCCACACTGCCAGTGTGGTGCGCTCCCAACTGCGCTAATGCCCCATTGATATATGAAAAGTATATCAAAACTTTAGAAAATGTCAATTAAAAGATACGGCTTTAAGACAAGAAATTAAAGCCTTCTCATAGGTAATCCTCCAAATCTACTAAATTCTTATTCTTTACATTTTTGCTTAATAGGAATTAGTAGATCTAATTGCATACACTTATCCAGTTCCTCGTTGCTTAATTGATACTGATTTATGTAGTTTAAATGCTCTTCTAAAAGACCGTGCATACATTCAGGGTTACCCCAATTAGGCTCATATTCTTTATTGTTCATTGCCCATTCACAAAGCCACTCCCATTCCTCAAAATTTCCCATTGGTATCATATGTGCAGCATATAAACCGCCAGCAAATTTCTTTTTCACAAAGGGCTCAGGTACTTCCATATCGTCTGGAATGGTAACCCATCTCTCATACCCATGGTCACTCCCATCAGGTTTACTTCCATCTGGATGGTTAAAACCATATTGACGTAAATCTGGTTTAATTTTATGAAGTTCCGTCTTCATCATAAATATCTTAAGCTCATGTCCGGTATCATGTTCTGGCGACCCACCTATACATTGAATAGATGCTACAGTTGCAGGTGGGAGATATACAACCCTTACGTCAGTTAGCTTTGACAAACTGTCACTTGCTTTCTTTAAATCATCCATTGTTTTTTCCTCCTTAAAATTAATTTTCGTAACGGTCAGCGAATCAATGATTTTAAGTAAGGACTCATCAGCCAACAATTTATACTTGATACTAAACTCAACATTCTCTTTCAGACGGGAAACAAATTCTTCTAAAATAGACTTTATAGTAGATAATGCAGTAACTTCATCTGAGAGTTCCATTATTTTATCTTGAAAAATTCTGAATACAGTAGAGGTTTCTTCTTTTTGCAGAATGAGCTGTATGTCCTTTAATGATATTCTTAATTTTCTCAAAATAATAATTTGTTTTAATCTATTTAGTGAATTCTCATCGTATGTACGATATGCATACCCATCCATTTTTACACATTGAATTAATCCGATTTGTTCATAATATCTAAGCGTTCTAGTCGATATATTAAAGTTTTTCGATACCATGCTTATTGTCTGTAAGTCCATAGTGTCCCCCTTTCAAAAATCAGTATAAAGTGCGACACGACGTCAAAGTCAAGTAAAAGTTTAAAGCACTTTAATATTTTTCAAAATACGAATTAGATAATATTTGAGATAGCTTTGCATCGTTTGATTTATTTCAGGGAGCCTATGACATCCCTTGCTTGTGCTAGCCTCTCATAGAACTGTGGGTAGAAATCAGCGTCCTTCTCGTAGGGCTTCATAAAGAATAGCTTTAAGGTATAGAGATTAAGCTGCTTCTGCACAGTTAGATCCTGTGTTTTACCCATAATAGCTTTCAGGTCCTTCAGGAAGGAATGCCATTGCAGCACATAAGTTCCATATTCCTTGACATCGGGAATGTCGATCCACTTACGGACCTTGACCTTTGTTTTGTTGGGATAGGGGCATTCATGGATCTGAAGTATGTAATGGAAGCTGTCATTCTCATAATACCGTCCCAGGGGAAAGAGCCTGCAGAAGCCCGGACGGAAGGGGTGGATCTCACAGCGGCCTTCACTGTTTAAGAAGGAGCAGCTTTCGGTAGCTCCGGCCATCTTAAGGTTGGGCAGGGCGATGCCGTCCACCACATTCAGCTCTATTTTATCAGCCATTAATTCCTCAAAGGACTTATTCAAATGCTTCGTTAAGTGACTGATATCCAGCGGATCAAGAACGATGGTATTTCCCATGCCCCGGCAACAGGCAGAGCAGCCCTGACAGCCATTGCAGCCGACCTTCACCAGATCATTCAGTTCATATAGCTTACCATCCGATATTTCGGACAGACTAACATGTCGTTCCATCGTTTTACCTCTCTCTGTTTATTAACAGTTACCCTTCCCGTCGATGGAGCAGCTGTCCCCTGTCTGTTCTGAAGCTATGTTCTCTGCAGCTACGATATCTGTGACTTCAAAGGTCTTCGTTCCATCCTCCAGAAGGAAGAAAGGGATACCGATAAACCCTTTTTCCTTGACTGAAGCGAACATCCCTTCCCGGTCCCGGTAGGACAGGAATTCCTTCAATGTCTTTGTACTGTCAGTGATACTCCTATAATCAAGCTGAATCTGAGGATACCCACTCAATAGCTCCTTTGCGCTCACACAATCCCTGCATATTCCTGCGCCATACATAATTACTTTCATATATGATCTCTCCTTATTCTATAATATTCTTGCGGTTCTCCCACAACCATTTCAAGCACTCCTCCGATTTGATGGAATTAGCTGAGTCGTTGATACTGCTGAAGTATGCAAACTCCATTGTCATACCCCTTTATCTAAGTTTTCACCTGATCTGTGAAATCATTATAACTTATCCGCACTAAAATTCCTATATCAAAACGTAAGAAACACATAGAATTCTGCTAAGGCAACTTAGCTAGCATTTATCATGAAATTAAAGAATGGCAGCTGTTAAGCTGCCATTCTAATTAAGAATTAACTTGAGACTGAGGGGGTAGGGTTCAGTCTCAATGGAGTCCGTAATTTATACTAATTGGAAGTATTTTTGAATGCAACCTGAGCAAAGTTAAAGAAGCCCAGATACCATACATCAAAGCCATGACCGCCGCTGACCTTCTGCCAGATGAAATTCTCACCTTCCTTCAGTTTATCGGTGAGAGAGGGAAGGGTTGAGACAGCTGCCGATGCACTGCTCAATGCGATATTATCCTCTGTACCACAGATATTGTAGAAGTAGTTAATGTCAGTATTCGGATAGTCCTTCAACACAGTAGCGATGCGATCCGCTGTATAGGAGGTAGGTGCTGCGGAGAAAGCCCCGAAGGAACTGATCATGTCCAGACTTTCGCACAAACCGATATTGATGGTCTGCATACCTCCCATGGAGAGACCTGCCATGGCTCTGTGGTCCCTGGTTGCAGTGAGGTCATAACCGTTCGCATCATATTTCGCATAGGTTGAATAGTTACTCTCTATGTAAGGGATTAAATCATTTCGTAGCTCCTTGCCAAATAAATAGAAGGAATTATAATCACCGGAGGCATCAAACTTAGCAGCGGAGCGTCCATTCGGAGTCACCACGATAAAGGGTTCAAGCTCACCGTTATAAATCAGGTTATCCATCATGATCTTAACTCTGGATTCTTCGTTAAACATGCCCCATTCTTTCTCAGTGCCGCCGATACCATGCATCAGATACAGAACATTATACTGCTTGCTCTTATCATAGTTGTAGGGCAGATAGACATAAGCGGATTTCGTGATGGCAACGGAGCTGTCTCCAAAGTAATCAAAAGTTGGATAGGAGATTTGTTCAATCGTTCCGAGGGAATCGGTACACTTCTTCAGATATTCTTCCGGTATCTTATCGACCGGGATAAAAGGCTCAATCACCTTAGCTTCCGGGGTGGGAGTGACTTCCGTATCCTGTACCGCGGTATCCCCGGCGGTGGCATCCCCTGAACCGGTATTCTCCGGTGCGGCTGTATTTTCCTGTGCTTCCTGTGTAGTGGCTTCGGTTGCCTGATTATCCTCCACTTTATTATCCTCCGGCATTACTGTACTTTTCTCTGCTTCTGAATTAATCTTCGCAGTTTCATCTTTGCCGGAGCATCCGGCAAGCAGGATTGCTAATGTTAAAGGCAATAGATATCTTATTTTACTCATAAATATGGCATCCTCCCTATGATGGCATCTTATCCAGATTGGTCTGTACACGGTTCAATAGACTGATCAGTAACTGCTTCTCATCGTCACTAAAATTCCTGAAACTTATGACCTCTACATCCTCCACGATCTGATTTACTTCCTCGGCTAAGGCACGGCCTTTTTCCGTCAGATAGATGGAATACGCCCGCTTTCCCCCTGAGACTAATTCCGGCTTCCGATAGATCAGGTCCTTTTCCGACATGTTATTCAGAATAGAGGTCATGGTAGCAGGCTCGACATGACAGCGTAATGCTAATTCCTTCTGAAGAAAGCCTTCTTTCTGAGACAGAATAGCCAGGACCTTAGGCTGTCCTGTTGATAGATTAAGCTTCTGGAATTCCTGCATGCTGCATTTCTTATGAGCGGCTGCACAGCTGATTAATACTCTATGTAGCCGATCGTTGTTTTCTGTCATTATAAGCCTCCTTAAAAAGCTAATTAGAAATCTAATTAGAATATAAAACAATAAGAAATATTTGTCAAGTATGTAAGTGGTATCCAATAATATGAAACGGTAAGGCGCTTCACGCACCATGAATAAAATACAGCCCTCTTAGAGAAGAGGACTGTATCCATTCGCTTGGTTTATATCGTTAAGCTATCTTGGTGATATTTCAACGTGTCCGGTGCCATTTGAGCTAGAAGTATAAAAATCCGATGCTTTGAAAAAGAGACCCTTATTCTGATACTTCTTGAACTGCTTCATTTCGAACCAGGGGGACAGGAAAATCACCTTCGTATTCTTAATGTAGCTATAATCAAGGATCAGCTGGTTATCCTCTAATCTGGCTGTAAATTCAGGATTTGTCAGCTCAGAAAGATTATAATCATTCATGATGCGGATAGGTAGCCGGTATCGAATTTCAATTGTATCTCCAAAGGGAACAATATGTTCATTGATTGGCGTCATCATATTATCGCTGAGATCAAAATTCGTAGTAACAGTAATCGTGCTAAGGACTTCATAGTCGGATACATCCAATAGGATCGTCTTATCCTGCCATATATTATATTCGTCATCATTTAATCCATAATTACTAAACGTATTATAACTTACGAAGGTTTCTCCCTTCACAGGAATACTGGCTCGAATAATGCTGATCAGGATTAATGAGGCAATACCCACTGCTGTGACTATGGAATTCTTATATTTACGCTGGGTTTTATAGTATATGGTGTATCGGTTCACCAATAGGGCTGCGGCAGAAAGAAGTAGCCAGACAAACAAACCCTTTAAAACGAATATACCAATCTTAGGTTCCTCGGTTAGAAAGCTAAACATTTTTGATATCGTTTTAAAGATACCCTCTTCACTGGTAATTAGAATAGCAGCGATGATCATGAGAATAGCGATGGCAATCTCATTGAATTTCCTGATCAGAGTAGCCATCAAGGAAAAGAGGGAGATCATGACCAATCCATACAGGAAGAAGATGAAGACTCCTGTGAGGACTACACCGAGGTCCGTCCGGAAGGCAAGGATGATATTGCTGTTCAACATAGAGAGCAGCTTAAAGATAACGAATTGAACCATATACATAACCAAAGCGAGGATGCTGATAAACGCCAGCCACAGATAAAGAATAAATTGGGTTGACAGAAAACGGCTGGTACCGGTCTGAGGGAACACGTTATAGTAATCACTCAAGTGCTTATATCTGATACAGGAGATAATCGCGCCACCTAACAGTCCAAGGAGGAGAAATGCAGAGTAATCATATATTCTGATATCCGTTACCGTAGCCTCATACTTCAGGACATTAACTAAGCTGGGAATCATAATTGCCAGAAATGCCAAACCGATAAATAGGATTGCTCTCAGCATATACATTCTGGTGGTTCTGAATTTTATTACGGTTAATACATAAGTGTTCTTTATTTCGTCGTTTCCCATAAACATTCTAACTCCACCTCCTTGTTCTGCTTTGTAAGGTACACAAATAAGTCCTCGACTCTGACCTGAGACAATTCCAGATGATATTGTTTGCTTTCATTGATTAAGTTCTCAGATAAGGGACCTCGAAGAACCGAGTAGCTTCCAACATCCCCGCACTTAGAATAGATGACATCCTTTCCCTGATTGAACGCTTCAAGGCTGTTTCTTGCTCCGTCAAAACGATAAGCATATTCCCTGATATTATCGATTGAGTCGTATAATACCGGCTTACCGTTATCGATTAATATGATATCGGACAGGACTCCCTCCAGTTCCGAGATCAGATGGCTTGAGATGATAATACTTCTCGGATGCTCGGTATAATCTCTTAGGAGAACCTCATAAATGGATTTTCTTACGGAGACATCCATCCCCAGGACCGGTTCATCAAACATCGTAAGCTTCGTCCGGCAGGAGAGGCCGCTGATGAAATTAAAGACACTCGCCATACCCTGTGACAGCTGATAATACTTCATACCGGGTTTTAAATCAAAGTATTTTAGCAGCTTTGATGCAAACTCCTTATCAAAGGTTTCAAACAGTGAATCATAATTCAGAAGTATGGTATTCAGATCAAGTCCCTTGGAATATCTGTAATCATGGTAGGTATAGACTACATTCTTAAGAACCTTCAGATTGTCGATCGGCGCTTCGGATAACACCTTGAGCTCACCACCTGTTGCATCCAGCTGGCCTGCAATCAGCTTCATCAGGGTAGTCTTACCGGATCCGTTCCTGCCAATCAGGCCGGTGATCTTATCCGCCGAGATATCAATTGTAAAATCATCAATTGCCAGCTTGTTACCGTAATTCTTACTCAGATGTTTTGTACTTATGATATAGTCAGTCATTTCCTTCCTTCCCTTCCCCGTTCTCGAAAATTTCTTCCAGAAGCTTAATCACTGTCTCCTTACTCATGCCAACCTTCCGGGCTTCCCTGACGAGTTCCTGCGTCAGGATGTTGATATTGTTATCTTTCTTCTCAGCTAGAAGTCGGTCCCTTGCTCCTGTTGCAACAACCATGGAGAGACCTCTTTGCTTCTCCAGGATGCCCTTCAGCACGAGGACATTGATCCCCTTTGCAGCAGTCGCCGGATTAACACCAAGTTCCCTGGATATTATGAGCTGAGAGTAGGCCTGATCGCCCTCCTTCAGGTTACCCTGGAGAATATCATCCTCTATTCCCTCAGCAATTTGGAGATAGATGGGCTTGAGACTGTTAAAATCAATCGTCATAGGATCACCTCGCTATACTACATTACTTATGTAATGTAGTATATAATCATTTCCATTGATTGTCAACTAATAATTGTAAATGTTGGAAAATATTCTTGATAGCATCATTCCAGCTCATAGGTCGGTCGGCTGTCCCAGTAGCTGTAATACCTGTTTTCGAGCGGTGTGACAATAACTGCTATTCCCTTATCGATCAACAGATGCTCCTCGGTACCATCATACAGGAATAGCTGCCCATCCGGAGGAGAACCTACGCTATATGCAATTCTGCCATCAGTATATGGTTGATACCAGAATACGTCCTCCGCAAGTTCTGTAATGATGCCATCACGAAACAGCTTTAGAGTGCTGGCTTTGCCAGGATTATTACACTCATACAGGAACGAATCGGTAGCTTCCTCCCAGCGAACACTTAGGACATTTACAAAACGGTCCACCTTCTCCTGATTAATATATAAATCGCCCGTAAAGGCTTCCTCATTCTTAAAATAAATTACGGATTCTCCCTGAAGGAAATTGTCTGCTATAAATACGCCCTCAGCATATTTCTCCATATTGGAAACATCAGTATCACTAAGGGTGGCACAATACAAGTCATTGATAAAAGCAAAGTCCTTGACATAGGTATAATATAATTTATTATTCTTCCTGTCGTATGCGCACCGGTCCAGCTTCTCATCCGCAAGCTTCCCCAGCACCTTTGAGCCACTGCATACATATACCTCGTCGCTGCTGTTGCCTGCCTTTGCTTCGGAATAGACCATGATCGGCTGATCATCTCCGCAATAATAGGAGTCATACCGAAGAGGCTTCGTACCGGAGAATGCGTCCATATGTAATGCTAAACGTTCCTTTGTATCTTCATTCCTCCAAACATTGGTGCAGCGGTCGCTGACCAGAACTGATTGACCCTTCGAGTAGT
The DNA here is from genome assembly GCA_023415595.1 of Bacillota bacterium. GTDB lineage: Bacteria > Bacillota > Clostridia > Lachnospirales > Lachnospiraceae > Mobilitalea. The sequence goes on from JAEZJW010000137.1 coordinate 38,495, forward strand.
AATATAGGCTGAATATTTCTAAAGTCTGATCGTTTGATTTCAGATAGTAGAGGGATCCATCCTCGTAGAGGTGCAGTACAGCATAGATATCAGAATCTATTACCTGAAGCTTTTTACCATCCTTCAGTATACAGAAGTTATTACCATTAAAATAATAGATTGTATTCAGATCCTCTGATGCATAATGAATTACTGCATTTTTATCAATTTCCTTCACGTCCTTATCACCGGTATACAATAGCAAACGGCTGTCCAGGGTCACAATAATCATCCGGTCACCGGCTCTGTCGATAAAGAACTGATCAACATCCGATGCAATCTGGGTTGTCTCGGATAAGTCACTGACATACAGTGTCTTATCCTTCACATAATAGATTTTAGAGCCATCCTGATTAATTACATAGTTATTTACTTTAGAATCAATCAGCAAGCTTTCTTTGCTTAGGTCGGTCAGATCGCCGTGATACACATCGGCACAGACATTTTCCTTCGTCATATCGATATTGTCTGAGTAGTACATATGCCTTCCGTCTTCACTTACCTGGAAATAGAGGATATTCCGGTTGACATTATAAATAGAGGTATCAGGTGCAATTTTATTGAGGTTGATCTTATCCAAAGGGGTATGGTAAATGGAACCATCCTTAATATAGAACAGGTTTTGAAGTGCGGTCTGCGATGAACCTGTTAAGGTAATGGCACCGGTATTTGATAGTATCAATAATACAATGATAAAGACGGGTAACAGGGCGCTGAAGGCAGCCAGCATAGGATTAGTCCGCTTCGGAAGCTCTTCATTATCGGCTATTCTAATCGTTCGGGCATGGATATCTCTTCTCCAGATCCAGGTGAAGACAGCTCCGACGAGGGTGGCAGCGAGATGGAAGATCAAGGTGGACGTACCGCCAATCAAGGAGATGATGATCCACATCAGAAGGAGCAGGAGGGCAGAGAGGTAGAAGGTTACATCCTTAAGCAAAAGCCTCTTATTCTTTCGGAGTAACTTAATCAGAATGACGAATGCGACCGGACCATAAGCCCAGACGATACCGGAGGCACCATTTTCGTATAGATGAAACAGTATCATGATCAGATAGCTGACAAGACCTGCAGTTACCGTAAGCAGCAAGAATCTAAAGGTTCCTAAGATCCGTTCTGCCAGAATCCCCATTACTAATATGACCAGCAGATTGAATATTAGGTGTACCAGTAAAGGAATACCTTCTCCTGTCAGCTCACCCAGATAGGAACCATGCTCCAACTGGGAGGTAATCGGATTCTGCCAGGGATATGCGACGGATTCAGAGGCTCCGAAGAGGGAGTAATATTTCAGTGACAGGTAGGTAGGGATGGAGACCAGCAGGCAACTTAAAAATAACAGGACCGATAGGTAAGGAAAACCGATTCCTTTACGAAAATAATACTTTGATAACATGTTACGCCTCCTGACTTAATAAGATTGCTCGTTGCTATGGATGATTATACCAAATGAGAAGTAAAAAAGAAATGTGAAATACCGACCATCAAGGTTGATCGATTGTTCTACACTCTGTGCGACAAAAATCCCTTGAAATTAATCAAGGGATTTCGCTGTAAGAAAGCATTCATCGCTTCTATCTATTTATTCTCTGTACGAGGTCATTCACAAACATACTTCCTAGCTCACCGTCATCCCTTCCCCGAACGGAGATGGTCACATTATCCTGCTCGGTCTTACCGATGACAATCATATACGGCACCTTATCCAGTTGAGCCTCACGGATTTTGTAACCTAATTTCTCATCCCGTGTATCAAGCTCACATCGGATACCGGCTTTCTTCAGCTGTTCCGATACGGATCTGGCATAGGGTAAGAAAGCGGTGGAAACCGGTAGCACCTTCACCTGTACCGGAGCCAGCCATGCAGGGAATTTTCCGGCATAATGCTCAATTAAGATTCCGATAAACCGTTCTATGGAACCGAAGATCACACGGTGGATCATGATTGGTTGGTGCTTCTCACCATCTGCGCCGATATACTCTATCTGAAATCTCTGCGGCAGCTGGAAGTCCAGCTGTATCGTTCCACACTGCCAGGTCCTGCCGATCGAATCCTCCAGATGGAAGTCAATCTTGGGACCATAGAAGGCACCATCCCCTTCATTAATCTCGTAAGGTAGCTGCACTTGTTCCAGAGCCTGCTTCAGCACCTCGATTGCTTCGTTCCAATCCTCATCGCTCCCGATACTCTTCTCCGGTCTGGTAGACAGCTCCACATGATATTTGAAGCCAAACTTCCGATAAACCTCATCAATCAACCTGATGACTCCCTTGATCTCATCGATTACCTGTTCGCGCAACATGAAGATATGGGCGTCATCCTGTGTGAAGCAGCGTACTCTCATGAGACCATGCAGCGCACCGGATTTCTCATGGCGATGAACCAGGCCGAGCTCTCCCATGCGGATGGGCAGTTCCTTATAGGAGTGGGGCTGCAGCTTATAAACCAGCATTCCGCCGGGGCAGTTCATCGGACGAATGGCAAACTCCGTATCGTCTATCTCTGTTGTATACATATTCTCTCGATAATTCTCCCAATGGCCGGAGACCTCCCATAGCTCACGGCGAAGAATGACAGGAGAGGAGATCTCCACATAGCCCTCACGCTCATGAATCCTTCTCCAATAATCCAGCAACAGATTCTTTAGTATCATTCCTTTGGGAAGAAAGAAAGGAAATCCGGGTCCCTCCTCCAGCATGGCAAACAAGCCAAGCTCTTTTCCAAGCTTGCGGTGATCCCTGGCTCTGGCTTCCTCCAGCTGTTTGAGATACTCCTCAAGCTCACTCTGGTTCGGGAAGGCAGTACCATAGATTCTAGTCAGCATCCTGTTCTTCTCATCTCCTCTCCAGTAAGCACCGGCCAGTGCTGTCAGCTGAAAGGCTTTTATTATACTTGTATTCAGTACATGGGGGCCGACACACAGCTCCACATACTCACCCTGCCGGAAGAAGCTGATTTGTGCATCCTCCGGCAGTTCGGAAAGCAGCTCAAGCTTATAGCTTTCCTGACGTTCTTCCATAGCCTGCAGAGCATCCGAGCGATTTACGATGGAGTGCTCCAGGGGAAGGGCTTCCTTCACGATCCGTTTCATCTCGGCTTCGATAACGGGCAGGTGCTCCGGCGTAAATTCGAATCCAAATTCAAAATCATAATAGAATCCGTTTTCGATCGCCGGTCCAATCGCGCATTTAGTCTCGGGGTATAGGCGTTTTACCGCTTGCGCAAGTATATGGGCTGCAGTATGGCGCATGGCATTCCGACCCACCTCCTCTCCAAATGAACTATCCATGATTTCTCCGTTCTTCATTATCACTTTCATTCCTATGTCTCCTTTCGGTAATAAAATTGATAACATAAGAAAAGAATTTGGATGCAAAAAAGCACCCTAAGACAGAGATATCTCTGACTAAGGGTGCTAATATTCTAGCACGGTTCCACCTTAACTTTTTACTTCGGATTCCATCAAATCCTAACCTTTAACGCAGATATACGGTAACACATACTCATTTCTGTGC
>JAEZJW010000151.1 GCA_023415595.1 Bacillota bacterium
AAGATTGTGAGGTAAAACGAATGCCTCTGATCGGCGATATGGCACCTGCCTTTCACGCAAAAACCACCCAGGGAGAAATCGATTTTCCGAAGGATTTCAGCGGAAAATGGGTTATTTTCTTTTCCCACCCCGGTGATTTTACGCCGGTATGTACGACGGAATTTATGACCTTTGCATCGATGATGATGGAATTAAAGGATTTGAATACCGAACTGCTTGGTTTGTCGATCGATACTATCTATGCGCATATTGCATGGCTGAGAAAAATTCAGGAGCTGGCATGGAAAGACATAAAACATGTGGAGGTAACCTTCCCTTTGATAGAGGATATCAAGATGGAGATTGCGGGCAAGTATGGTATGATCCATCCGAATATGTCAAATACGCAGACAGTAAGGGCAGTCTTTATCATTGATCCGGAGGGGAAGATCAGGGCTATTCTTTATTATCCGGCTTCCACAGGCCGTAATATGGAGGAGCTGAAACGTATGATTATAGCTTTACAGAAAGCAGATTGTGAGGGGATAGCTACCCCGGCGAATTGGATGCCCTGCGATGATGTGATCTTACCGCCTCCGGGCTCCTGCGGCGCTGCCAGGGAGAGACTGGCCAGTGTCGACGGAGACAGATATTGTCTGGACTGGTTCCTATGCTTCCAACAATCCGGCTGTGTACCCTGCAATCAGGATTATCCTCCCCAGATACCGGAATATTACTTGAAATACCAGGGCAGAACCAGAAATTATTATAGAAGGTAACAAAGCCCTTCAGATTGACAGTCTGTCGGACGGAAGTTATAATGTCAATTATGTGGGTATTCCCAGCACTATAACGATGGATAAAGGATGAAGGTACATGGATCAGAGAAATAAACACAGAATAGCTTCAAAAATTGCTTTATTCGGAGCTTCCCTCATCTGGGGGAGCTCCTTCCTCATAATGAAAAACTCGGTAGATAATATACAACCCCATTTTCTTCTGGGAATTCGATTTACGATAGGCTGTCTATTGCTATGTCTGATATTCCACCGAAGACTGAAGGAGCTGAACCGGGCATATTTTATCAGGGGTGGGGTGCTTGGGTGTTTTCTGTTCCTGGCTTATAGCCTGCAGACCATAGGACTCACAGGCACGACACCGGGAAAGAATGCTTTCCTTACAGCGATCTACTGTGTCATTGTTCCCTTTTTATATTGGGCTGTGGATCGTAAGAAGCCTAATGGGTATCATCTGTCAGCAGCCTTTATCACTATTCTGGGCATCGGCCTGGTATCCTTAAACAGCAGTCTGACAATCCAGTACGGGGATGCCTTCACTATGGCGGGTGGGTTCTTCTATGCGGCTCACATGGTTGCTGTTGCTAAGTTCGGCAAGGACCGGGATCCGGTTCTGATTACCATCCTGCAGTTCGGCTATGCTGCCATATTCTCCTGGATAATTGCAATCCTTACGGAAGATATGGGGATTCCCATGAACACAGGAGTAATCACCGGTGTACTGTATCTGTCCGTATTTGCTACCGCTGTTGCACTTCTTCTGCAGAATGTAGGGCAGAAGTATACGAATCCGGCACCGGCAGCCGTCATCTTAAGCCTGGAGTCCGTGTTCGGAGTGCTTTTTTCTGTAATCTTTTATAAGGAAGAGATTAATTTAAGACTACTATTGGGATTTCTGCTGATCTTCCTTGCAGTAATCATTTCCGAGACGAAGCTGAGCTTCTTAAGAAAAGGGAATAAGAGATCATAAGGAATATAATTGGCGCCCTCAATAAACTATATTGAATGGGCGCCTTTTCACTTTATAGCAGGTATTCCTCGATAATTTCGGTAACTCCGTCTTCCTTACAGGTGCGTTTTGTGATAAGGTCTGCATATCCTTTTACAGTCTCCAGTGCATTCTTCATCGCGATACCGAGTCCGGCCATCTTTAGCATGGAAATATCATTCTCACCGTCACCGGCAGCAATGGCCTTCGACAAGGGAAGCTTAAGAAGGCCGCATACATATTCCATACCGAGACCCTTGCTGGCATGGATGGAGGTAAATTCCAGGGTATAGATGCTTGAGAATTCCGCATTCAGAACCCCAATTGTCCGGGCCTCCACTTCCCGTCGGAAGGCTTCCAGCTTATCACGGTCCTTACTGAGGAGGAAGAATTTTAAAGGGATTTCCTTAAGTCCAAGATTCTGGTCCTCCATATCGACCAGATAACAGTCACAGCCCTCCTTCTGATACCATTCAAATTGGAAATCACGATAATTAAAATAAACGAAATTCTCAGTATAGACATGACTGGTGATTTCGAATTCATAGGCTTTCTCGAATAAATAACCGGTCAGATCCAGAGGAATCGGAACTGTATGTAAAGTTCTTCCGTTTTTGTTTTCGATGATATGAGCTCCATTTAATGCGACAGTGTAGGATTCTTCCGGCTCATCCAGCTTCAATTCCTTCACCGTTCTTAATATCATGTCCTTATTCCTGCCCGATGCGATGGATATTTTTTTACCCGTTCTTATCGCTCTTAAAATAGTTTCTTTATTCCGATCGGATATCTGATAGGGCTCCTGCTTCAGAGTACCGTCCACATCCAGAAATAGTAAATCGTAAGTCATGTCAGTTCCTTTCTGTTCAATTTCCTTGGTTCATCATCATTTCCTGCTGCTCACAATGGATATTATTATATACGATAAGTCTAAGGATTCCTATAGGGAATTCAAAAATTCATTAATGCCCAATTTGTATGATTTCTAGTTCCGGTCTGTCACCGATAGCAATCAGCTACATAAAATGAAGCATAGAAATCACTTTGCACTGCGTAGGCAGATTTTTGCCGGTCCACAGTACAATCTGATCAGGCGGCGGACAGTATAGATTATATTAAGTTGCATCAATACGGATCACCGTGCAGCCGGGCTGGGCTACAGCAGCGGGTAAACATAACGGGCCTGCGGGACAGTTGTATTTTAACAATACATGTGTTCCGCAGGCCTTTTTTTGCCAATTATTCTTAGGTAATGTACTAAGAAGGGAACATCGGACTTAATGCCTTGACTGCAGATTAAGGAGGTATCATTATTGGAACGTCTGACGGGTTTAACTGCGAAGCAGGTAAAAGAATTACAGGAGATACATGGCCTAAATGTTATTATTTCTAATAAAAAAGGGAAGCTGAAAGGGAAATTGCTTCATATTATCGCTGAGCCGATTTATGTTCTTTTGGTTTGTGCGGCCGTTATCTATTTCTTTCTTGGGGAGATGACGGATGGTATTATTATGATTTTTTTTGTTCTATTCGTGATAGGAATTGATCTTCTGCAGGAGGTAAGAACAGGAAATGCCCTAAAGAAGCTGAGGGAATTATCTGAGCCTAAGGTAAAAGTTATCCGTGATGGCAGGGAGACCTATATCCAAAGCGAAGAACTGGTACCGGGAGATGTTCTTCTGGTTTCTGAAGGGATCAGAATTCCGGCAGATGGCAGGTTAATATACGCCAACGGCTTATGTGTGGATGAAAGTATATTGACAGGAGAAGCAGAGGGAGTATGGAAACAGAAGGGTAAGGACAATTGTTATGCAGGGACCATGGTAGTTCTCGGCAATGGTACGATTCAAGTGGAGCAAATCGGGAATGCTACAAAATACGGGCAGATTGCCGATCATCTGGAACAGATCAGGCCCGAACAAAGCCCACTGCAGAAACAGATGAATCAACTGGCAGGCCAATTCACCAATCTTGCGGCTGTTCTCTTCCTTATGGTAGGGCTCGCAACCTACTATAATATGAAGGGGGTTCCCTTCGGGCCGCGCCTGATCGAGAGCTTTCTGGCTGGAGTAGTACTGGCCTTATCAATGGTTCCCGGAGAATTTCCGGTCATTCTGTCCGTCTATCTCTCCATGGGTGCCTTAAGGTTAGCAAGGATGAAGGCTCTGGTCCGCAGACTGTCGGCAGTGGAAACACTCGGAGATGTATCGGTATTATGCATCGATAAGACGGGTACTGTAACGAAGATCCAGATGGAAGTGAAGGAATTCAGTCATCTGGAATACGAAGAAAACGGACTTTGCAGGGCAGTTGCTCTTGCCTGCAAGGAGGATACCTATGATCCGATGGAGATTGCAATGCTGAAATATTGCGGTATACGTTGTGTCAAGGGAAAACTCGAATCGGATTGCCTGAAGGCCTGTATCCTGACTACTGACAGGGTAAGATTTCTGAGGGAATATCCCTTCACCAATGAACTTAAGGCAATGGGCCAGGTCTGGAGCTTAGGTAATGACACGATCATTGCGGTAAAAGGTTCGATAGAGACAGTGGTTCCTCTCTGTGTACTCTGTGAGGAACAGGAGAAGAAGGTGATGAAGAAATGTGAGGATTTATCGGGGGAAGGGCTTCGTGTGATAGCGGTTGCAGAGCAGGTGCTGCCGGGATCAGAGCCCATACCGGAACAGCTGATGGATTGCCGGCTGATATTAAAGGGTCTGATCGGACTTTATGATCCTCCGAGGGACAATATTATTCCTCAGATCAAGGCATGCAACCGGGCAGGAATCCGCATTATCATGATTACTGGGGATTACCCAAAGACCGCAAGTACGATAGCAAAACAAGTAGGGATTAAGAACAGCGAAAAGATTCTTACCGGGGATGATATCTCTAAGCTTATGGAGGATGAGTTAAAGGAAGAAGTAAAGCACTGCAATATCTTTGCCAGGGTAATGCCGGTCCATAAAATGAGAATCGTGAAAGCTCTGAAGGAAAATGGAGAAGAAACAGCCATGACCGGTGATGGGGTGAATGATTCGCCAGCTCTTAAAATGGCGGATATCGGTGTAGCGATGGGAAAGCAGGGCTCTGAGGTATCCAAGGAGGCGGCGGATCTGGTGTTATTGGATGATAACCTGCAGACCATACTCGATTCGGTGGGGGATGGCAGGCGGATCCGAAGAAATATTAAGAAGGCCATCGGCTATATTCTGGCAATCCATCTGCCGATTGCATTGATTTCACTGGTTGCGCCGCTGATGGGAATACCGAAGGATGATCTTATGCTGATGCCGCTTCATATCATACTTCTGGAACTGATTATGGATCCGGTCTGCTCCGTTGCACTGGAGAGACAGCCGGCCGAGGAGGATGTAATGCTTCAGCCTCCGGGGAAGGTGGGGGATAAGCTGATGCCTCGCGGTCTTTTGATTAAAAGCCTGCTGCAAGGGCTGGTCATTTTCCTTGGAAGCTTTTCGTCCTATCTGATTACCTATCACTTAGGATGGTCTGCAGGGGAGGCAAGAAGCTTTGGCTACAGTATTCTGATACTGTCGAATATCTTCCTAGTGGTAGTTAATTGTTCCGAGAAGGAATCCTTTGTTCGGACGATAAGAAAGCTTCGGAGAGAACGCGGAATATGGTTGTTAGGGCTTATGATCCTGCTGGGACTTTATATATTGCTCTATACTCCTGTTTCAGCATATCTTGGCTTCCTGCCGCTTCCTCCATCCATCCTGCTATTAGCAGTATTATTATCAGCTGCTTCGACTCTATGGTATGAGGCTGTCAAAGCAGTGAAAGGGCATTTTTATAAGAAACGGAAGGCGTTGGAATAAATGATTGAATTCCTATTCCTACTATGTTATTATTATAACAAGCATTTCTTCAGGATATTTTAACTTTATGGCATAGATATTATTTTATTTTTACTAGGAGGCTAAACATGAAGATTTCTACGAAAGGAAGATATGCCCTGCGCCTGATGCTTGATCTCGCACTGAATAATACCGGTGAATATATTACGATTAAGAGCATTGCCGGAAGGCAGGAGATATCAGAAAAGTATCTGGAGCAGATCATATCTGTTCTAAATAAAGCCGGCTATGTCAAAAGCATCCGAGGAGCTCAGGGTGGTTATAAGCTTGCCAAGGAACCCTCGGAATATACGGTAGGAATGATTTTACGGCTGACAGAGGGAAGTATAGCCCCTGTTGACTGCCTGGATGATGATTCTGACGAATGTCCCCGCGGAGTAAACTGCGTAACAAGAGAGGTATGGATTGAGCTATACGATGCCATCCGAGGTGTGGTTGATCGAATCACCTTGCAGGATCTGGTTGACCGACATAAGAACATGATGCCCTTCGATTATATGATATAGGCGCAAGCCAGAGATCATGAACACGCTTTTTGTTCATGGTATGATTTAGAAAAAAAGATATAGAAAAAAATACCAGTATTTTTTAAAACCCACTTGACAAAATGTTATAGTGGGTTTATTATATAGCTATAATAAATACATACTAATGCAGTATGAATACTATGATATGTGTAAACAGCAACTGAAAATCTAATTGAAAGTAAGAATTTTGAAGTCACCGGAGTGTGCAGAAAGGAATTCATTATGGCGAATATTAAATCAAAGATTACGGAATTAATCGGGAATACACCATTATTAGAGTTAAACAATTATAGTAAAGCTCACGGACTGGGTGCGAAGGTAATCGCGAAGCTGGAGTATTTCAACCCGGCTGGAAGTGTGAAGGACCGTATCGCAAGAAAAATGATTGAAGAAGCACTGAAAGAAGGAGTGATCAATCAGGATACTGTGATTATAGAACCGACCAGCGGAAATACAGGAATTGGTCTGGCAAGTGTCTGCGCAAGCTATGGTCTAAGGCTTCTTATCGCGATGCCGGAAACAATGAGCATAGAGCGCAGGAATCTTATGAAGGCTTATGGGGCGGAGTTAATTCTGACCGAAGGTGCAAAGGGAATGAAGGGTGCTATAGAGAAGGCAAAGGAGCTGCAAGCTGATACTCCGAACAGCTTTATTCCTTCCCAGTTCGAGAATCCCAACAATCCGAAGGTACATGAAGAGACTACCGGTGTAGAGATCTGGAATGATACTGACGGTAAGATCGATATCTTTGTAGCCGGCGTCGGAACAGGCGGAACCATCTCAGGTGTAGGAGCTTATCTGAAGTCTAAGAACCCTGCAGTGAAGATTGTTGCTGTAGAGCCGACAGATTCACCGGTGTTATCCGAAGGCCGTGCAGGGGCACATAAAATTCAGGGAATTGGAGCAGGCTTTGTACCAAATACGCTGAATACTAAGATTTATGATGAAATCATCACAGTAAATCATGAGGATGCATTTACAGTAGGAAGAGAACTTGCAAAGGTCGAGGGTGTATTAGTGGGAATCTCCTCAGGAGCAGCCCTGTGGGCAGCCACCGAGATAGCTAAGAGACCTGAAAATGCCGGTAAGAATATCGTAGTGCTGCTGCCCGATACCGGGGAAAGATACCTTTCTACACTGATGTTCACAGAAGCATAAGAATAATAGCTATTCAGCCGCAGATTGTCGGTTCCGCTTATGGAGCCGCCAGCCTGCGGCTTTTTTGTTACTTAATTAAGTACTGCCACATATAATATTAGTAATACTATTCCATCTATGTTTAGGAGTAACTTATGCCACGCATTATCATAGATCCGGGTCATGGCGGTAATGATGCCGGTGACATTTATGAAAACAGACTTGAGAAGGATGACAACCTGAGGCTTGCGCTACTAGTAGGTGAAATACTTCAGAATAAATATCATTATGATGTTATATATACCAGGACCACGGATTCTTATGTATCCCAGTTGGAACGGGCAAGGATTGCTAATGAAGCGGGCGGTGACCTGCTGTTGTCAATACACAGGATTACCGGTGATATTCCGGTTAAACCTCCGGGGCTTGGATTTTACATTGATGAAAGGGGCGGATTATCAGAGGCTGTAGCCAACAATATCAGCAAGGAACTGCAGGAGTTGGGCTTTTCTGATTACCAGATCAATATCAGAACAGATCTTCCGTTATTCAGGGAAACGGATATGCCCTCGGTCATGCTGGGAATCGGGTACATGAACTCTGATATCGATAACGAGCTTTTTGATAACCATTTGGAGGAATTAGCAGAACAAATTGCAGAAGGTGTGGTTCAATCTTTTTCAGAAATCCCTGAAACAGGCTCACAAATGAATAGCAGTCAGGTGAAACCATCGCCTAAAATAAAATCATCCAAGGTAAAAAGTGCACCCCCTCCGATTTACCGGATCAGGGTTGGAATTCATTCAAGGTATCAGAATGCCTTCGAACAGCAGAAGGCCCTGATCATAAAGGGTTACCCGGCTGAGATAACCAGATTAAAGGAAAGCTATGCTGTAGAAGTCGGAGATTATAAAGAATTGGATTCTGCGGTATATCTGGAAGGACTTCTGCAAAGAGAAGGCTATAACACCATAATCTGTACATAAGAAGCTTTATCTCCGGTGATAGGTTTTACCGATTTCCATCCATGGCTTGACTTGTTCTTTTATTTCCATTATAATAAATTGGATATAAGGAAAAATACCTTTGAGAGAGAGTAATCCTATGTTGAAGAGTATGACAGGTTTTGGCCGTAATGAGATCGCCCAGGTAGACCGTAAGATTACGGTCGAGATGAAAGCGGTGAACCACAGATATTGTGAGATTTCAATCAAGATGCCGAAGAAACTCAGTTTCTTTGAGGCAGGGATCCGAAATGTTTTGAAGCAGTATATCGGCAGAGGCAAGGTGGATGTATTCATTAATTATGAAGACTACACTGAGAATAATGTCTGTGTGAAATATAATGCTGAGCTTGCCCGTGAATATCTGGGTTATTTAAACCAGATGAGTAAGGATTTCGGTATCGAAAATGATATCCGTGTCTCAGCATTGTCCAGATTCGCTGAGGTATTTACGCTGGAGGAACAGACCATTGATGAGAATGAACTCTGGGAACTGGTGGAAGAAGCAGTGAGAGGTGCAGCAAGCCGTTTCGTGGATACCAGAATTGCGGAAGGCGAGCATCTGAAAAAGGATATCAATGATAAGCTGGATGGTCTTTTAAAGCTTGTAGAATTCATTGAAACCAGATCACCCGAGGTAGTAAATGAATACAGGAATAAATTGTATGCTAAGGTTACGGAGTTACTTGGAGATACTAAGGTTGAGGAAAGCATCCTGGTAACAGAGATCACCGTATTTGCAGATAAGATTTGTGTGGATGAAGAAACTGTCCGTTTAAAGAGCCATATCAGCAATATGAAGGCTACCTTAAATGATAGTGAAAATATTGGCAGAAAGCTGGATTTCATCGCTCAGGAGATGAACCGGGAAGCAAATACCATCTTGTCAAAGGCAAATGATCTTGAGGTAACTAATAAAGCGATTGATCTGAAAACAGAGATTGAAAAAATCAGAGAGCAGATTCAGAATATCGAATAGTCAATACCGAAAAGAGGAATAACTTTGAACAGGTTAATTAATGTGGGCTTTGGAAATGTAGTGAACTCCAATAAGATCATAGGAATTATCAGTCCGGATGCCGCACCGGTCAAGAGAATGGTGCAATCAGCAAAGGATACGGGTATGGCAATTGATGCAACCTGTGGCAGAAGGACAAAAGCGGTGATAGTAACTGAAAGCGGACACTTGGTTTTATCCTCTCTGTTGCCGGAAACGATAGCCGGAAGAGTAAACCAGTTCAGCCTGAGGGAACCGGCCGACAGTCAGGAAGCTTATTTAACTAATGCAGAATAATCAATTAAATTTTACATCCATAGAGAGGAGATATTATATGTTACATCCATCCTATACAGATTTAATGAGAGTAGTAAACAGCGAGGTAGAGCCGGGAGAACAGCCTGTGGTTAACAGCAGATATTCTATCGTAATTGCTACTGCAAGGAGAGCCAGACAGCTGATTAACGGTTCAGTTCCGATGGTAGACGTAAGCTATCAGAAGCCTTTATCCATCGCAGTGGAAGAGCTTTATCAATCTAAGGTCAAGATTGTCGGAGACGATGATAAGAACGAAGAGAATCAATAGTAAACGTTATTATATGAGAACAACCGGCAAGCCGGTTCACTTGTCATGTATTCCAGCACTTTCATATCGGTTCATATGAAGGTGCTTTATCGTTTCTGCTTAAAGATATTTGTTAGAAAGGAATTAACATCATGCAAAACAATGAGGAATTTGACGGACCGCGGAAAGGGCCTGAGGAAGAACCGGCAGAGACTTCCCTGACTACGGAAGAAGATAATGATGATTTCTATATAGAAGAACCGTATGATGCTTATTCCCAGGTGAAGCCGGAGGAACAGAAAAGAAATGGTATGAAAGGCTTCCTGTTTGACTTGATCTTTTATGGTGTATTGATTTTTGTTTGTATCTATATCATTCCTAATTTTGTGATGCAAAGGACCATTGTGGATGGATCCTCCATGGAAGAGACCCTGTCTAACGGGGATCACCTTTATGTCGAGAAGCTTTCCTACCATTTTGATATGTTAAAGCGTTTTGATATCATCGTATTCTATCCCTTCGGGAGAGAGAATGAAGAATACTATGTCAAACGGATCATCGGATTACCCGGTGAGACCATACAGATCAAGGATGGTTTGATCTATATCGACGGAGAGATGCTGGAGGAGCACTACGGTAATGAGAAGATCGAATATGCTGGCCGGGCAGCCGAACCGATTAAGCTTGGCGATGAGGAATACTTTGTAATGGGAGATAACCGAAATATCAGCAAGGACAGCCGTTACGAAGCGGTAGGAAATGTCCTGAAGAAGAACATCGGCGGCCGTGCTTTTCTGCGTGTCAGCCCGTTGAGCAAATTCGGAACAATAGATTAAAGAATGCATTTCCACTTGCATTTTACATACAGATTAGGTAGAATAGAAATGTTCTGAAAGGATGGCTGCACTTTATGTTGGTAATCAAAGAGCATATTAAATCCGGTAACTTCAAGCAATTCTATCTTCTGTATGGCAGTGAAGCATATCTGAAAAAGCTTTATAAGGATAAATTAAAAACAGCAATCCTTCAGGATGGGAATGAGATGAATTACTCTTATTTCGAAGGAAAAGACATTGATATCAGGGAAGTCAGTGCTGTTGCACAGACATTACCCTTTTTCTCTGACCGTAGGCTCATCATCCTCGAAAACAGCGGATTGTTCAAGAGCCAGAATGAACTGTCGGACCAATTGAAAGATATTCCCGAAAGTACCTTCTTCCTGTTCCTGGAGGAGGAGATAGATAAACGGAACAAGCTCTTCAAGCTTGTGAAAGATGTCGGTACGGTATCGGAGATGAACGGGCTTGACGAGAAGAATTTAAAGCTCTTTGCAGCATCTCTTCTGAAGGAAGAAGGCAGGAGAATCTCTGAGCAGACAGTTACCTACCTTCTGGACAGATGCGGTTCCGATATGATGAATCTTAAGAGTGAGATTGATAAGTTGATCAGCTATACCTATGGCAGGGATGTCATTACGGCAGAAGATATCGATGAGGTAGTTACCACTCAGCTGACGGGCAAGATCTTTCAGATGATTGATGCAATCGGATCAAAACAGCAGGAGAGGGCTTTGGATTTATATTATGATCTGCTGGCTCTCAGGGAGAAGCCAATGTCGATCCTGTATCTGATCATAAGACATTTTAATATCCTGTTGCAGGCAAAGGACCTGACCGGAAGAGGGCATTCCCCCTCGGCTATCAGTGAAATGGTCGGGGTACCGCCGTTTGCTGCCGGCAAGTATATCAGCCAGGCGAAGAACTTCACCATAAAACGTCTGATGGAAGCCCTGGAATTCGGTACAGAGGTAGAGGAACAGGTAAAGACTGGACGGATGGTGGAGAAAATCGGTGTTGAGCTATTCATTATCACCTTCAGTGCCAGAAGTACAGGTTAAGTAAAATTAGGTGATTCGATCCGTAAATACATGCTTACAGATCATCATATAGATATGGAAGCGTATCGAAGTGGTCATAACGGCCCTGACTCGAAATCAGGTAGCCCTCACGGGCTCGTGGGTTCGAATCCCACCGCTTCCGCTAAAGAAAGGCTTGAAACCTTATATTTGGGGTTTCAAGCCTTTCTACTTTGTTGTTTTATGACATACATTTTTCATAAAATCCCTGTGCCATGCAATTCTCATAGTAAAAATTATGAATCAGTGGTAAAATGTTAATAAATTTATAAAAATTTGAAACCATGGAAGGGATTACTTCGTCTAATGGACGAAAGGGTAGATAAATAAACCGAAAATATCATGAAAGGAGAAATTATATGAAAAAACTTATTACATTACTGTTAAGTGGAGTAATGCTGGTAACAAGTATTCCGGGAGGAATTGCAGCCGGAAAGTCAGCAACAGCACCGGAACCGGATATCATGCCGATTGCAGTCGGTGAATATAATCCGTCGATGCCTGCCGGGAAAGCCACCTCTGATAAAGCTCTGGAGAATGTAATTAAAGCAGTGAAAGCGATCATAACAATTCCCAAGGAGTATTCAGAGTTTGACTATTATTTTAATGAATCAAGCTCCTATGCGAATTCTACCTGGAGCTTAACCTGGAGGAATCCCGCAGACTATAGTTATATCCAGGTAAATTGTGATCAGGCATATCATATTACTTATTACAACAAATATAGTTATAACGAGAAGAATGGAACCCTGCCGACCTACCTTAAAAAGGAGCTGAAGGAGAAGGCAGATCAGTTTATTGCAAAGATAGCTCCGGAGGTCGCTCCTAAGCTGGAATACCTGTCATCGGACTATGAAGGTATCTATAGCGGAGCATACATCTATAACTACCAGAGAATTGAGAACGGAATCAGCTTTCCTGATAACTCAGTTGTTGTTTGGGTAGACAGTGTCACCGGTGAAATCAGAGGCGCTTCCATCTCCTGGCTGTATGATGCGAAAATACCATCCGCAGACGCAGCGATAACAAAGAATAAGGCAACAGAAATCTTGAAAAAGAATCTGAAGATGAACCTGAAATACAGGATGAATTACTATCGGATTTATGATTCCATAGCAGCAAATACGGATATTAAGAATGCCTTCCTGATCTATGAGCCCGACCAGGGATACATCTCAGTGGATGCGAAGACCGGTAAGGTCTATCTGACCAGATCGGAATGGATCCAGAAGGATTATGGCAATGGTAATATGAAGGCGGAGGATGCTGCCGGGGCTACCGAGAGTAAAGCAGATCGTGCACCAGTTACCCTTACTGAAGAAGAGATTGCGAAGATCAAGGAACTGGAAAGCCTTATCTCTAAGGAAGAAGCGATCGAGAAGGTTACCGGTAACAAATCCCTATATATTGATAAGAACCTGATGAGTTACAATGCTTATCTGAGCAAATCCAACGGCTACTATAATTCAGTAGGCTCTTATGTTTGGAACATCGACCTTAAGGATGCCAGACCGGTAGATTACGAGAAGGATAAGGATTATTACCGCGCCTATGCCAGCGCTACTGTAGATGCGAAAACAGGCAAAATTTTAAGCTTCTATGCCAGCGTAAAGAGTAATTATGATGAGAAGACCGGCAAATGGAATTCCGTAAAAATCAAATACAATAAAGAAAAATCCCAGCAGATCTTAGAAGCCTTTCTGAAGACAGAGATCAGCAGTAAGTTTAAGAAGACAAAGCTGGTAGATTCAAGAGAAGACTATGTAGCATATTATAAGGGAGAAAATATACCGGTATATGGCGGCTATTACTTCCAGTATAACAGGTTCAATGAAGGAGTGGAATTTGACTACAATGGCATCTATGGTGCTGTTGATGGTGTAACCGGTAAGATCTATAATTACCGTACCAATTGGTTCGATGCTGTTGTATTTGAATCCACGAAGGATGCGATGAAGGCAGATCAGGCTTTAGACGCTTACCTTGCGAAGGAAGGCTATCACCTGGTATATGAAATCAACGAAGTGAACACCTATGATCCGAATTATCGCGGAGAGAAGAAATACTATGATGATTCCGAAGCATACTCCGTGAAATACGAAGTCAGACTGGTATATCGCCCCGATATCAATCCTCCTTATATCTCACCTTTTACCGGTGCACAGCTGAACTATGACGGTACGGAATATAAGAAGGCACAGCCTTTCGTATATGAGGATGTAGAAGAGAAACCGGAGAACAGAGAAATCTTATTATTGGCAGATATGAAGATCGGTTTTGAGGGCAATCATTTCTATCCGAATCAGGACATTACCGTAGCAGAATTCAATGACCTGTTATCTCAGATCGGTTATGGTTATAGCACGGAAGAAGGCAGTGCAGCAAAGAACAACAAACCGATTACCAGAGAAGAGCTGGCGTTTAACTTCATCGACAAGCTGGGCTTAAGTAAACTTGCAGGCATGAAGGGAATCTACACGACCGGATATGCGGATGAGAGCAACATTCAGGCAGAATACCTGGGTGCAGTTGCCTTGGCTAAGGGCTTTGGCTTAATGGAGGCAGAAGCAGATAACCGTTTCAATCCTAAGGATCATATATCCAGAGCGGAAGCGGTACATCTGATGATGAACTACATTAAAGTGCAGAGACAGGGAATTAATTAAGTCATTTTACGGTTAGTGTAGCAGATAAAAGAACAGCATAATTAGCTGATCAGAATATAAGAGGCATCTTATCTCTATCCTTCACGGTTAGCATTAACCGTAGATAGGAGAGTAAGATGCCTCTTGCTATGTATGCTGTGAAAACTCGCTGAGAAGTTATGGCTTCCATATGTGTACTTGTATTTCTTATGAATAAAAAAAGGGCTGTCCTTTCGGACAGCCTATCATCATTTATTATGCAAGTTTATTCACAGAATTAGTTAAACGGGAAACTTTTCTAGCAACTGTGTTCTTGTGGTACACGCCCTTGGAACAAGCCTTGTCGATCTCAGAAACAGCAGTAACTAATGAAGCCTTTGCAACTTCCTTATCACCGGTTGCGACTGCAGAATCAACCTTCTTGATTAAAGTCTTAACTTTAGACTTAATGGCCTTGTTTCTGTCAGCCTTTTTCTCGTTTACTAAAATTCTCTTTTTAGCAGATTTAATGTTAGCCAATATTACACCTCCAATAAAATGAAATGGACCAAACTTA
>JAEZJW010000022.1 GCA_023415595.1 Bacillota bacterium
GTATAAGTATGGAAACAGGCATTTCTGGTGTAGAGGCTATTATGTTGACACAGTAGGGAAGAATGCCAAGAAAATTCAGGAGTACATTCAACAGCAATTGCAAGAAGATAAGTTGAATGATCAGCTCACGCTGAATGAATATGTAGACCCGTTTACGGGTGAGCCAGTAAAAAAGAGCAATATATAGAATCCCAAGGGGATGGCTGATAAATAAAGCCATAGGAAAATCCAAAGGGGATAGCAAGGCTCAGAAGGCCTACTAGAAAGCCCTTTAGGGCTAGCCCGAGAATGAAGTGCAGCTGGCAGAACCTTCAGAGCGCCTTCCGGGCGCAGGCAGGTAACACCCCCTTATAGGGGGATAAACAAACCACCGGCTAAGCCGGTGGTCGTGATTTAAAAAAGGTTTGTTCCTAGGAACAGTCTATGCTATAATGGCACTAGTTGCTTCAGGTACACAGGTGTTTAAATTCCGGGCAATGAAGAATAAGTGATGATATCGCCCGGAAAGCAGAAGAGAGGACATGGGATGAAAGAATATCGGATAATTTTACTTGACGCGGATGATACCTTATTTGATTTTGGAGCCTGTGAGAGGGAAGCACTCAGGCTTGCCTTTCAGAAATACGGATATCCGCTCAATGACGCTATCAGCAAGCGATACTCGGAAATTAATAAAGCCTTATGGAAACGTTATGAGCTTGGAGAAATTGACCGCCATACAGTGATTTATTCAAGATTTGGCGTGTTGTTCCAAGAGATTGGCATAGAGGATAAAGGAGTAGGCTTCGAGGATGATTACCAGGAACTTTTGGGAATGCAAAGCATTCTGATTGAAGAAGCCATTGAGGTATTAAACTACCTGAAAGATAAGTATGACCTTTATATTGTTACGAATGGCGTTACGGCAACACAATACAGCAGGCTTCAGGAATCCGGAGTAGACCGCTATGTGAAGAAGATCTTTGTCTCAGAGGAGACCGGATCTCAGAAACCCCGGAAGGAATACTTTGACTATTGTTTTGATCGGATTGAGAATCTTGATTTATCCAAAACACTGATCATCGGAGATACTCTGTCCTCCGATATTCTGGGTGGTAATAATGCCGGGATTGATACCTGCTGGTATAACCCGTACGCTCATGTTAACCATACATCTGCGAGGGTGGATTATGAGATCAGAAATCTGAAGGAGTTATATCATATACTGTAATCATGTATCCGGAAGAAACACGCTATGCGAGTTTCTGGGGCCTACTGTGTAGGCTTTGATCGCTTGGGCTCGCTCGCATTCGCCTTCGCGCATATTCAAAAATGTCAGCTTCGCAGACATTTTATGAATCATGTATTAAGAAAGGATTATGAAGCTGTTCATGGAACAGCTTCATAATCCTTCTTCTTTCCGTATTATAATCTGGTTATTTTACACCACTGCCGGGCTCGGAGATATTCTTAAGAGCTCTCTCGGCGTTTTTCTGATAGGTGGGCTCCAGTGAAATATCACCAAGGGCAACGATACCAACCAGACTGTTATTCTCCACAACAGGAAGTCTGCGGATCTGGCGTTCGCTCATCAGACGTGCGGCATCCTGAACATCCATGTCAGGATTTCCGACCACCAGGTCCTTTGACATGATATCACCTACGTTCTGATGGCAGTCCTGGCCGGAAGCAGTACTTCTGATCGTTATATCTCTGTCAGTTACTACACCGATTACCTTATCCTTCGTGCAGACAGGAATACAGCCGCAATCATACTGCTTCATCAGCTGTGCAGCTCTCTCTACCGTATCATTTGAGTTTAAGGACGCGATATCCTTCGTCATGATTTCTCTTACTTTCATATAAAATCCTCCATTCTGCCCAAGAATTATACTTTATTAAATCCAAAGAATTTAAACGTTTAGAATTCAAAAAATCCTGTTTTGTGAATCCAATAAATTAAGCTTTTTGAATTCTTTACATTGCGAATTTGGGCATCATATTTTTCAATTCACATCCTTTATCATTCCCCTCCGGAAGCAAAAATAATTACTAATTTATTCATCATCTGCTTCAGAGCAATTTCCTTTTGCATCGTGATATACAGAACTATTTCTGCAATCGTATTTGTCAATAGGCTCAGGACCTCTGACAATGGTTCTTTTAATACGCATGGTACCGTCGTCCTCGGCAACGACGCGCCAATCTATCATTTGAATCTGATTATCAGTAATTTCTATTCCAGGTATTCCCCGTGTATTGATGCAGCAACCGGTGTTAAAATAAGGAAGCTCATCGCTTTTCGGAAATTTAGCCCGATGGGTGTGACCACAGATCAGCATCATTTTATTTTTTTTGATCCACCGTTTATAGTTCTTCTCAACCTTATGCCGCTTATATAGATTTTTAGCCGGACTGGAGGGATTCTCAAAGCCTACCACATGCATAAATCTCCAGAAGTAACGAAGAAGAAGCATAGAGAGACGCCAGAACTGATCATTGATAAAATCTCCCTGATGTCCATGAACAATGAGAATCTCCTGATTCGTTGACTTATTCTTCAGAATCAGAGATTCAATAGGGTTAATCCCCTTCAGTAGTTCTACCTTTGTCTGATTATATTCATCATAAAACTGAAACAGGTTGTCCTTCACAAAATTCCTATCCTTCAGATAGATATTATGATTACCGTAGAGCATAATAAAGCGTCCGGCATCATAAAACTTCTTAATCACTTTAAAAATATCATTGTGTGCGAGGCGAATATGTTTAAAGTTTTTATGTTCCCAGAGCTCATCCCCATCCCCTGCTTCCACATAGACATAACCCATATTATAATAGTAATCCAGGGCATGGAGCAGAATATTCTGGTTACGGGTAAATTCATCAGAGACACTGTCATCGCCCCTATGGATATCGCTGAAAACAACAAATTTGGATCTATCATCAAAGAATAATTTCTTGGCAGTATGATATGCTTCGCTCAATCTCTTATCTGTATTCAAATCATCATCCCCGCTTTCTAGTAATCATACCTATATTATACAGAGACAGAACCAGGTTATTCAGATCATAAGAATATTTTGAAATAAAACGATGAAAATGTTCTATTCGGTATCCTGAAAATGAAATAATACACATAGAAAGGCTGTCATAGTACATTGACAGCCTGTTTTATGTATGCAAAACTACAGGTATGTCTTATGACAAATGAGCAGATAAAGCGGTAGAACATATGCTGATTATCGTAGGAAAACCAAAGAGACAGGTACATCATCAGTTCAGACGTAAAGGAGAATGGCAGAATGGACAGAATAACAGAGATTTTGGTATTGACAAATAGTATCTTTCCTATGACAGAGGAACATCAGGGAATGGTAAGGCAGATTGCACCGAATGCGGTCCTTACAGTTGTAAATAAGATGGATGCGACAGAGGAGCAGCTTCATAAGGCGGAAATTATCTTCGGATGGCCGGAACCGGAGCAGCTTTTGGCAGCGAAAAATTTACGCTGGCTTCAGCTGCCCAGTGCGGGAGCAGACAGCTATATGGATCGGTCACTTTATCATTGTAAGGACATTCAGCTTACCAATTCCAGCGGAGTATTTGGTCTTCCGATTGCCGAGCATGTCTTTGCAATGATCCTGTCCTATAATCGGAATCTGACAGAGTATGCCTGGCAGCAGAAGGAAGGTATCTGGAAGGGAATAAGGAAAACGAAGGATTTCTATGGTTCCACAATTGGTGTAATCGGACTGGGTGATATCGGTACAGAGGTGGCTAAGCGAGCAAAGGCTTTAGGTGCCAGGGTTCTTGGGGTTAAGCGTACGCTAAGCAGTCAGCCTGAGTATGTGGACCAGCTTTTTACGACAGATGCAATTGACGAGGTGCTGGAGCAGTCGGATTATATCGTATTGGCACTGCCCGGCACGAAGATCACACCAGGAATTATTACAGAACAGTCCCTGAAAAGGATGAAGCCGGATGCTTTTCTTGTTAATATCGGCCGAGGTTCCTTGGTCGATCAGGATGCCCTAATCAAAGCGCTGAAGGAAGGCTGGATCGGCGGAGCGGGTCTTGATGTGACTAGTCCGGAGCCCTTACCCCAGGACAGCCCGTTATGGGAGCTAAAGAATGTCATTATCACTCCCCATGCATCGGGGAGTTCTCCCACCAATGACTTCCGAAGAATGGGGATCTTCTTAAGAAACCTGGAGCATTACCTGGCAGAACAGAGGCTGGAGAACCTGGTTGATTTTGAAGAAGGGTATTAAGTTATATACCAGACAGCAAAGGGAAGGAGCGTTATAGAACCGGTACAATATATGAGGCTATGAGAATCCCCTTGCATAAGACGATTGGTCTTAGCAAGGGGATTTTTAGCTCATTAAAAGTCAGTAATAAGGTTTTGGGTACTTTTTGGGCTAAGGCTGTTTTATTATTGAATTTTGAATAGGAAAGGAATATGATACCATAATAGACATCACAGATATGGGAATATCAGGATGATAGGGAACAGATACAAGGGATGTATCGTCTAAGTAATGAAGTAACTATTGCAGTTTTAATATAGGATATAAGGAGGCAGCAGATGAAAAAAATAATTATGATTTTAGGAGTGATTCTACTGGCAGGGGGGGGTCTTGCCGGTTGCTCCAGGAACAGGATAACAATCGGAAGTATGTCAAAGGATTTTACCAATCTGGAGCTGACAGATAACTTAATAGGAAATACCATAACCCTGGACGAAAGCAGCTCAGTTGAGCTCTATGAGGATATCAAAAGCATGGAGTTTACAAAAACATCCGCCGGAGAAGAAGACACTGAGGTGGCAGTAACGGTCAAATTCCTGAAGGCTTCGAAGGAATTGGATCAATTCGTAATAGTAGGTGAGAACATCATTGAATACCAGGGGGATTATTATCAGTCGGACGAAAGCTTTGATATGCAGGAGCTTGAGTTATTTCTGGCTCAGCAATTTACAGCAGTGGTAATCGAAGCAGGGAAAGGCTTACTGGTTACACCGGAGGTGGGCTCCGCTGCTTCCGCATCATCGGATCGTATCTCCGTTAGTTTATATGAAACTAAGATACTGGATGATAAGGGGAATGCAGTGACCGCGGATCGTTTTAAGCCGGGGGATATGCTGAAGATCTATTATAACGGGGTGATTCTGGAATCCTACCCGGCTCAAATCAGTGCTGATAAAATCGAATACCTTGGTCGTAATTTTCAGCTGGATGCCTATATGGCAGTAATCGATGATATCTATCAGGAAGACAGCGGATTGAACGGGGATATTAAGATGATTGCCTTCGATACCACAGAGTGGGTGAATTTGACGGAGATCGAAAAGGAGATACTCCTGTCCATGGTGAAGGAGAAATATGGTTATGATACCCTGCAGGCTACCTTCGAGGAGTTATCGGAGCAAGGACTGATTGATAAGGATAATCTGTATTTTCCGGAGGGAATCCTGATTGAGATAGAGAAGGTGGAATGGAATGAGGAAGACAAAACTCTGAAGTGCAGCATCTCAAAATGGAGAAGCGGACTTGGAGCCATTGGTGCTGATGTAGAAGCAACCTATGATGGCGGAAGCTGGAACCTGTCAAAGACTGGCATGTGGATCAGCTGAGAAACTGATTGACATGTTCATAACAGGGTCTAATAAACCAAGATTCAAAATATGACAGAATGCCAGGGCATAGACTTATGTTTAGATGAACTGGACGGAAAGACGAAGGACAAGAGCATATGAAGAATTACAATTGCATTATTATATTGAATAAGGATAGGAACAAGCTCCTTTTCTGTAAAAGGATGAATGACCCCTACCTGGGACTCTATAATTTTGTCGGAGGTAAAATTGAGGCAGGGGAGGTATCTCTGGAGGCGGCCTATAGAGAGCTTCAGGAGGAGACCGGAATCACACAGGGAGATACAGAACTCCTGCCCTTCATGGATTATATCTGGTATCTCCAGCAGATCCATATGGAGGTATATGTCGGAGTACTGAAGCATGAGGTTTCCTTAATTCATGAGAAACACCCTCTTTACTGGTTGGATTTTAATCATAATTTCTTTGAGATGGACCGCTTTGCCGGGGAAGGCAACATTGGGCATATGGTGGAGATATTAAAACAATCCGGCTTCACGGGTAAAGTAGCCGGCGGATCAGCACAGGTGGAGAGTCTGCCTATCGCTCCCTGATAAACTGGTGGGTCTTGCCCATATGGTAAGCGAGCTTTATCATACCCGTTTCTTCCTCGGTCAGCTCTCTGCCATACATTTTTTCAAATTGCCGGAGCAGCTGATCAAAATCAATGATCTGCTTCGGAGGCCTGGGCCGAGATACCGCCTGTTGGGGATCATAGGCCTTAAGCTTCATGGAGGGATGGTAAATCTTCTTTAATATTTCTGCGGTATAATAAGCATCACCTGCGGCATCATGGAAGCTGTAGCTTAACGGTATTCCTAAAGCTTCCACCGTGTGCTTCAGACGAAGGAGCTTCTTCATGGAGAAACCGAGATGTTCAGAGGCATAGGGCTGAATATTCAGATAATCCTTCGGCAGTAGCTTCTGGTCCAAATCATGATAGAAGACATTGCGGTACAGCTCCTTCACATCAGACTTGCCCCAGACACAGAAAGCGGCGTCCCCTGCCCCGATAAATCGGATAAAGTCCTGATATACCTTAGGAAAACTTGCCTTATCCTTCACCTGATCCGTAGTGATTCCGGTGAGCTCTGTGATAAAGGGACTAACGACGGGATATAGGGTTGGCTTTACCAGCCTTGAGAAAGTAGCCATAGTATTAAAATTCTGATCCAGCTTCAGTGCACCGATTTGAAGAATTTCAAAGGGCATGCGCTTATCTGATGTGCTGTCCTCAGAAGAAGTGTCCACAGGAGATATTGAAGTATTCGCCTCATGCTGTTGATTGCCTGCCGAGGGAATGTTGTTGCCGGAGGTACTCTCCTGTATGGCGGGAAGATCCTGATTGAATTCCAAATCGAAAACGATATAGTGCATTGAGAGCTCCTTTCGGAAACAAATCCTACATATTTTTTGCTGTATCGTTTCTTATTATACCATACCGAAAGCA
Source organism: Bacillota bacterium (assembly GCA_023415595.1). GTDB lineage: Bacteria > Bacillota > Clostridia > Lachnospirales > Lachnospiraceae > Mobilitalea. The sequence goes on from JAEZJW010000022.1 coordinate 7,089, forward strand.
TTCGTGGTTGATTAACATTGGGATAAAGTGTTAGAATACAGTTAGGGAGACCAGTATGAGAAGAGTTACGGAAGGAAGAGAAAAATGAACCAGGTTAGCTTAGGGACAACGAACATACAAGTAAACAAGAATGGCTTCGGAGCATTGCCGATCCAGAGAATCGGCAGGGAGGAAGCGGCACATCTGTTACGGAAGGCGTATGAGAATGGCATCAGCTTCTTTGATACAGCAAGATTTTATACGGACAGTGAGGAGAAGATCGGTTATGCGCTGTCGGAGGTTCGTGAACACATCTATCTGGCTACGAAGACAATGGCAACCAAGGTAGAGGATTTCTGGAAGCAACTGAAGGAGTCCCTTCGGATGATGAACACAGATTATGTGGATATCTATCAGTTCCATAACCCTTCCTTCTGCCCAAAGCCGGGGGATGGGACCGGTTTATATGAGGCAATGCTGGAGGCAAAGGCCCAGGGACTTATCCGTCATATCGGAATTACAAATCACAGGCTTAAGGTTGCGATGGAAGCTGCCGAGTCCGGCCTGTATGAGACCATTCAGTTTCCCTTCAGCTATCTGGCTACAGAACAGGAGATCGGACTGGTTCGTCTCTGTGAGGAACGGGGAATCGGATTTATCGCGATGAAGGCGCTGTCCGGCGGCCTGATTGCCAATGCTGCGGCAGCTTATGTGTATCTGGATCAGTTTTCTAATGTCCTCCCGATCTGGGGTATCCAGAAGGAGAAGGAACTGGATGAATTTATCTCATATATCTTGCATCCTCCTGTAATGAATGAGGAGCTGGCGGCAATCATAGAACATGACAGGAGGGAGCTGGGCAAGGACTTCTGCAGAGGCTGCGGATACTGCCTGCCCTGTCCGGTGAATATTGATATCCCAACCTCTGCCAGGATGTCCCTGATGATCAGAAGAGCACCGGTTTCCGTCTATCTGAATTCGGAATGGCAGGAGAAAATGAAGCGGATCGAGGACTGTATCCACTGTGACAATTGTAAGAATCACTGTCCTTACGGCCTGGATACACCAACTCTGCTTCAGGAGAACTGGGCAGACTATCAGAACTTTATTTAGGAGACACAAACTAATTCAAAGAGAGAGGCATGTTAAGTTGGTATGTACAATTATAAACTGACCCTCCAGTATGACGGAGGACGGTATAAGGGTTGGCAGAAGCTCGGAGATAGTGAGAATACGATTCAGGAGAAGCTTTCGAAGGTGTTATCCGAGTATGCCGGAGAGGAGACAGAGGTCATCGGCTGCAGCAGAACCGATGCCGGTGTCCATGCCTTAGGGCAGACTGCAAATGTAAAGCTGAAGAGGCAGGTAATGCCCCGGATACTTATGGAATATGTAAATCAACATCTTCCTGAGGATATCGGCGTCACCGAGGTGATTTCCGTACCGGAGAGCTTCCATTCCAGATACCTGGCGAAGCATAAGACTTATCTCTATCAGATCTGGAACAGAGAGCATCCGAATCCTTTCCGGAGAAAATACAGCATGCATGTAGCAGAGCCGTTAGAGATAGATGCCATGAAGGAAGCGGCTGCATATTTCATCGGAGAACATGATTTTACAGCCTTCTCAAATACAAAGGCCACAAATAAATCGATGGTAAGAACTATTTATTCCATTGAGATGAGTTCTGAGGAGGGAATGCTCTTCCTGCGGATCTGCGGGGATGGATTTCTCTACAACATGGTTCGGAAGATGGTCGGAGTACTGATAGAAATCGGACTTGGGAAGCTTGCCGCGGGGACAGTCCCGGAGCTTCTCGCGGCCGGGGACCGTAGCCTGATCAACGTATTGGCAGAGGCATGTGGACTTTTTCTGGAAAAAATTGAATACTAGGCCAAGAACTGGGAATATAATATTCAGGCAGTGGTTATGGAATAATTGCTACGTATATGAATTGATAGATACATTAACTGGGTTGAAATAGAAGAAGAATAATGACAGATTGGAATGAGCATAGGATGAATAAGATAATTACTGTAATCGGCTGTGGCAGATGGGGATCCTTTATTGCCTGGTATCTGAACCGTATCGGACATGAGGTAACCCTGTATGGCAGATCGGATTCAAAGCATATGAAACAGTTCCTCGACACAAGGTCCAATGGTCTGATCACTTTACCGGAGAGCATAGTACTTGAGACAGACCTAAGCAGGGCAGTACAATCGGATATTCTCGTGATATCGGTGAATTCCCAGGGACTGCGAAGTCTGATGCAGGAGCTGAAGGGTTATCACCTGAAGCATCGCTATTATGTGTTATGCATGAAGGGAATTGAGATTGACACTGGAAAAAGGCTTACGGAAGTGGTGTCAGATAATACGGATGGAACAAATGCAGTGGCAGTCTGGCTCGGTCCGGGCCATGTTCAGGAATTCTATAACGGAATACCGAACTGTATGGTAATCGACAGTATGGATGCGAAGGTGAAGGAGGAGCTGGTAAGTTCCTTCAGCAGTGACCTGATCCGGTTCTATTATGGGGAGGATCTGCTGGGCAATGAAATTGGTGGAGCTGCTAAAAATGTCATCGGCATCGCCGCAGGAATGCTGGATGGTCTTGGCCTGACCTCCCTGAAAGGTGCGCTGATGTCCAGGGGAACCAGAGAAATTGCCAGACTGATTAAGGCAATGGGAGGAAATGAGCTATCTGCTTATGGACTATGCCATCTTGGGGATTATGAGGCTACCGTATTCTCTCAGTTCAGCCATAACCGCAGGTATGGAGAAATGTTTGTTAAGGGTGAGGATTATACGGAGCTGGCAGAGGGCTATTATACCGTGGCAGCTTTAATCAGGCTCGCAGAACAGTATAGAGTGGACCTTCCAATCTGCAATGCAGTTTACGAGGTGTTATACCGGGATAAGGAAGCGGCAGCTGCCTTGGAGCAGTTATTCTTAAGAAGCCTGAAGAAAGAATTCTAAATAGTAAGGTAAGAGGATACTTAACGGAGGCAGAAATCATAGATAGGATACGTGTTAAAAGGAACTTCATACCGGGATTTTTGCTTGTACTAGGGATCTTAACCTTGGCAGGCTGCAGCTCGTCCATGTCTGGGACAGAAACCCGGGAGAAGGAATCTGCTATGAAGCTGACCGGGAGCCTTCCGGAATCCTCCGAAGAGAATGGTACAGAGGAACAACAGGAACCCATTGGAGAGAATGGAACAGTGGCGCAGCAGGAACCCACTGGGGAGAATGACCTGAATACAGAGGGAGAACCTGATTTTGATACGGAGGGAGCACCCAATAGTGGATTGGAGATTCCTGAAGATTTAAGAGCAGCACTCCTTGAAAAGGAAGTACTGATTGACTGGATACAGGATGCTTCCTATACCTATGCTCTGGTTCATTCCGATGGGAACTTTGATTACGGGGATACTCTTCTGATCCTTACGGAAGAGAAGGGAGAGTTCGTGAGGACCTATGAGAACGATTTCCGGGAATTAATGCCCTGGAAGATAGAGACCGCAGACATCGATGGGGACCAGGAGAAGGAGATATTGGTCGCTGTCAAGAAGACGACCCCTTATGATAATCAAATAAAGAACAGAATGTTCATCTTTAATTATCGTGATGGTGTATTGGTGAAGAAGTGGACCGGTTCACAGATTGCAGGAACCTGGCGTGATTTTTACGCAGAGGAGCTGGTAGATGCCTCAGGAGAGGAATTGATCTTCCTGGAACAACTGACAGAGAACACAGAGCGCATTAAGGTCTATTCCTGGTTTGATTTCGGGTTCTTCCTGCTGGCGGAAAGCGGAGAATATACGAAGGTAAAGGAGCTGACTGTATCCGAAGAAAACAGTTTATGGGTTACTCTTGCGGATGGACGGCAGTTTCAACTGACCATGAAGAACGGTAAGCTTGTTGAAACATAGAGTTTAGCTGAAGGTCTTATAAACTTATAGCTGGAATAAGGGAGGAGTTCACATGAAAAGGATCATTGCTTTGTTACTGTGCCTATGCCTGATCCTGACTGGGTGTCAGAGCCGAAGGGATAAGGAAAAGGAAGATACCTTTACGGAAGACCAGGAGGAAGAGAAGGACAGGGAAGTTCAGAAGGATCAAAAGGACGGGCAGGCAGCAGAGCCCAATCACAATGGGCAGCAGGGCAACAAGGCCGGGACACAG
>JAEZJW010000056.1 GCA_023415595.1 Bacillota bacterium
TGGGAGATGCAGTTGTATATTGCTGTGATGCAGTGAAATGTTATAATGTTATACGTAGATTATGGGATAATACGGATCATGATTTATGCATAAGTGAGGAGGAAATTCCGGGTACTTATGATATAGACAAATGAATGGAGACAGATATGATTTATTTAAGAAGCATAACCTTTCCGAATGCTGACAAGGAGTTTGACTTTGTTCTGGGAATTCAAAGAACCTGTTATGATTCGTATTATCCATTCCGAATACTATCAAAGAATGATCTTGATAGGCTTGATTTTGAGCCGGTAACCATACTATATGGCGGAAATGGTTCGGGAAAATCGACAGCGCTGAATATCATTGCAGAGAAGACAGGCATCAGCCGTGATACAATTTTCAATAAATCGAATTTCTTCCCGGACTATGTCAGATTGTGCAGTATCAATACGGAAGAGGACATTCCGGAAAACAGCAGAATCATTACAAGCGATGATGTGTTTGATTATATGCTGAACATCCGTAACTTAAACGAAGGGATAGATCTGAAGAGAGAAAATCTGTTTGATGAATACTTGGATGCAAAGTACTCACAGTTTCAGTTGAAATCTATGGCAGATTATGAACAATTAAAGAAAGTGAATGACGCCAGACGTAAGACCCAGTCCCGCTTTGTAAGAGGTAATTTGATGGATAATGTGCGGGAATATTCTAACGGGGAAAGCGCATTTCGTTACTTTACTGACAAAATCGGGGATAATGGACTCTATTTACTTGATGAGCCGGAAAACAGCCTTTCTCCTAAGAGACAAATGGAATTAGTGAGCTTCCTGGAGGAGTCAGCCAGGTTTTTTGGATGTCAATTTATAATATCAACACATTCACCTTTTTTACTTGCCATGCGGGGAGCGAAAATTTACAATCTGGATGAGAATCCTGTTACTGTAGAACGTTGGACAGCTTTGGATAATGTACGTACCTATTATGATTTTTTCAAAGCACATGACAGGGAATTTCAAGATGGTGTCATACAATGAATTCTTATAAAAGGGCATTCTCAATCAAGCGGGTAGGCTCCTCAGCATGGTATGCTATAAGTGAAGGAGGTGCTTATAAATGCACGCATGGGAACAAATACAGCAAACAATAGAATATATTGAGAATCATCTGGATGAGGAAATCGAGATTGAAAATCTCGCTAAAATCGCCTCATTATCGCCTTTTTATTATCAACGTCTGTTTAGCCGGTTAGTTAAAAAACCGGTTGCCGAGTATGTAAAGCTTCGCCGTTTGGCAAAGGCAACCGCTTCCTTGCTTCAAAAAGACAAGTGGATTTTAGATATCGCGCTGGACCTTGGATTTTCCTCACATGAACATTTTTCCCGTACTTTTAAGGATACTTTTGGGATGACCCCGGATGAGTATCGCAGGAATCCTATCACACTAAACAGAATGACAAAACCGGAGCTTTTACTTCATTATGTTATGATCGACGAGGGAGTACCATTAATTACAGATGGAATTGTTCTGGAAATAAACAGGCAACAGATTTCGGAACCCATCTATTTTACCGGGATGAACATAGATATGCCGGTTCAATTTGTAGAAGGACTTGGGACAGAATCAGGTGCTGACCCACTGGGTATCCTTTGGCGAAGTTTTCACGAGCGAAAGATTACCGTACCGGAATTATCTACGTATAATGAGGAGATAGGTGTGGCATATCCCAGCTCAGTAGAAGGGTGTTTCAGTTATTTTGCAGGTGCAAGGTCCGGGCAGATAGCAGCTTCCTATGGCTTAATGAGTTGGGTGCTACCACCGGGTAAGTATGTCGTTTGTTCATTTGAAGCGGAGAACTTTGAGGCTCTTGTTATAGATGCTCTTTACAAAGCGCAACAGTATATATACACTACATGGTTACCCAAGCACAAATTACTAACTGATGTATTCTGTGCCGAGCGATATGCAAGCCATTCCCCTGAAACTACAAATATGGAGATATGGATAAAACTGATTGAATAGATTTATAACATTGCACCGTGTCGGAATTCAACCACACGGTGCTTTTCTGATTTAGGTTTCGGGACTTCTTATGTGAATGAATGGTATGACAAGGTTACACCCTACTTAAGGACATTAATAATCGTCCTTCTGATTATTTTATGCATTATGTGACGGAACAGGTGTCTGATTAGTTATAATGACAGGGGAGCAAGGATCCACCTAATATTTATTTTGAAGGGGAGTTCAATGTATGAAATTTAGGAATCTGGTTATACGGGCTGTCGTAACAGTGTTTATCACATTATCGTTTGTGATACTGGATGTGGCACCAAGTACTGCAAAGATAGTTCAGGCTGCAACGGCAAGTCAACCATCTATCACAATTACAAATATTCCGGAAGAGTTTGTGGCAGGTAACTCTTATCAGCTATCTGCTAAGACGCAGGGAATCAAAAAAGCAACCCTGACCTGGTATTCTTCGGATACTACAGTTGCAATGATTGATAAGAAAAGTGGAATACTTTACACATTATCAGCCGGGAAGACAACGATTACGGCAAAGGATGATAAGAGCGGTGTTAAGAAGGTTATAACTCTGAATGTAAAAAATCCATCCAGTAAAAAATATACAGCACCTAAGAATTCTGATCAGGCAGTATTCCTCTCAGGACTTGACCTCAGTAAAGAGGATGGAACCTACTATAAGACTAAGAAGGAAGAATATATCGAGACGTCAAGATTTATATTATTCCTTGATGACGGTGTTGAGGTTCCGGTTGATGCAATCAATCTGATCAATCATATCATGGATATGATTGAGGCTGAGACGGGATACCGCTTCTATACCAAACGTTTCAACGGCTCCAATGAATTTAATATGGATGATGAAATCGAAAAATACTATGAAACAGGCAAAGAACTGAAGGCTGTGAATAAGAAGCATGATAAAATCAGTATCGCCGTAGTTCATAAGGATACCACCTCCGTGGCAGTCGGTTCCAATGGTGTATTGATTTCACCGGAGGATATCAGGCTGCTGGACGGAGAAGAATATGTACTGATCCATGAATTGCTGCATGTGATAGATATGAGAAACGGCTGCTTTCCGGGGATGATCTTGGGAGAAGGCTTCACCACCTATTATACGACCTTGATTACCAAAGAGGATACGGTAATGAATGGTTATTATGATGGGTATATTAATCTGCAGGGCTTTAATAATAAGCTGACTGAGGCAAACATGGAGGATTTCTTTGTTGAGTTGACAGGCGGCTGGAGTTCCTATCAGCTTGGGTTCAGGATGATGCACTTCATCATAGAGACCTATGGAGAGAAAGCCTATCGGAGCATGGACGCGAAGCTGTCAGAGAAATACGAAAATCCAACTAATAAAGAGGTTGCAGCTATCCTAAAGAGTGAATTATCCAAAGACTTTTTTAAGGCTTTTGTACGTTGGTACAACAAGAACTATGAGAAATTCGGAGATATGGATATGTCCTCTGTAGGGGACTGGCTGATTACCGGAGAATATCTTACAAAATACTATGGGGATGCCTCAGAGGTTGTAATTCCTGATACAGTTACAAACATATTGAGTGAGGCTTTCCGGGATAATAAGACGATGGTAAGTGTTCAGATTCCGAATCGTGTGACAGAGATTGGGAGCAGTGCATTTTATGACTGTGACAACCTAAAAGAAATAGTGATTCCTGATAGCGTTACAAGGATTGATTACTGTGCCTTTGAAGAGTGCGATCGTCTCAGCAAGGTTATATTACCGAAAGGAATCACATGTATTGATGTAAGAACCTTCACGGATTGTATCGCACTGAAAGAAATTACTGTTCCCACGGGAGTAACGGAAATAAAGGCTAATGGCTTCTCTAATTGTACCTCACTTACATCGGTTAAATTACCGGGGACACTGAAGAACATAGGAAATGGCGCCTTTCTTGATTGTAAGAAGCTAATGAACATTACCATCCCGGCCAGTGTGAAAAGCATTGGTGAAAATGCATTTCTCGGATGCCATGCAAACCTGACGATCCGGGGAAAGCGCGGTTCTTACGCAGAAACCTATGCGAAAAAGAATAAAATAAAATTCTCAGCGATCAAATAACCCTTAACCAAGTAGCAATAGAATAAGGGGTTCGGAGTTCACATAAAAGTAATCATGGGTTTTCATGTACCTGTGATTACTTTTTTATGTATTGGAAAAGCATGGTATATTAGCTCGATTTATGATAAAATATGAATCGTTAAGGGCGTTATAAGCCTGTCATATAAGTAAATTTGAATAGCAGGAAAGGATAATTAATCTCATGAAAGCGATCATTCTCGATATGTATGGTGTAATCGTAAGGCAAACGGGAGAAGATTTTGTTCCCTATGTTCAAAGGACCTTTCCTGATTTAAGACCGGAAGATATAACTCCAACCTGGTTCAAAGCTGATGTGAGCGAATTAACCTCGTTAGAGGTATGGGAAGCTCTTGGCTTTAAAGGCGACATAGAGAAAATTGAAAAAGAATATTTAGATACGATGGAAATAAATCATGGTTTTTATGATTTTATAACATCCGTAAGCAAACACTACAAGACGGCTATTATATCAAATGATTCGAGCAGATGGAGTAAATATCTCCGCGAGAAATTTGACATTAATCATTACTTTGACGTGATCAGCATTAGCGGTGATTTGAAAATTCAAAAGCCGGATGAGCGTATCTTTCAGCATACAATAGAACAATTGGGATGTAAGGCAGAAGACTGTTACTACATAGATGATAGAGAGGATAATTTGGAAGCAGCAAGCAAGGTTGGAATGAATGCAGTTTTATTTAATAGCAGAAATGTTCCATATGAAGGAAGAATTGTTACCGACTTTTATCAACTTACAACTATGATGTTATAGTATTACTCCGATTACTTAAAATTTACAGCAGCCGGGTCATTTGCATCGATGAAAACTCGAAGAAACTATTAAGAAGGTTTATGAAAGGAGTCTGTATGAAATATAATACGAGTAGAATACGGAAGGCGTTCTTATTGACTGCATGTATATTATCAGGTTTGATTGGCGGTACATTATATGTGAAGGCGGATGCCCAGATCACTACGTATTATGTGGGTGGTGTCGATGCCACTGATTCCAATACCGGAGCTGGTCCGTATGCTACTCTGGCGAAAGCTGTCGAAGTTATCAATGCCTCCGGAGGTACGGTTAATACGGTTATTGTTCAGGGTGATACGCACGAAATTGATGTAATCGATATACATAAAAATATAACAATAGTAGGCGATACTGTCAGCGGAAGTGCTATCGTAACCTATCAGGATATCAATATATGGGAAGACGGTTCCTTAACCTTAGGCAATTCCACTGCTGTTGACGATCAGGAATTGGTGTTCGATTTTAATAACAGCTGGAGTTCAGTAACGAATTACGGGAATTTCGTTCTTGATCGAGGGGTAACCATACAGAACTCTATGATTTACGGGGTGTATAACAAAGATACTATGCTCATGAGAGGCGGAATTATTCAGAACTGTGGAGTTGGAATAAATAATAGTATGTTTCTAACGATGACAGGTGGTATTATTCGGAATAATCATAATTCTTCTGAAGGTGGAGGGGTTAAGAACTCACGTGATTTTACCATGAAGGGCGGAATGATATGCGATAATGTATCCGATACAATGGGTGGCGGAGTGTATAATTGGTGTAACTTTTATATGAGTGGAAATGCGGTTATCACGAGGAACAGTGCGAATTTCGGAGGTGGAATCTACGATGATAATGATGTTTATTACGCGAAGGGTGATTACTACTTTGGCGATAATTTAATCATATCGGGAGGAACAATCAGCGATAATACTGCAACTACAGGGGGAGGAATTTACGCCGGCTCAAGCATAGAATTATCGGGCAGTGCTTCAGTACCCGCAGGAAGTACTGGATCGAATGATATCTACTTATGTGACAGACTAGTCGTAAAGAATAATTGGAATTACAATGCTGAAATTGCCCTTACAGCTTCCTTACTCTGCGAAGGCTATCGTATTCTTGAGATTAATCCTGCATTATTTGCTGCTAACCGAACGCTGTTTCAACTTAAGGATGCTAAATATGGGCTTACAGGGGAAGGAAGGCTTACACTAAAGGATAAATCGAATGTGGCAGTCAAATATGTCAATGGCACCACAGGTGATGATTTTTCAGGGGATGGTACTTCCGCGCAGCCCTATGCTACGATAGAAAAGGCGGTCAGTGAGATAGAGAGCACGGCAGATCGGACAGGAACGGTGGTTCTCCAGTCAGATATAGAACTTACAGGAACGGTGCATATCTATGGAGACATCACCCTCCATAGTGACGGAACACATACTATCACCAGGGATGATCTCTTTACTGATTGTATGGTTGAGATTCATGGTGCACTGAAGCTTGGAGCGACGGATAATAGCGGAAGTAATCAGTTACCTTCCATCATCTTTGACGGGGAAAGTGACCATGGCAGGACAGCGAACGGTGCTATTCTATATAACCAGGGAATACTGGACATGTATAGCGGAATAATCATACAGAACAACAATCTTTCAGTAACTCTATATTCGCAGCTTGCTGCTGTAACCAATAATAACACCTTCCATATGTACGGTGGAATAATCCGTGGAAATACTGGTTCGGTAGGTGGTGTATATAGTAATAAAACCTTCCGGATGGAGGGTTCAAGCAGCATACAGGATAATACAGGAATATTCAATAGTGTCATTGGTTATTACGGCCATGGAGGAGTATACACTTATAAATATTTCAGCATGACCGGTGGAGCCATAACAAACAATACGGGTGATGAAGCAGGCGGAGTATATTGCGAATTAAACACTGGTTATTTTGATATGATGGGTGGAGAAATCAGCCGAAACAGATCTAACAACCAAGGCGGCGGAGTGAACAACTATGGCTTTTTCCGTATGTCAGGCGGCATCATCACCGGAAATCAATCGTTTACAGGTTATTCCGACGGAATATACCAGGCATCCGAGCTACCTCTGACCCTATTAGGAAATGCCGTAATTACACCGGATAATGCAATCGGGATTGATTTATTTTGGAATAACTTCACCGATAGTTGGTCTGCAACCGATATTATGATAGGCGGTCCCTTAACCGGAACTATGCCGGTTTCTGGCGATCCCGCGGTTTTCAAAGTGAATAACAGTTCTGCAGTAGTGGGTACGGCGATACTGCGCACTGGTTCGGATTATCATTTTACCTGGGAGGATTCCCGGAGATTTCTATGTGATAATTCACAGCCGGAGGAATACGGCACAAATGAACAGGGACAGCTGGGTCTGTTACTGAAGAAGGAGAATATTGCAATTCCACATTACAATATCGTCTATAATGGCAGCGCGAGACAGATCATGAATATCGTAGTCCGATATAACAATGTCACCCTCACGGAGAATGTTGATTATAGAGTGATTTACAGCAATAATATCAATGCAGGAAATAATGCCCGGGTTGAAATTCGTGGGATAGGCTCTTATGCCGGTTCCTATTCTGAATATTTTACGATTCGACCTGCCATTATCAATATACAAGGAATTATTACTGCAAAGCCTGCAGACCGGACCTTCACCGCGGCACAGCAGATGACAATCAGCAGCCTACAGGAGCTGCTTCCAAACCATCTAGAAGTCTACATAGACGGCGTTACCGGTACCATGCCGATGACATGGAATCTCAGCAGCGGAGTATATCATCCGAAGGGCGGTTTCTATCAGTTTACAGGCGGTATGGTGTCTGATTCAAATCATAGTATTTCCGGTAATACACAGTTTACAGTAAACTATACCGTTCAACCGAGTACTCCTGAGAACCCGGAATTCTTCCAGGTAGATGTTCCGAAGGGCAAGGATAAAAGGGCAACCGTACAGGAACTGGGTGAGGCATTCCTGCCGACTACCGGTTATGTAGATCTGGAAGGATATCAGCTGAATTACCGTATCGATTGGGAGGATCAGGCGCTTAATACCACGGATGCATCCGCGCAAACTACCTTTATCGGAACGATTACCTATATTAATCCTCCCGAGTGGGTTACCCTGCCCCAGGATCTAAAGGTCAGCAGGACGATAGGCGTTTATGAGCTAATGGATCAAAAGCTTAATGTAAATGGTTCAGAGGAGACATACCGGGCAAGAATCAGCCGTAATATAGAGCAGAAAAGCTTAATCGTACTGTATGATTTAACAAGGGCAGAGCTTTTACAAGCAGAGGTACAGCTGCCTAATAGCAACTTACTGTCCCAGCTCGAAATCCCGATTTCGGCCTCTGATAGATTATTGGAATTAATGCGTGATAAAGCTTATCAAGATGTGGTGATCTCACTAATAATACCGTCAGAGTTATTAACCGATCCGCAGTTTAGCCAGGCACAGATCAAGCTGGACCCGAAGCTTCTAAAAGCAGCGAAGGAATTAGGAAAGAATATCATAGTTAAAGTAGAAGATGAGAGTGGAAGTGAGAGATACAGCTGGACCTTTACAGGGAAGGATCTGGCTAATTCCAAGCGAGATATTACGGGTGTTAACCTGTCTCTGTCATTGTTACAGGAAGAACAGAAGAAGGAGTTAAGGGAGGAACAGAAGGAGTTAATAAAGACGGAAAGCGAAGCTGAATCCGGTGAAAATATGGGAGGACTGGTTATTATATTCGGCCAAAAATCTGCACTTCCTGTAGAAGCCGGTGTCCGTATCTATGTCGGTGACAGGGAGAACTTTAAGCCAGGTGCGAGAGTATATCTATATCATATCAATGAGAAAAGCGGATTATTAGAAACCCTACCCTATAGCAGCGGTTATAAGGTTGATAGGGACGGATATATCACCATACAAATCCTGCAGGGATCAAAGTATGTAATTCTTCCTAAGAAAGCAGCTGACAGTAGCATAATATCTCTTCGGGATCAGATTCAGGTGGCACCGGTAAGTAAAACCCTAACATATGGAAGTGGGAAGAATTCAAAGGGAAAAATAGAAATTAAACTACCGGCGACACTTGAAATTGTCAAAGACTTAGATGAGAAAACATCATCCGGAACTATCGGAACAGCAAACGTAACATACCGATCCAGTAATACTAAAATTGCTTCGGTGAGTAAAGATGGAGTGATCACAGCTAAAGGGATCGGGACGGCAAAGATATATGTGAAGGTAAGACTTTATAGTGGGAAGGCGAAAGAAGTAATCATTAAGATTAACGTACACCCCGTTATAACTAAAGTTGCCGAGAGAATGAAAAGATAAAGGTAAATCCTAAGACTTACCTTTCTTCAAATTTTGTATTATAATATCTTAACTATTTCATATTGTGAATTAACAATTATCCATAATTGAGCGTTGTAATTCATTATATTCCATATGCCCGAACCCAGTAGTCTGTTTTCTCTAGCGATATTCAAAAGGGAATTTATACTTCTGGCATCTATAAACCAGACAATATGTTGAATACCACCATCATAATAAATAAAATAGGGAGTTTGAGATATTTCATCAAATTGGATGGTTGCGTTAACATTTCGTGCTAAATCAATTGTTGAATTATATGACAATAACCTGATATCGCTGATACCTGCTACAAATGGAAGCTGCCAATCATAGCCAACTGTTGGTATTCCAATAATAACTTTTTCTGGTGTAATTATAGAATTAATATAATCTATAAATAAGTTTATATTAGTGATAGAAGTAATCGGTGACGGCGGATTAATATTAGTTGACCACTCGTAGGACATGAATATGATATTATGAGCAAGCTGGTTGATAATTGAATAATTCACCTGTTCTATCATTACATTATTATTTATAACATTTATACCCGGAGAAATTGTAACAAATAAATAGAAACCTGCATTATTAAGGCTTCTGAAGATATTGGACAAATAACCTTCATAAGCTCTAAAAGTTGATATATTGATATATTGTAGAGATATATTTAAACCATAATATCCCTTTGTACTTAATATATTAATTATATTTTGGATTTGTTTGTTCTGAAAATCTTCATTAAGCAATAGATCATAAGCTATTCCAATATTAGCACTTCCCTGTAGTGTTAATGTCGTTAACAGCATAAGAGGCATTACACCAAAACCCTTTATCTTCGATATAAGCTCTGTATCGTCATAATATGATATTACTTCACCTTCTTTTGTCGCGGTATAGTTGATCACTGACAGGTAGGTTAAATATGGTAAGGTTTTTCTTAGTACTTTGTCATCTATAAAAGGAAATGCGTTAGCATGTATAGTCATATTACCCAAGGTATTGTCATATCGAATAACAAGGGGTTCTCCCGGGTAAATAAATTCACGATCTAATAAAAATGGATTATTTCTATACAACTGCATTAATGTTATATTATGAGTTTCAGCAATCTTTTCTACAGTGTCACCCATCTGTACAATATACGTTTCTAAAGGTATAGCTACAACTAGGCATTGCCCAACAACTAATTTCGTTGTAATACTTATTTCATTATCGCGAAGTAAAAACTCCAATGAAATACCATATGCTTCAGCTATCGCTTCAATGGTTTCTCCTTGTTGAACCACATGTATTTGCATATATGATTCTCCTAATAAGTACTTCAGTTTAATATATATATATCTATTTAAGAATTATTCTACTAAAGTACATATTTTAATAGTTATTATAGCAGGAAGAATTGGTGAGTTAAGATGGGGTAATTACGGCTTGGTTTTTGAATTCTGTCAGGAAAGCAGTGTGATCAGTCAATGGATACTTGTATGGAGAATATATGGCGGGAGTTTATTACGTCTATATGAGATATGAATCAATGGAGGTTACATGGATGGAAAGCAAGGATAAAATCAGAGATTCGATCAGAGAAAATTATGCTGAAGTAGCAAAGAAGGGAGCATCCGGCAGAGGTTGCTGCAGCAGTTCCGGTTGTTGTTGCGGTGATACGACAATGGATGTGAAAGAAGCATCCCTTCGGATTGGTTATTCAGAAGATGATTTGGAGGATGCCCCCGCAGAAGCAAATATGGGTCTGGGCTGTGGGAATCCAACAGCAATTGCATCAATATGCGAGGGGGATACCGTTCTTGATCTTGGGAGTGGGGGAGGCTTTGACTGCTTCCTGGCCCGCAGACAGGTTGGTGAAAGTGGATATGTAATCGGTGTTGATATGACACCGGAGATGGTCAGTCTTGCACGTCAGAATGCGGAAAGAGCTGGATTTAAGAATGTGGAATTTCGTCTGGGAGAAATTGAGCATTTGCCTGTAGCGGATGCAACCGTAGACCTCATCATCTCAAACTGTGTCATTAATTTATCTCCGGATAAAGAAAAGGTATTTGGAGAAGCCTATCGGGTTTTAAAGAGCGGAGGAAGACTATCCATCTCAGATATTGTGGCCACCGCTCAGCTACCGGAAGAAATCGAACAGGATTTGAAAATGATGGCCGGATGTATCGCAGGAGCAGAATACATCGGTAATATCCATATGCTGCTGCAGGAGGCCGGATTTACCGATATCAAGCTAACGCCAAAGGATAACAGCCGTGAAATACTTCATTCCTGGGTTCCCGAGAAAAATCTGGAAGACTATGTCGCATCCTATATGATCGAAGGTTCCAAATGATAATTGTTATACTGCTGCTTATGGAATACGAATAATCACTTCAGTGCAGGTACCCATATAGATGCTTTAAAATCGGCAATTATATGGGTATTTCATATCTAAAATGACGATGATAATAATAAGCAAATAATAGATAATAAAAATGGAGGAGCGATAATTATTGCTATAAATTAGTGGGTAATAGGTTGACAAAGTAATAAATCAAGGATAATATATAGATAGATATCAATATAGATATATATCTATATTGGAATATGAATCATGGAGGTGATTGCTTGGAGAATGCGAAGGAGTATGTTAATGTTTTTAAGGCACTTTCCGATGAGACCAGACTGCGAATAATCGAAATGCTATCCTGTGGAGAGCTGTGTGCCTGTGATATTTTGGAATCATTTCAGATCACTCAGCCAACTCTGTCTTATCATATGAGGATATTGATTGATAGCGGTCTTGTTAAGGGAAGAAAAGAAGGTACCTGGATAAGATACAGCAATAACGAGGATATGGTAGATTCATTGAAGGTATTCTGGAACCAAATAACCAAGGGTGACTCCACATGTATCTGTAACAACAGAAAGGAGGCAGGACAATGCGATTGATTATTATAGGTGCAGTCGCAGCCGGTACCTCCGCAGCTGCGAAAGCCAGAAGAAATGATGAAGCTTTAGAAATAGTAATATATGAAAAGGACACCTATATCTCTTATTCCGGGTGCGGAATGCCCTATTATCTTGGTGGGGAGGTAGATGCTGCAGAGGAATTGACTCCCAGAGATCCGGCTTTTTTCAAGAGCAAGTACAATGTAGACATACACACACAGCACGAAGTAGTATCGATTAACCCGGAACTTAAAATTCTAGAGGTCAAAGATCTTGTTACGGATACTGTCTTTACTGACCATTATGATAGGCTCATCCTCGCAACTGGCGCCAGCTCAGTAATACCTCCAATCAAGGGTGTAAATTCTGAGAATGTATTTACCCTGCGTAATATCAATGATATGAATCGCATTAAGAATTACATCGACCAGCAGAAGCCCAAAAAGGCAGCTATCATCGGAACGGGCTTTATTGGCTTGGAGGTATGTGAGAATCTGAAAAGACTAGGAATTGACGTTACCTTGATCGAAAGATTGCCCCAGGTGACACCGGGTCTTGACCAGGATATGGCGCTCTATGTTTTGGACCATCTTCAGAAGAATGGGATCAAGGTTTATCTTGGTGCCTCAGCAACGGAGATTACCGGGAATTCGGTTATCCTGTCAGACGGTACAACCATTGAAGCAGAATTCATCCTGTTCTCAACCGGTGTCCGCCCGAATATCACACTGGCAAAGCAGGCAGGAATTGAAATCGGAACTACAGGTGCGATTAAGGTGGATCATAGCATGAAGACAAATTTGTCCGATATCTATGCCTGTGGTGACTGTATTGAGCATTATCATGTGGTTACGGGAAAACCGGTATACAGACCATTGGGCTCTACAGCGAATAAAACCGGCAGAATCGCAGGGGATTGCATCACCGGCGGAACGCTTTCCTTCCGGGGAATACTTGGAACCGGGATATTCCGGGTATTCGAGTTAACGGTAGCGCAAACCGGGTTATCAGAACGTGAAGCCAAGGAACAGGACTATGAAGTGGCGGTCTGTCATAACATCAAACCCAATAAGCCGGAATATCTGGGCGGCAAAGAGATGGTGATCAAAGCGATTGCAGACAGACAAACCGGCAGGCTCCTTGGGGTTCAGATCGTAGGCTATGAAGGTGTGGATAAGAGAATAGATGTATTCGTTACAGCCGTATCCTTTGGGGCTAAGGTGGAGGATCTGTTCCACCTGGATCTGGCTTATGCACCTCCTTTTTCTACAACGAAGGACCCCGTCATGTATACCGGTATGATACTGGATAACGCGATTCATCATGGCAGAGACCTGATGACAGCGGAGGAGCTGGATCAATTAATGAAGTCCGGAGAGAATTACGTCCTGATTGATGCGAGGGCGGCATCTCAGTTCGATAATGCTCATATTGAAACCGCCGGTAATATCCCCCATTCCAAGCTTCGGTCAGCCGTAGGGGAACTGGATCCGGAAGTTATAGCAGTAACCTATTGCAATAAGGGTGTTACCGGAAACGCAGCACAGAATATCCTGATCAATAACGGCGTGAAGAAGGTATATAACCTTTCCGGAGGTCACAAGCATTATTCGAAGCTTGATAAATTCAATAACTAAAATTATTAAGCATTAAGTTTATTAGTAAAATAATCTTATGACAAGGTAACAAAATATTTATCCATCATAATATATTCCTATATGCTCATATGATTATATAAGCAGGAGGTGATGATATGTTGGATAACATATTTAAAGCATTGTCAGAGGAGAGCAGATTACGAATATTATCGGTATTACAAGAGCGTGAAATGTGTGTCTGTGAAATCGAAGCATCTCTTAAAATGACGCAGTCCAATGCATCCAGGCATCTGACAGTGCTTAAAAGTATTGGGATACTTGATAGCTATAAGGTTGGTCAATGGGCATATTACAAGGTAAATGAACAATTTAAACAGGAGCATAAAGCGCTGTGGGAGTATCTGCAGACTCAGCTAAAACTACTTAGAACCTATCAGGAAGACTACAGAGAGTGTGAAATAAATCGAGAGAAAAATATGTGTTCCAATGATATTAACCATGAATAAGGGAGAGATAACTATGAGTGACCATAAAACAACAGGAATTGGATTTTTCCAAAAGTATTTGACCATATGGGTAGCATTATGTATGGTGGCCGGTGTATTGATTGGCAAGTTCTTGCCTTCTGTACCTGATTTTCTGGATCAGTTCGAATATGCTAATGTATCGATACCGACTGCAATTCTGATCTGGGTAATGATATACCCTATGATGATGAAGGTTGATTTTCAGAGCATCAAGAACGTCAAGAAGAATCCGAAGGGGCTCTATATAACCTGGATTACGAATTGGCTGATTAAACCCTTTACCATGTATGGTCTGTCAGTATTATTCTTCTATGGCATCTTCAGCGGATTAATCCCGGGTGAAATGGGAAAAGAATATCTGGCAGGAGCCGTCCTGTTAGGAGCAGCTCCCTGTACAGCTATGGTATTTGTATGGAGCCAGTTAACGAAGGGCAACCCGGCTTATACGGTTGTACAGGTAGCTACCAACGATATCATCATTCTGGTAGCGTTCATTCCAATCGTTAAATTCCTGCTGGGTGTCAGTGATGTCCATGTACCTTGGGATACTTTGATCCTGTCCGTAGTGCTGTTCGTAGTAATTCCGTTAAGCGGAGGAATCATAACCAGACTTCTGATCTCGAGGAGAAGAGGGGTAGATTACTTTGAGAATAAATTCCTGCCTAAGTTTGATAATGCTACCGTTATCGGACTCCTGCTTACTCTAGTATTACTATTTTCCTTCCAGGGGGAAGTGATACTGCGTAATCCTCTTCATATTTTACTTATCGCATTACCTTTGATTATACAGACCTTCTTAATATTTTTCATTGCATATATCCCATGCAAATTATTAAAACTACCACATAATATTGCAGCTCCTGCAGGTATGATCGGAGCATCGAACTTCTTTGAGTTAGCTGTTGCTGTGGCAATCGCATTATTCGGAATGGATTCACCATCAGCACTTGCAACAACAGTGGGAGTACTGACTGAGGTACCGGTTATGCTGATTCTGGTTAGGATAGCTAATAAGACAACACACTGGTTCCCTGAACCAACCGTAACGAAATAATAAAATAATTAAAAAGATTGGAGTGTCTATCATGAAAAGTATGCAGATATTTGAACCGGCTATGTGCTGTTCTACCGGATTATGCGGAGTAGGAGTGGATCCCGAGCTTCTAAGAATCTCAACAGTGCTGAATACCATGGAGAAGAACGGAGTGAAGGTTGAGAGATATAATCTGTCTAATGCACCTCAGGAATTTATCAAGAATAAGGCAGTGAATAATATCATCAAAGCACAGGGAATGGAAGTATTACCTTTGGCCGTAATAGATGGCGAGATCATTATTACCGGACGTTATCCATCGAACGAGGAATTTGTTAAGTATCTGAATATTCCCCTTAGCTTTGTGGGTGAGAAACCGAAGGAAGTTCAGGCTGCAGGTAATCAAAATGGCGGATGCTGCTGCTCGGGCGGAGACTGTTCAGAGGAAGGCTGCTGTTAATTCAGCAATAAAAAAGAAAGGCGTTCACTATGAAATCATATTATCCTCTGGAGATTAACATAACGAAGTACTTATTTTTTACCGGAAAAGGCGGTGTCGGTAAAACCTCCGCGGCATGTGCAACTGCAGTTGCCTTAGCAGACAGCGGAAAGAAGGTATTATTAATCAGTACTGACCCGGCATCTAATTTACAGGATGTATTTCATACAGAGTTAAATAATAAAGGAATTACTATTGAGGAGGTGCCAAATCTTGTCGTAGCTAACCTGGATCCCATCGAAGCGGCTGCGGAATACCGAGAAAGCGTAATTTCCCCATATCGGGGACTTTTACCGGAGGCAGTGCTTCAGAATATGGAGGAACAGCTGTCAGGTTCCTGTACCATAGAAATAGCCTCCTTCAATGAGTTTTCAAAATTCATAACAGATAATAAAGTACAGGAGGATTATGATTTTATCATCTTTGATACAGCTCCGACCGGGCACACCCTGCGGATGCTTCAGCTTCCTTCGGCCTGGAGTAATTTCATCAGTGAAAGTACGCATGGGGCTTCCTGCTTAGGACAGCTTTCCGGCTTGGAGGATAAGAAAGAGGTGTATCGAAACGCAGTAGATACCCTGGCAAATGCTAAGCTGACTACTCTGGTATTAGTTTCCCGCCCGGAAGAATCCCCCCTTAAGGAAGCCGAAAGAGCATCCCTGGAATTGGCGGACTTAGGAGTGAAAAACCAAATCCTAATCATCAATGGTATCATACTGGATTATGATGATGAGATATCTACCCGATTATTTAAAAAGCAGCAAAGGGCATTAACGAACCTGCCAGCCGGTCTAAAAGCATTTGATATCTATACCATACCACTCAGGGCGTATAATATTACAGGTTTGAATAACGTGAGAGCATTCCTGTATAAAGACAATTATGAAATAAGAAATGAAGAAATCCATGAGGATAAGATACCCCGGTTACAGGATGTGATAGAGGATCTAGACAGAACAAATAAACGAGTGATATTCACGATGGGAAAAGGGGGTGTAGGTAAAACTACAATAGCAGCCTCCATAGCACTTGGCCTGGCAGCAAAAGGTAATAAAATTCACCTGACTACGACGGATCCGGCTGCTCATCTTAAATTTGTGATACATGAGAATAAGAATATCACCCTAAGCCATATAGATGAGAAGGAAGAACTGAAGAAATATCAGAATGAGGTGCTAACAAAAGCACGGGAGACTATGTCAGAGGATGACATCGCATATGTGGAAGAGGATTTAAGATCCCCCTGTACACAGGAAATCGCAGTGTTCCGTGCATTTGCCGAGATAGTAGAGAAATCAGAAGACGAGATTGTAGTAATAGACACAGCTCCCACCGGGCATACCTTGCTGCTTCTGGAATCAACACAAAGCTATAATCAGGAGATGAAGCGTTCCCAGGGTGACATACCGGAAGCAGCGCGCAAGCTCTTACCTAGGTTACGGAATCAGGCAGAAACGGAAGTAATCATTGTTACATTAGCTGAAACTACACCGGTATATGAAGCAATCAGGCTGGAAGAGGACTTAAAGCGTGCCCAGATCAATACGAAATGGTGGGTAATCAATGCCTCATTATATCGTACAGGAACATCCAATAAGCTGTTATCAGCAAAGGCAAGTAATGAAATAGAGTGGATTAATAAAGTGGATGATCATTCGAAAGGTAATTTTGCATTAATAAGCTGGAGTCCGGATGAAATAAAAGATGAAAGGCTGTTGGAGCTATAGTTTAGTAAAAGCCAGGCTGCTGAGTAGAATCAGTGGCCTTTGTTATGTTCGTTTTAAATATAGCGATATTTCTATAACTACAGACATAAAATAGAAAATTATAACCACTTTGTTTGCCGTCTTTCACAATTGAGAAGTTAACTGACATCGGATTTGAAATTTAACTATTAAGGGGTACTGAAGTTGATTAAAAAGTGGATTAAGAGAGCAGGAATTAGCCTTTGTTTATGCACGGGAATTATATTTTTAACAATAGTAATTTTAATGGTTATGGCAGCTCGATTTAATGGTGTATGGAAGATGGAGGCATATGGGTTATGCTTAAAAGCGGATCAAGGAATAGTAAAAATTTACGTTGTAACAGAAAATTCGTATACCAGAATGAGTAATTACGATGGAGTGATCGTAAATGGAACTTTATATAGTGGTATCGGTAAGTTTAAACTGGATAAAAATAAGAATACATTAAAGTTGATTGATAGTGGAACCAGATATGTATACTCGGCTGATAAACAAAGTAAGGATTATTTTCATAAGTTACATAAGGTCATACAAGGAGATCAAGTCGGTAAATTACGTATGTATTATGAAGTACTAAAAGAAAATTATGCGTTTTCTGATTTGTATGGAGTGGATTTTGACAAGGAATATAATAAGTATGCTCCACTGGTAAATCAGGAAACGACTGATGAGACATTATATGAATACATGTGTAAGATGGTAGAAAAGTTAGACGACGGTCATGTTGAACTGTCATGGAAGGATAAAAAATATACACCCTCTGATTATAAACCACTTTGGTTTAATGATCACGCACAGGAATTAGTAAATGTAATAAAAGAATATTATATAAAAGATTATCATCGTTTTGAAGATTGTTATATTCGATATGGAACATTGCAAAAGGATACTGGTTATATTGTTTTTCAGGCAATCGGTATGGCTGAACTGAATAAATCAGTCACTACAAAGAAAGCAATGGAAAAAATATTGAAGGAATTCGCTGATAAGAAAACGCTAGTTATCGATATGAGATTTTGCAGTGGCGGATACGATGAAGCAGCACTTCTGATTGCGGGATATTTTACGAAGCATGAATATCCAGCCTATACCAAGCAAGCTTATGATAACGGTATATTTACACCTTTGCAAAAAGCTTCCGTTAAGCCAAATAAGTTATATTATAATGGAAATGTGATAATAATCACCAGTGGCTATACTATCAGTGCGGGAGAGGGCTTAATTCGTGATATGTTAGCTAACCCGGAACATAAGATAACAGTAATTGGAGAAACAACGGCAGGCTATTATTCCGATGCGATACCTAAGATACTGCCGGATGGTTTTGAGTACAGTATGTCTACGGAACGTTACTATTGGTATGACGGAACGATGCTAGAGGGAAAGGGAATTGTTCCGGATGTTGCAATACCTTTTGATTTGGAGGCAGTAAAGCAAGGGAAGGATAAAGCACTAGATTGGATTTTACAGATTAATTAACGGCCCAGTATGTATTATGCCAGGATAGCTGAGACAGGGGTATGGAAACCATCGGTTTGTAACTAGCCGATGGTTATTTATTCCTACTTGACAAAAAACTTATTTGTAACTATAATAGTTACAAAAGGAGGCGCTTATGTATTCATCTAAATTATCAGTAAGTATTCATATTTTGAGTGTGATTGCCCTGATGGAGCAACAAACGATTACATCAGAGTACATTGCTTCCAGCATTAATACGAACCCGGTCCTTGTTCGACGCTTGATGAGTCGTCTGAAGAACGCTAAGCTGATCAAGACGAGCACCAAGCTTGGTGTCACCGGACTTGCAAGAAAAGCAGAAGATATTTCTCTTCTGGATGTCTTTCTTGCAGTGGAAGATCATCGCGATTTGTTCGCGATTCACAGCGATACGAATCTTAAGTGCCCCGTAGGAGCCAAGATAGAAGGTACCTTGAAGCATTTATATGATAATATTCAAACCGCAACAGAAGAGAAGCTGTCATCCATTACATTGGCAGACATAATAAAGGAATTTATATAATAGATCAGGAGGTATGCTATGAAAATTGCTATCATCGGTGCAACCGGAATGGCCGGAACAGCACTTTACAAAGAAAGCGTGTCGCGTGGACATGAGGTAACAGCAATTGTTCGACATAAGGATAAGGCGATTTCCTTATTTGGTGAAGATGTAAAAGTAATAGATAAAGATGTATTTGAGTTAACAAAATCAGATATACAAGGCTTTGACGTCATAGTTAATGCTTTCGCAACCGCTCCGAACACAGCTTACCTGCATCTGGATCTAGCTGCTATGCTTGTTCATATGTTCCGAGAGACGGAGAGTCCCAGACTGTTCTTTATTCTTGGCACCGGCAGCCTGTTAGATGAGAATGAAAAGCTATTCTTAGATACACTGAAGACGATACCGAATGCTGCATTCTGGATCTCAATACCCATAGAAGCCTATAAAGCTCTGGAATTTCTGCGCAGTATTGAAAATGTTAACTGGGTTGGTGTATCCCCTTCAGCAGAATTTGTTCCGGGAGAAGCTACAGTTCCGGTATTAGGAAAGGATCACCTGCTCAGATCCTCTGAAGGAAAGTCAGTTGTAACAAGTGGAACCATGGCAGTTGCGATATTAAATGAAATAGAACATCCACAGATTATTCGTACGAGATTTACCGTACGTAATCAGTAACTTTAAACAATTTTTATAAAAGGAGGAACATAATTATGAGTAAGACAATTGGAATTATAACAGGTAGTTTAAGAAAGAATTCTTTTTCAGGAAGCATTGCAGACTATGTCAAAAATCATGCTCCTGAAGGTTATGAGTTTAAAATGATTGATATCGGAAGCCTGCCTCTTTACAACCAGGATTACGATGGTGAAGATATTAAGGAGTATACATCCTTCCGTAATGAGATAAAGGCTTTGGATGGCGTATTATTCATTACGCCGGAACACAATCGTTCCATTCCTGCAGCGTTGAAAAATGCCCTTGACATAGGCTCACGTCCTTATGGTGCAAATGTGTGGAATGGTAAACCGGGTGCAGTGATCAGTCAGTCCCCGGGAGGAATTGGCGGTTTTGGTGCAAATCATCATTTGCGTCAAGTACTGACATTCATCAATGTCTTAACCCTTGCCCAGCCCGAAGCATATATAGGTGCATACCATACTTTGATTGATGAAAACGGAGCGTTAAGCAACGAAGCTACCAGGCAATTTCTGAATGGATTTTTAACTGCTTTTACCGCATGGGTAGAAAAGATTTCCTAAAGTTATAGATCATAGTATCAAGGGGAAGCAGCAGGAGAGAGCTGTTTCCCCTTGTTGAATAAGTGATTGATGAAAGAAGGGATAGTATTTTATGAAAGTAGAAATTTGGTTCGATTTTGTTTGCCCATTTTGCTATTTGGGTGATACAAAGTTTGAGAAGGCGTTGTATGAATTTGAACATAAAGATGAGGTGGAGCTGGTATTCAGAAGCTTCCGGCTTAATATGGAACAGAAAACCACAGCAGGCAAGGATATTCATCAAATCATTGCAGAGAAATATGGCATCAGCTATGCAGAGGCAAAAGCAAATAACGATAATATCGCAAAAGCAGGTCGGGAAGTTGGGCTGAACTACAATTTTGATGACATGAAGCTTGGTGATACAGAGACTGCGCACCAAATCATGCAATATGCGAAAAAGTACCGCAAAGAACATGAGCTGATTATGAGATATTTTAAAGCATATTTTGAAGAAGGACTGAACATTGGTGACAAGGAGGAACTGCTGAAAATAGCCGGAGATATAGGACTGGACTTATCAGAATTAAACCATGAGCTTACCAGTGGTTCGCTCAAAGCCGAAATGCTAAAGGATGAAGCCGCAGCTCATAGCTTGAGAATAAACGGTGTACCACATTTTATCTTTGATCGAAAATATTCAATATCAGGAGCACAGGATCCGAAGTATTTTCTGGCAGCCTTAAATAAAGTTTATGCGATGATCGCCTAACTTTAAAAGACAAATGCATAATTATTATATTAATTAGGAATGGAGATTAATCTCTGTTCCTTTTTTTGGTAAGCACAATCCATTTAAAATCTATACGAATTAAAGTACAAACCAATTGTTGACAAACAAAGTGTTATGAGCTTGAATCTGACATGTTTGACTACGCTTTCATAAATGATATTTATAAGAAAGATAAATGAAGTATTTACATGTAGACATTTATGGTATATAATTGTTAAATAAATAACAAATTGATCGTGCTGACCACGAGGGTACGCCCAAGTGAGAAGGCGAAGAATAGAGTAAATCCATCCTTTTAATTCTGTTATAAGGTTATCGTATCCGCGCTGGTTTAACTAAAGCTGCGGCGAGAGTATCCTGAGAACAGAATGATTGCCGGATTAAACACACTATCCTTGTGCCTTTTAAAGCACAAGGTTTTTTGTTATTCCAGGATAGATAAAGGCTTTACGATTCTAATGTATATATAGTTCTGTAGGTTATAGAAGGATGTAAGATACCCGAGTAAATAATGAAAGCGAGTTATGAAATGGCAGAGATAAGAAAACTGATTGATCAACTAGAAGAGCGACGGATATTAACCAAGGAAGAGTTTATCACCCTACTTTCAAGTCTTTCGGAAGAGGATAAGCTGTACCTTAGAGAAAGAGCCCAATTAACAGCCAGAAAACAGTTCGGTAACAAGATATATACCCGAGGGCTGATTGAATTTACAAACTATTGTAAAAATGATTGCTATTACTGCGGAATCAGAAGAAGCAATCGAGTTGTCGAACGATACCGTCTCACCAATGAAGAAATCCTAATCTGTTGTAAAGAAGGTTATGAACTCGGCTTTCGGACCTATGTATTACAGGGTGGAGAAGACGGACATTATTCGGACGACGATATCGTAGAGATGATAAAAATGATTAAGGACCATTTTCCGGAATGTGCAATTACCTTATCCATTGGAGAGAAAAGCCATGAAAGCTATCTCAAGTACTATAAAGCAGGGGCAGACCGTTATTTGTTGAGACATGAGACTGCAAACGATGACCATTACAGCAAGCTGCACCCGGAAAACCTTACTTTGCAGAATAGAAAACGATGCTTGCAGGATTTAAAAGCGATCGGATATCAGGTTGGAGCTGGATTTATGGTGGGTTCGCCCTACCAGACCGTAGATAATATCGCTGAGGATTTATTGTTCCTAAAGGAACTTGATCCTCAAATGATAGGAATTGGTCCATTCCTTCCCCATCATGAGACTCCTTTTGCCGAGCAGGAAAAAGGAACCCTGGAACAGACTTTAGTTCTGCTCAGTATTCTTCGGTTATTAATACCGAATGCTTTATTACCCGCAACAACTGCACTTGGAACGATTCATCCAAACGGAAGAGAACAGGGAATTTTGTCAGGTGCCAATGTCGTGATGCCAAATCTATCACCTACCTCGGTTCGTAAAAAATATGAACTCTATGATAATAAAATCTGTACCGGTGATGAGGCAGCTGAATGCAGGTCGTGCCTTGACCGTAGAATGAAAAAGATTGGTTATGAACTAACGGTAGATCGTGGAGATTATAGTCCGGCCATTAATGCTTAGTAACAAATATCTGGATATACAAAGAAGTGTATTTAGTTTACATATAAAAGGAGAAATGATTATGTATGATGTAAAATCCAAAAAAGCAGAAGAATTTATTAACCATGAGGAGATCCTGGAGACCCTTGAATATGCCAAAGCCAATAAAAATAATAGAGAGCTGATCGATGGTATTCTCAAGAAAGCAGAAGAGATGAAGGGTATTACACATCGGGAAGCCTCCGTCTTATTGGAATGTGACTTAGAGGACGAGGTTCAGAAGATGTATCAATTGGCGGTGAAGATTAAGGAAAAGTTCTATGGTAATCGCATTGTTATGTTTGCACCTCTTTATCTATCCAAT